>SKSD01000027.1 GCA_007118145.1 Halobacteriales archaeon
AGACTGTCCGTCGCCGATGCATTTACGTCCGGTCCCACCTACCATCTCTTCTACAACCAGTCCACACCCGAGTACATATGCACCTCACATCAGTCTCGGTGGTCCTCGATGCGACGCTCCCACCTGGGGAGAGAGCGAACATCCTCATCCGTGATATACTGGGTCCAGCGGTGCCGGTTTTCGAGTACATCACACATCTGGGAGATGGCCCAGTACTCATCGCCGCAGCGATCATGCTCTACTGGTTCGGTGACTCAGACAGCCGTCGCAAACGGGCTTGGGTGCTCGCTGTCGGGATGGCTGCCTTCGCCCTTGCTGTCGGTATCAAAGGATTCCTCGCCGCACCACGACCTGAGCTCATCTTCGCACCCGAGTTCTACCCCGGTTACAGCTTCCCCAGCGCACATGCCATGGGTGCTGCTGCCTTTTACGGAGCGCTCGCTGTGTCGATGAAGCTCGGTTCGACGAGACAGCGATATGCTATCGCCGGTCTCATCATCGTGAGCGTCGCCATCAGTCGTGTCGTCATCGGGGTTCATTTCCTCGGCGATGTCGTCATCGGGATACTCCTCGGTCTTCTCATCGTCTTCGGCGGGCGTCGCTACCGTGGGTACGATCCCGGTCCGTTGTTCGCCCTCGCATTCATCATCGCCCTGGCAGCGTATGTGGCAGGCTCTCGCGAGTTCACCACCCTGACGATCGGTGCCTCACTCGGCGGTATCATCGGCTGGTACTTCGTCTGGCACCGGCGCACGACCGACCAAGGTGCTGCGGTGTTGGTACTTGGCACATTCACACTGGCCGCACTCGCCATCGTGTACTGGGTGCTCCCGTCGGTACTCAGCTATCCCACCTTCGAGGTCCTCGGGGTGACGATCATCGGTCGGACAGTCTTCGAGATCGCCGCCTATGCCATCTTGACGCTCGTCATGCTCGGCCTGCCGGTGGCTGCCATCTATATCGAGGATAGCTGGTTGGTACAGAGATTGCAGGCCACGTTACCGTTTCATGGTCGACGGATCGAACCTCCAGCCTCCTTCGATGACTAACCAGTGGATGCGAACCCATGGATGAACACACAAGGGACGAGTCAGTCCCACCACCGTCGGGCGACCCCCGGGGTTGGGACGCCGAGGCTGGCGCCTGGGAACACGCGACCCTGCGGCGAGCGCTCATCCACGGTATCCGACTGTTCAACGACGGTGCGTATCACGAGAGTCACGATTGTTTCGAGGCAGAATGGTATCAGTATGGGGCGGGGTCGACAGAGAGTTCATTCCTGCACGGGATGACGCAGGTGGCTGCTGGCACCTACAAGCACGTCTCGTTCGACGATGACGATGGCATGCGGTCATTGTTCGAGACCGCTCTCCAGTACCTCGCTGCCGTCCCGGATGAGTTCTATGGTGTCGATGTCTCCTCGATCCGGTCGAGACTGCAACAGGCGCTCGATGACCCTACATCGGTCGAGGGCTGGCACCTTGGACTCGACGGTGAGGTGGTCACGGCGGACGAGGCCGATTATGAGTACGCAGCCGAGCTCGAGTGAGACATCTGCACAATCGTCGGCTATTCGTATGCGCCAGGGCGTACTCATTGACGAATATGGTCGGTATCGGCGCGATCGTGAGCTTGCAGGTCGTCATCATGGACCTCATGAGCGATGAGGCACTCCCGGTCGCACTCTGGGCGATCGGCATGCTCTGCTTCCTCGCCGGGCTGCTCATCACCATCTCGCGGGTGTTTCGCTACCGATACTCGGGGACGTTCCAGACACCGTGGGTTCGAGGTATCGGCCTGATGCTCCTCGGTCTGGGGAGCATCTCAGCAGCCATCTGGCTCCTCGGTGTACGTGATGGTCTTCGTGTCTTTTGGACCTACACACTGTTTCTCGTGATCGTCATCGCTGTGGCCGATGTCTACCGCCGGACACGGTCGTGAGGTTGGTCACACACGGCTACGTTCTTGCTGATTTCCGTGATTT
Source organism: Halobacteriales archaeon (assembly GCA_007118145.1). Classification (GTDB taxonomy): domain Archaea; phylum Halobacteriota; class Halobacteria; order Halobacteriales; family SKSH01; genus SKSH01. The sequence goes on from SKSD01000027.1 coordinate 1,985, forward strand.
TTTCACCATCGCAAACGTAACTCAATCTGTGACGATCACACTCTACCAACTCGACGGATGCCCGTGGTGTGAACGGGTCGTAGACAAGCTCGAAGAGCTCGATATCGAGTACGAGACGGTCTGGGTCGAGGCGCTTCACTCGAAACGTGACGAGGTCAAACGTGTCTCCGGTCAACGTCGCGTACCAGTCCTTGTCGACGACGATACCGGTGTGACGATGGCTGAATCTGCCAATATCGTCACCTACCTCGAGAAGACCTATGGCGACTGAATCTGACATACCGCTATTTATGCCAGGCGGACCAATTGCAGGTAGGTGAATATATATGCCAGCCACAATGGAGGTCGTCTGTAACGACACAAAATGCCCGCTCGACATGTTCGATCTCCACTTCACATACGAGATGCCGGATGACGTCACCGCAGCCGATTTCAGCTGTCCATACTGTGGTCAGTTCGAGACGTTGACCGAGATAGAACTCTGAGTAAGGTATCATGAGAGTGACAAATCGTTCACATGGCCATCACTCCCGGGAGGGAACTCGCTCATCATGAACACCTCTGACCGTTTCCTGTGGGTCATCCTGGTACTGGTCGTGATCTTCCTCATGGCACCGCTACTTCTCATGTTCATGGTCATCCCCGCGATGGGGCCAGAGTGGATGCATGGTGAGCACGCAGCAGGGGGTTGGTGGTTCGCCAGCATACTCGTCCTCTTGTTCCTCCTCGTCGCTATCGGGTTTGTGTTCTTCCAGCTACTCATCCGTGGTGACGGTACTGATGAAGATACCGCTCTAGAGGAGCTTCGTGTCGCGTATGCACGGGGTGAGCTGGATGATGAGGAGTACGAAAAACGCTATGAGCGGCTGAGGGAATCCTGAGCGGTCGTCGATGCACGTTGACACGGTGTGAGCTGCGACAACTAGCCCATCGAGTCTGGCACCACCTCGGAGATGGTCGAACCTACGTGGTCGAGTGAAAACCGCTATACCTCGGCTTTGCCTAGACGGGACAACCGGATGGCACCTACCAGACGAGATGTCTTACGCGGCGGTATCGGGGTTGCAGCCCTCGGCCTCGCGGGCTGTGTCGACCTCGCTGACGCCTCGCGATGGTCGATGTTCAGGGGTGAGGGCAACAACCAGGCGAGTACACGTGGATCTCTCGAGACCCCGCTACGAATCGACTGGGAATACGATCTCACAGGGGTCGTCGATATCGATACTGCCGAGGTTCACACATCATCTCCCGTCGCAGACGATGTATCCGCCTATGTGGCGTTCAGGATGCAACCAGCAGACGGTACCGTCGGTGGCATCGGTGTCGCTGCGATCGACCTGGCAACGGGTGAGGAACGATGGTCACGCTTCGTCGAGTACGACCACCCCAGTCCAGACGCGATGGTCATCCCACCGGTCATCGCTGACGACCTTATCACACTCTTCGGTGCGACACATGCCTATGTGTTCGACAGAGAGCAGGGACACTCGCGATTTGACTTCCCACTGCCGTGGGTACCAGCGACCACACCCGGAGCCGACCGATTCCTCATCGCCTTAGGTGGCCAGGGCATCGCGATAGTCGATCTCGAGGAGGACCAGGGGGTGCGATGGGACTACCCCCCAGACCCACACGAGGTGCACCAGACCAACCCACCGACCGTGCTCGATGATCGGTTGTACGTTCCCCTCGATGACGGACTCATCGCCATGCGCCGTGGGGATGGTATCCGACTCTGGCAGGAACCTATCCCGAGGGAGGACGCCATGTTCACCGCGCCACCGTTGGTCGACGGTTATCACCTCCACCTCCGTGTCCGCCTCGAGGACGGTACCGATGAGCTCATCGCACTCGAACGAGGTGACCGGTCGATCAGATGGGACGAACCACTTGGTCCCTCATCGACGGAGGTGATCGGGATGCCCGCATACCGTGCAGGTAGACTCTTCGCGACGACCGACGAGGAGTTGATCGCCGTCTTCGTCGGTAACGGTGAGCGTGACTGGTCGACCTCGATCGATGTCGGTGCACCATACCCGACCGTCGGCGGTGACAAGGTCTACCTGGTCGGTGACTCATCACTCGTCGTCTTCGACCGTCATGCCGGCGACGAGCTTGACCGTGTCGACCTCCCCGGGAGTGCACCACGCGATCCCTCCGAGGTGGTCCCTCGCGAGGACGTGGTCGTCGTGAGTCGCTCAGACAGCATCATCGGGATCGCCAGCGACTGAGCACTGCTCCGTACGATGCGCTGTGTGGACACGCGTGCATCGATGATACAGGAAAATGAGCGTGTGATGCGAGTTCAGTCGTGACAGCAACTCCCCGCAGCACTGGCGAAATCGATGTCCAGCCCGTCGGAGATGGCATCGTTGATACGTGCGAGGCGCTGGTCGAGTTCGGTCTGTGCGGCGAGATACCGCTGCATCACAGGCAGCTCGTGTAACTCCTCCTGGATGGCCCGAAGCGACTGTGCGTCCTCCTGTGTTGCCTCACCGATGCGTCGTGCGAGCATGAACTGTTCACGAGACTGTTCGAAGCGTTCGATGTACTCCTGTGCCTCATCGGAGTCCTTCACCGCCTGTTCAGCCTCGCGTAACGCCTCGTACTCTGGAAGTTGTGAGATGGCGTCTCCGAGGGCCTCGCCGAGGGCAGCTGCATCCGCACTCGAGTCGAGATCGACACTCATAGACGCGACTTATCGTCGCCGAGGTATGAAGCTGGCGAGACACAGTGTCCGAACGCCGAGGTTATAGGGCTCGACCCGATATCCAGCCACAATGAGTGATACACCCGAGTACTCCCCGGGTGACCTTCGACGAACGGGGATGGCGCTCAAACATGACCGTGAGTGGGATTACGAGCTCGAACGGATCCTCACGGCGGTCGATGAGCGTGATGCACACTTCGTCGGGTTGCAGTTCCCTGAGGGGCTCAAACGTCGGTCGACGGCCGTCGCGAGCGATTTGCGAGAGCGACTCCCGGATGCGGTGACCGTGGCCATCTCGGGTGAGGCATGCTTCGGTGCGTGTGATCTCGATCTCGACCTGATGCGACGTTCCGATGTCTTCGTCCACTTCGGCCACAGCCCGATGAAGGAGTCGGACAAGATCATCTACGTCCCACTGTTCTCGAACGTCGAGGTGCTCCCGATCATCGACGAGGCGATCGAGGAGGTATCAAGCTCGACCATCGGACTCGTCACGACCGCTCAGCACATGAATCGCTTCGATGAGATGGTCGACCACCTCGAGTCGAACGGGTTCTCCGTCACAACACGCCGCGGTGATGAGCGCCTCACCCATGAGGGTCAGGTCCTGGGTTGTAACTACGAGAGCGCGTCGGTCGATGCTGATGAGGTGCTCTACGTCGGTGGTGGGAAGTTCCACCCCCTCGGGCTCGCCATGGATCACCCTGACAAACGTGTCATCATCGCTGACCCGGTCAACAACGTCGTCGAGGTGGCCGATCCTGAGCCATTCATGCGACAGCGTTACGCTGCGGTGCATGCCGCGATGGATGCCACGACATGGGGCGTGATCTTCTGTACGAAGATCGGGCAGCGTCGCTGGGAGGTGGCCCAGTCGATCGTCGAGTCGAACGACGATGCGTATCTGATCACATTGAACGAGATCACACCCGATCGCATGATGCACTTCGGTCTCGATGCGTATGTCAACACGGGCTGTCCACG
>SKSD01000026.1 GCA_007118145.1 Halobacteriales archaeon
ACTGCAGTGGAGGGATTTCACGGTAATCAGAGGGTTGAGGCCGTCCAGACGTCTATGGGGCGCTTCGGAGCTGACCTGGTCATCGTCGGCGTCGGAGTTGAACCCCGTGTCAACCTCGCCACCGAAGCCGGTATCGAACTCGGACCGACCGGTGCTATCGCCACAGATACCTACGGCCAGACGAACCTCGACGACATCTACGCTGCTGGAGACTGTGCTGAGGCCCGATTCGTCGTGACGAACGAGCCGACCTACGTACCCCTGGCGCTGACGGCTAACCGGGCTGGACGCGCGATCGGACAGACGGTCACCGGTTCACCCACGGAGATCGGTCCGATCGCAGAGACGGCTATCGTCAAGGCGTTCGAGCTCGGGGCTGCGAGGTCCGGTATCATCGAGGAGACACGTGCCAGGGATGCAGGTTTCGACCCAGTCTCGGTCACGATCACTGATCGATCGCGATCGGGCTACTATCCCGGGAGTGAGCCACTCACGGTCACCTTACTCGCCGATCGGGCGAAGGGTCTGCTCCTCGGTGGGAGCATCGTCGGACGGGAGGGTGCGAAACGTATCGATACGATCGCGACCGCTCTCCATGCAGGTATGACGGTGGCTGAGGTAGAGCGCCTTGATCTCGCGTACGCCCCACCCTTCAGCCCGACGTGGGACCCGGTTCTCACCGCGGCGAAGGTGCTCAACGGGAGACTCGACTGAACAGGGCTGTGACACGACGCCAGTCGGTCACCTGCCCACAACAGCGAAGTGGACCGCTTGCGAGGTGCATTTCATGCCAGCTGCTATCGTGACGGGTTCGTCACGGGGTATTGGTCGGGCGATTGCCACCAGGTTTGCGGCTGATGGGTTCGATGTGACCATCAATTACCTGAACCAGGAGGACGCCGCTGTAGATGTCGCTGGTGAGGTTCGAGAGTACGGCCAGGAGTCAACCGTCGTCGGGGCTGACGTGTCCACAGTCGCTGGGGCGAGAGAATTGATTGATTGTGCCGTCGATGCGTTCGGCGGTGTGGACCACGTCGTGAACAACGCAGGCATCGACCATCACCGGTACACCCCTGAGCTGGACCCAGCTGACTTCGACCGGATCATGGACGTGAATGTCAACTCTGCGTTCATCGTCACGAAACACGCACTCCCCTGGTTGGAACAATCCGATGCGTCGCCATCGGTGACCAATCTCTCATCGATTCTGGCCCACACCGGTGCGCCGATCGAATGCCACTATTCAGCGTCGAAGGGGGCATTGATATCGTTGACACGTAGTCACGCTGCCGAGTTCGCCCCTGAGGTCAGGGTCAATGCAATAGCCCCTGGACATATCGAGACCGATATGACCGCAGATAGACACCCTGGTGAGAAGGAGCGACAACGTGAGGCGATTCCGGTCGGACACTTCGGGCAACCTGGCGATATCGCCCATGCCTGTGCCTATCTCCGCGAAGCGACCTTCGTGACTGGTGAGGTGCTCAACGTCAACGGCGGCGAGACGATGCGGTGAATGTCGTATATCGAAATCTACTCGACACTCTCACGACACGTGTGACCATGCTCAGGGTGCTCACCGTCGCCGTTGTGACGGTCGGGTTCTTCATCATCGCGATGATCGGACCGCTGATCGCCCATCTCAACCGACGAGTGCGGAACCCGACCGCCTCCGAGGTCGAGCGTATCGAATCGTTCAGGGCAGGTATCGGTCCACGCATCACCCGGCGGAAGGTCATCGAGACGGTCGGTGAGTCATCGATCGACGTGACAATCAGGGGTCCACCAGGTTATCGGGTACTGTTCATCACCGATTATGTCCTCGAAGACCTCGATGCATCGGTGGCGAGACCACTTGTCGCCGCTGCGTTCGCCCGACGTGCCACGTGGTATGATGAGTACCGTGTGGTGGCAGCGACGGTGGCCATCGGCATCGGTATGGCCACTGTGACCTTGCTGTTGCCGTTCGACCTTGGTATGGCCGGGTTGATACTCGCCGCACTGGTGATGTTCGCAGTGGGCCGGTGGCTACAGTACCGAGCGGATGATATAGCAGCCGCAGCTGTCGGTGCAGATCGACTCGCCGATGCCTTCGAAGCAGTGGCTTCCATGCGTGGTATCGAGCTCACCACCGGGGGATACAGACGGTACCTCGAGGTACAGCCATCGCTCGGTGATCGCGTCACCCGGCTGAGAGGGCGCTGAGACACGGCACCGACAGCTCGACTCACTGTGGACGATGTGCGCCGTGCCATCGCAGATACCTTCTCAACAAACGAGAATGGCACGAACCGACTAAGCCGTGTAAGAACGTATGGTCACGTACAACGAGAGTGTGGCATCGCATTGCTGTGTGACCATGCCGGAAACGCATACCGTGCTCCCCATCTCAACCGGGCGGGTCGTCTGTGACCACCCACGGGGCTCACCGTATGATCGGAGCCGACTCGGCTGCCCCGGGTCGACCACACGGTTACATCACACCCGCTGAACACCAAATCAAGCTCCCGATTAACATATCATCACGCGAACATGGATATCAACGACATCATCTCGACGAATTACGTAACGCACGATACAGATACCACTATTTCGAAGCTCGTCGGCACGTTCGAGGATGCGACCGTACCAGGTGTCGTCATCCGCGGTGATGGATACCAGGGGATGGTCACGCGCAGGCAACTGGCCACCTCCAGACACCAGCCGAACGAGAAGCTCGGGTCGATCGCACGTGCCATGCCGAGGGTGTCCCCGACCGAGGATATCCGTCGTGTGGCCAGGCTCATGGTCGACAGCGACTCGGATATTCTCCCGGTGTTCGAGGGTGACAACCTCAACGGGGTGGTGACCGCACGTGACATCCTCAAGGCTGTGAAAGAGTACCTCGATGTTGCGAGTGTGGGAGATGTGAGTAGTGATGATCTCGTGGCGGTCTCACCTGACTCGACCTTCGGTGATGTTGTTCACTTGTTTCGTGATAACCGGATCGCACATCTCCCAGTGGTCAAGGACCGTGAGGCCGTCGGTATCTTGAGTCTGTACGACCTGGTCGATCTTCGTATCCGCTCGATGCAACAGAGTCAAGGCGGTGATGTGAGCGGCGTCGATGCCCATGGAGGAGCCCTTGCAGGGCGCTCACGCCGGGGTGGGTTCGGTGCACGTGAGGGTGAACTCGAGCGCATTCTCGACCTCCCCGTCCGCGATGTGATGACCTCACCGGTCGCGACCGTCGAACGCCTCGATGGTCTCGGCAAGGCCGTCGAGGCCATGTTCGACATCGGTGGTTCATCGCTGGTCGTGACGGAGGATGGCAACCCTGTCGGTATCGTCACGACCACCGACATCCTCGATGCACTCACCTGGGAGGCAGGTGGAAACCGTGCCGTGCAGATCTACGGTATCGATCTGTTGAATGATATGTCATATGACCAAGTGGTCTCGATGATCAATCGGTTCGACGGTCGTGACGGGAAGATGTCGGTGCTCGATGCCAAGATCCATCTGCATGAACACGACGAGACACTCCGGGGAACACCCATGATTCTCGCACGTATCAGGCTCTACACTGACCGTGGGTTGTTCATGTCCTCCGGCGAGGGGTTCGGCGCGAAACAGGCACTGACTGAGGCACGCGATCGCCTCGAGAGACGTATCATCGATCAGAAGACACACGGTCAGAGTAAGAAGCCACCAGGTGAAGATTTCTGGGAGCGGCGTTTTGGCTGGTTACTCGAGACGTAATAGGTATCGTGAGTTCCCCATCAACGCCGATGTGAGACTCACGATAGGTGGATGTACTCGAGTGAGCCATTTGACAAATCGATCGATTAGACCGTGGCGAGGTCTGTGTACGTCCAGCGATGGTCGATCTCACCATCCGCATTGCAGTGATGGATATCGACGAAGCCGAACTCGACTGGGTCGCCAGCCAGCGTCCCCTCGAACCGTCCGCGGATGATCACCGTCGCCCCGTCGACGTAGGTCTGCTCGATGGTGTGATGACCCTCACCGATGGGACGGTTTTCCTCATAGAACGTCCGGAACGCATCGATACCGGCGATCGGCGGATGGCCAGGTCGTTCGTAGATGATGTCATCGGCGAACAGGGGTATGAGGTCGTCGATCGCCCCGTCATCAACGAGCTCGTAATAGCGATGGATGGCATCGACAGCTGACATGCCCCTTAAGACGTCTTACGGGGGCAAGAGCCTAACTCCTGTCCGAATGTCCACTACCATACCCGTCAACGGTACGGTATACAACCCCTGTGATCGACGGACAATCCGCATTAATCCGAGGCAAACCTATGCAATTCACTGCAACCCTCTTGACCCTTCATATGCCCCAGGGAACAACCCACCTCCACAACCATGCACGTCGATAGAGATGCATTACGTTCGACAATCGGGCGTGAGACGATACGCTCGGTGACCAAGGTGCTCCTTGGCATCGTATCGATATTGTTCATCGCCTACCTGGCGACGTTCATCCCGGGAACAGAGTATATCGTACCACAGACTGGTGTCGGCATCCGTGCCCTGATCGGTGCAGCACTCACCGTGTTACTCGTCGGATTGCTGGTGTACATCTCGTCGGCTGCAGCGAGGCTGACGAGGATGGCGGTCGACGGACCACCCGTGATCGTCGAGAACATCGCATCGGTCATCCGCTGGACGATCCTCCTCGCTGCGGTCGTGGTCGCACACCTCGGGTTGAGCCCGCTGGCTTCGGCTATCTTGGGAGAGACCACCTGGCCGTTCGATATGGTGTTCCTGTTCATCGCCATCCCAATACTCATGATTATCGCCTTCAGACTGTATGTCGCACTCGATCCGGCGGCCAAGTACATCGCTGACTCGGTTGCCGGCACGGGTCGAACGTGAACCGCGGACGAACCCAGACTGATGACACCATGACCACAGAAACAAACCTCCCCTCAGGACGCACCACGGTGGCCGGTGCAATCTCTGGGATCGGTGCCTTCATACTCGGCTATGTGATCACGTACCTCTGGCGAGGTCGTGATATCGAACAGTCACTGCAACCCATTGAGTTTCTACTCGACCTGTTCCAGGCCGAACCTATCGGAACGTGGCGTGCTGTTGGCTGGCTATACTACAGTGCACATTTCGTCGATACACGTATCACGGCACAGTTCGGCCCCGGCGAGGCGACCTTCTATGTCGACATGGTCCGTGAGGGAAGTGGCAACCTCGAGTTGTTGTACCTGGTGCCTATCATCCTCTTGCTCCTCGCCGGCCTCGCAGTGGCGATGACCGCACGGAGTGAATCCCCGGTCGAGGGGGCTGTCGCCGGTGCGACCGTCGCGGTTGGGTACCTACCCGTCATCGCTATCGGTCTCGTCTTGTTCGCGTATAACGGTATCAGGCCAGACCCCATCCCGGCGATATTCGTCGCTGGCGTGTTGTATCCACTCGTCTTTGGTGCACTCGGTGGTGCCATCGGATCGAGGCTCTCCTCATAGCTCTCACAAGTGGTGGGCCACCGGGCGTACATGATCGCTTGGGTCGACCCAACAGTTTTTGTCGATGACCTCGGTGCCTTGGCCATGGAGTATGTGACCCTCGGTGAGACAGGGATGACGGTGAGTCGTATCTGTGTCGGATGTGGCCGTTTCGGCCGTGATGAGGCCACACAGCTCGATGAGCGCGATGCGATCAGATTCGTCGACCGAGCTATCGACCTCGGTATCAACTTCTTCGACACGGCGAATATCTATGGCCGTGGTGCCTCTGAGGAGATCCTCGGCACGGCACTGGCTGGCCATGACCGTGACTGGTCGGTCGTCGCCACCAAGGTGTTCTTCGATATGGATGCTGACAACCCGAACGCCGGTGGACTCTCCCGAAAGACGATCGAGCAGGAACTCGATCAGAGTCTCGACCGCCTAGGCATGGACACGGTTGATCTGTATCAAATACATCGCTGGGATTACGATACGTCCATCGAACACACCCTCAGGGCTCTCGACGATGTCGTCCGCAGGGGGAGGGTCAGATATATCGGGGCGTCTTCGATGTGGGCACACCAGTTCGCCGAGGCGTTACACACGAGCGACCTCCTCGGTCTTGAGCGGTTTGTCTCGATGCAAAATCATTACAACCTGACGTATCGCGAGGAGGAGCGAGAGATGCTCCCACTTTGCGAGCGCGAGCGTGTCGGCGTACTCCCCTGGAGTCCGCTCGCTCGAGGTTACCTCGCCCGGCCGCAGGCTGCTGTCGACGCCACACCCAGGGGGCAGCAGCTAGCGGAGTCAGACCGGCTGACAATCTATCGGAGCAATGGTGGTGATACGATCAACGAACGCGTCGCCGAGCTCGCTGCATCATATGATGCATCGATGGCACAGATAGCCATCGCATGGCATCTTCACAAGGATGTTGTGACCGCACCGATCGTCGGGATGCGCTCTATTGAACAGCTTGAGGAGGCGGTCGAGGCTGTCGATATCTCCCTGGACTCGGGTGATATCGACTATCTCGAGGAGCCATACGAACCAAAGAAGATCGCCGGTCACGAGTGAGCCGGGTCGACCGTAGCACTGGGGGCTCCTCATCCGAATACGCACTGTGCGAATGCTGCCGTTATCGATACGGTCATACCCGAAAACCAACTGCGACGACATATGGCCAGCACCCGCGACCGGACGGTAGCCGTCTGGAAGCGGACTATATGGCTCTCGTGGCCGATCGCCATCCAACAGACGCTGAACACGTTGATGCGGACGGTCGATATCGTCGTGGCCGGGATGATCTCACCGTTCGCTGTAGCAGCGGTCGGTCTCGCTGACCTTTACGCACAGTTCCCACTTCGCATCGGCCTCAGCCTCGGCACCGGTGCGATTGCACTGTCGAGTCAGGAGACCGGTCGAGGTGTGACGACCATCAGAGACCGTGCCATTACGCAGGCGTTGGTGATGGGATTCCTCCTCGGATTGCCGTTCACCCTCATCGGCCTTGGAGTCTCGGGCTTTCTTATCGAGATACTGGGTGCCGAGGCGGATGTCGTCGAGCTCGGCGGTGCCTATCTCCTGATCGTCTTCGCCGCCGCACCGATGCGTATCACCGGCCTTGTCGGGGCTCGTTCGTTGCAGGGAACGGGTGATACGATCACCCCGATGCTCGTCAACGGTGGTGCGAACATGCTGAACATCTACCTCACGATCACCCTCGGCCTCGGACTGCTTGGGATGCCTGATCTCGGTATCATCGGTATCGGTGTTGCGACGGCCATCAGTCGCACCTTCGAGGCGGTGTTCATGGTGCTCGCTATCGTGAGTCGGTGGACCGAACCGGGTCTCGCCCGCCCACGGAGTCTCATCATCACCAAACAGCTCATCGATATCAGCCTGCCAAATTTCGCCGAGGGCTTGAGCTCGTCACTCGCATCGTTCCCGTTCAATGCCATCATCCTCCTCTTTGGAACGGAGGCGAACGCCGCATATCACATCGGCCGTCGTGTGTATCAGCAACTCGGAGGCCCGTTGTATCGCTCATACAGTGTGGCGACCTCCATCCTGGTGGGACAATCCCTCGGCGAGGGTGACACCGATGAGGCACGGTTCATCACGTTGGCTATCACCGCCTTCGGTGTGTTGACCCTCGGGGTGACCAGCGGTATCCTCCTGATCTGGACGGAGTCGATCGCCTGGTTGTTCACCGACGACCTTGAGACACTCGAGATTGCGATCGACTTCGTGGCGGTGTTCGCACTGGCCATCGTCCTGTTCGGTATCTTCTCCCCTGTCGCAGGCTGTCTCCGAGGGGCTGGTGACACCAGGACGCCGTTTTACGCTCGACTCAGTGGTGCGATTGTCTTCCAGCTCGGATTGTCGTATCTACTCGCGGTCGTATTCGGCCTCGGTCTGCTTGGCATCTACCTCGGTCTCATCCTCAATTATGCCTGGTGGGTGCTGGTGGTCTCGTTCGGGTTCTTCCGTGGCACGTGGCAGGTAAAGGCGTCCGAAATGATCGCAGAACGGGCGGCGATGGACGACTGAGACGCGGCTATGTGGTCGTCCGTTCCGGTGCTGTGGGGTCGATATCGAGGGTGTTTACCAGTGAGGCAACTGTGTCGTCAACGCTCGGTACCTCGCCGATGAGTGCACCGGTCTTCGCCGGCCACTTGACACCGGCTCCAGTGCCAAGACAGACGACCCGGTCATCGGGTGTGAGATCGTCTCTCTTGAGTAGTTGTCCGACCGCGGCGACGGTCATCGCCGATGCTGGTTCGATGAACACACCCGCACGACCGGTGGCGATGATGGCATCGCGGATCGCCTCACGCTCGATACCGAGGGCGATACCATCCGACTCACGCAGTGCACGGAGCGTATGGTCGCCAGCGGAGGGACCGCTGGTCGAGGTGGCGATCGGCATCGGCCCTGGTGTCGGTTCGACCATCAGTGCATCTCTGTCGAATGCACGTACGACCGATGGTCGTTCGGCTGGTTGAACACCGACCATCCGGGGTGGCTCATCGATGACACCCATCGATGCAAGTTCACGAAATCCCTTCCAAACACCATAGAGGCCGTCTCCGGCACCGATGGCACAGATCATGACCGACGGCGGTGTCTCGAGTTGCTCGACGAGTTCAAACGAGATTGTCTTGTATCCCTCTGTGGTGTAGGGGATTCCTGTGTATGTTTCGGTGACATTGACACTCGGGTACCAACCGTGTTCGACGAGGGACCGGAGCAAGGCTGTTCGACCCGAATCAGAGGCTCGTGCCACCTTGGCTCCGTAGGCACGCAGTTGTACCTGGTGGGGGAGGTCTGCATCGGGATGGAGTAGCACCACGGTCTCTTGAGCTCCGGCACGGGTCGCGTACGCGGCCGTACTCGCACCGTGATTTCCCGTACTGGAGGTGACAAAGTGTGCGTGACCGAGGGAGGTCATGTTCGATATGAGTAACGCGTTCAGACGATCCTTGTACGACCAGGTCGGGTTGCCGGTCTCGTTCTTGAGGTGCACCGGACATGGTGTCCCGAGGTCGAGATCGAGTACCGGCGTCCATCCCTCACCGAGTGTGATCGGTTCATCACCGAGAAGTGGTAACAGCTCTCGGTAGCGCCACATCGACCGATCTGAGTGGTCCACGGAAGGGAAGTCCACCTCATCGAGGTCGGACATGACCACCTCGAGCCGGCCATCCTCACCAGCTGTCCGACAGTTAGGACAGCCACGAGGGTAGCTTCCAGGGTCGTGGTGAGCACCGCAGCGTTGACAGACGAGTGAATGGTCCATGCTATGGTGTCAGGTGGGTTGTCAATAATCGTTAGGCAATCACCGCAACCGATGGGATCCGTCGCCAGCTTAACGTCATTTCAGGACGAGACATCGATATCGTGCCACCAACGGTCGCCATCATCGGCGGTGGGATTGCCGGCCTGACCGTCGCACACGAACTGGCCAGCCGTGGGGTCGAGGTCGAACTGTTCGAGGCGAGTGGCCACCTCGGAGGTAAGGCGCACTCGTTCCCCGCCGCAGAGTATCTCGGACACTCGACACCGTTTCACGGTGAGCACGGCTTTCGGTTCCTGCCTGCGTTCTATCGCCATCTGCCCGACACGATGTCGCGCATTCCAACAATGGATTCGAGGACGGTCGCCGATCACCTCATCGAGACGCAACAGACACTCCTGGCACACCGAGGCAAACCCAACCGTGCCGTGACCGTGGGCCGACCGCGGACACTCGATGACTGGATGGATGCCCTCGACGCACCACTGGCAGACGATCTTCCCCTGCGTGAACGACGACACCTCCTCGAGCGCCTCCTCTACATCCTCACCTCGTGTGAACGACGCAGACAGTACGAGCTCGATGCCATCTCCTGGCCCTCTTTCCTCGATATCGACCGCCGTTCGCGTACCTTCAGGGAGCGTATCGAGCACATGACACAGGCACTGGTGGCACTGCGTGCCGATCGTGCGAGTGCGAAGACGATGGGGACGATATACCTCCAGTTACTGTTCGGACAGATCGATCCGACGCGACCGACCGAGCGCATCCTCGACGGACCTACCTCGCCCACATTCGTCGACCCCTGGCGAAGCCACCTCGAGAATCTCGGCGTGGATATCCACACGGGTTCACCAGTGACGGATATCGCGTTCGACGCACCTCGCGGCCGTATCGACCACGTTCGAGCGGAGACCGGCTCGGTCGAGGCAGATCAATACGTCCTCGCCGTCCCGCTCGAGGTGGCTCGCTACCTCCTCCCTGAGGAGATACGCGGTCATGATCCGACCCTTCGAGGTATCGACCGACTTGAGACTGCATGGATGGCTGGGTTACAGTGTTTCCTCGAGGAGGATATCACACTCACCACCGGACACGCCATCCTCGCCGACGCACCGTGGAAACTGACCGCCATCTCACAGCGACAGTTTTGGCACACGACACCACCAGCTGACGACCCGATCCAGGGAGTCCTCTCGGTCATCATCTCCGACTGGCAGACACCAGGCATCGATATCGACCGACCGGCCAGTGCATGCAGTCTTGACGAGATCGAGGCTGAGGTGCTTACCCAGCTCACTCTTCACCTTGATGCCGAGGGGTTCGACCAAGACCGAGTCGTCGACGTGGTCATCGACCCGGCCATCTCGCCCACGGCAGATGGTGACGGCGTGGAGAACCGGACACCGTTGTTCGTCAACACCGTCGGTTCATACCTCGACCGCCCGCGAGCTGAGACTCGCGTGGATAACCTGACACTCGCTGGGGACTATGTACGCACCTCGACTGACCTGGCGAGCATGGAGAGTGCGAACGAGGCAGGTCGTCGTGCGGCGACTGCCATCCTCGGCCGCCTCGATGTCCCAGGGAGACCGGTCGATATCTGGCAACTCGACGAACCGACGGTGTTCGCACCCTGGCGACGCTTCGACCGGTGGCGTTTCAAGCGGGGGTTACCCCACGCCGCTGATACCATTTCGCGCATGATACCGATTTGAGCATCGCCGTCATGCAATCGTTGCGCTTGTCATCAACCCTGCTCAGGTCGATTGATAACTGGTCGACAACGGCTTTGTATGATGGCCACAGACGGTCGAACGATGACAGCTGTTCTCCATACCGCCGACGTGCACCTTCGCGAGGATGCACCCGAGCGATTGGAGGCGCTCAGGTCGGTCCTCGAGCTGGCCGAACGTCTCGAGGCCGAGGTGCTCACCATCGGTGGTGACCTGTTCGATCGACCCCGAGATGTCGAGGAGTTACGAGGTATGCTTCGAGGTGAGCTCTTCTCTGACCGGCCGTTCGATATCCTGCTCATCCCTGGCAACCACGACGTCGATGCATTCCGTCGTGACATCCACTTCGGCGAGTCGTGCATCACGCTACTAGACACACCCTACGAGCACCACGAACTCGAGGAGCATGACCTTCGCATCACCGGGGTTCCATACACCGAGGAACCTGTCGAGGAGGTTCTCCTCAGTCTAGCTGAGCGTGAACCCTTCGAGGGGACCGAGGCGTTGTTGCTCCACTGTACGCTTGATATCGGCTTTCAGACCGGGGAACTCGGTGATGAGGAAGAGGCACGTTACTTCCCTGTCACCGCCGACCAGCTGAGCGAACTTGGGTTCGACTGCTATCTCGCGGGACACTTTCACAACCACAGCCAAAGACGACTCGAGCGAGGTACGTTCGTCTATCCCGGGACGCCCGCGTCGACGAGCACGACCGAGACAAATCAACGACGTGTGGTCGAGCTCGACCCGGATGGCGATATCGGTTTTCACTCGCTGGATACGTTCCATTACGCCTCATCAACGTTCTCGGTACTCCCGGGGTCAGAGGAGGAGACGTTCGAGCGTATCCGCCGATGGGTCGATGAACACGTCCATGAGCAGACCGAGGCCACGGTCACCGTGGAAGGGTTCCACTCGCTCGATGAGGAGGCGTTTCACAGGCGGGTGCGAGAGGCCGGAGGTGATGTCGAGGTGTCAGATACGCATGCCTCGGAGGTCAGTCGTGTCCAGGCACACCCGATCTATAAGCGATTCGAGGAGCGACTCAAGGAGCACGACTGGCCACCAGAGGAGAAAAATGCCGTCAGACGGCGTATGCTCGAGGCGTTCGTCGCCGAGGGGGGTGCCTGGTGAGTATGCGACTCCATGAGGCGACCGTCGACCGGTACGGTCCACTCAGTGACTGTTCCCCCAGCTGCCATGGCGGGCTCACGGTGCTGTCTGGACATAACGAGACGGGGAAGACGCTCTACCTCGAGGCGGTCTTGCAACTGCTCGATGCCGATGTGGTTGATGTGCTCGAACCACCCCTCAGGGTGGATGCGAACCCGACCGGACGTGTCGTGGTCGAGTACGATGGTCAACACCACGACCTCTCCGGGTCGACGGCATTGAGCGATATCACCCCGGTCGACGTCGCCAGTCTCCAGACCGTGTTCGTCGTCAGAGATACCGACCTGGCCATGCCCGACCATGCTGAGTACTACACTGGATTGATCGAGCGCCTCGGTGACATCCACACGTCGGAGATCGACAACCTCGTCGGTCACCTTCGCGAGCGTGGCCGACTCACGGAGAAACGACTGAACCTCTCAGATCAACACGATAACGCGAAAAGCATCCACGCTGAAGCGACAGCGCTCATCGGGGAGATCGAGGAGACACTCGGTGAGATCGAGCGAGACGGGCTTGATGCACTCCACGGTCGCCGACTCCGCACCGAACGGGAGTTGGCAGCCACTCGTGATGAGTACGACGAAGTTCAGCTGGCAAAGACGGTACACGATCACCAGCAGCTGGATGACCGTCTCGATACCTACCGGTCGGTACATCAGGAGCTGGCCGATTTAGAGGCTTTCTCCGAGGAGAGTCTTGAGGAGCTACAGGAACTCCACCGGAATATCGAACGGGACATGGAACGCCTCGAGATGAGCCGCTCAACGGTCGAGGAGCTCGATCATGACCGCCAGCAGACCGAAGAGAGTCTCGACGATACCACCACGCAGGTGAACGTGCTCGATGCGAGAAGCGACACTGTCGAGCAGGCACGTGAGGCACTCGAGACTCACCGTCGTAGTGAACAAGCTGCGGTCGGTGCCGCCCGGCAGGCGAATGCAGCGAAGTTGGCCATCGTCGCCGGTCTGCTCGGCGCAGGTGCTGTTGGTGGAGCCGGTGCTATCGCTGACTCGACGGTTGCCATCGGGTTCGGTATGGTACTCTTCGTCCTCACCCTGCTGGCTGCCGGGGTATTCTATCGTGCGAATACGAGACTGTCTGAGGTCGAGGGTTCGAGAATCAGCGCCATCGCATCAGCCCAGGATGCAGGCCTCGAGGTGGATGCGATCGAGGATATCGCACCTCTGCTCGAGGAGTTCGATAGCGAGTTGAGCCAGTCACGTGAGCGAATGGCACGATTGGATGAGCAACACACCCGGATCATACGCGATCTCGAGGAGGAACGAGCAACACACGCAGAGCTAGAGGAGGCAATCGACGCTCACGAGGCAGCCCTGGATGAGAAACTCACTTCCGCCGGCGTCGAGTCGATCGACACCTTCGAGGAGCGAGTGAACCGCCGAAGAGAGCTACAACAACCGCTGACAGCCGCCAGGCAATCACTTGTCGATGCGTTCGGCGAGGTAGATGGAGACCAGTGGGAGGCGTGTGCTGCCCACTGGCAAGAGCGACTCGATGCGATGGTCGCATCCATCGATCCCGATGAAGTCGACCCAACCGTGTATGACGAGCAACGGCTGGAGGAACTCTCCGAACGACTCGACGAACTCCACGACCAAGCCAAGACACTCGAGGAACGACTCGAGACATTCGACAGCCACCTCGACGAGATCGATCGCCGGGCAAGCGAGCTCAACGCCTCATCCTTTATCGATCGAACCCTCAGGCTCCAATCACACTCCGTTGATGGACTACACACACTCAGGGATGACCTCGAACGGCTCATCGAGACCCTCGAGGACGACGCGAAATGGTCACGTATGGCCATCGATATCCTCAGCAACATCCGACAGCATGAGGAGCAAAAACTCACGGAGTTGTTCGACCCTGAGGGGCCAGCCTCAAGGACGTTCGAACAGATCACAGCTGGGAGGTACACCGAGGTGGCATATGACGCCAACGAGCACCGTCTCGTGACGGTCAGAAATGACGGGACAGTGGTACCTGCGACGCAGCTCAGTCAGGGTGCTCGCGATCAGCTGTACTTGGCTACGCGGGTTTCGCTTGCGCAGCAACTGCTTGGACATGAACCGGGATTCTTCCTCATGGACGACCCACTCGTGACGGCAGATCCAACACGACTCACCTCCGGTTTTGAGGCGCTTCTCGATCTTGCCGACGATGGCTGGCAGATCCTCTACCTGACCGCGAAGGAGGAGGTGTATCGAGACATGGTCGATACCTTCGAAATCAGACACGAATCGCTATCAGGCGTCGGGAAAAATCGATAGATTGCGCTCCCTCGTGAACGCTCGTGACATCATTGTCCGATAGAGGGAACAACAGATACATTCACCTCATTTGCCGATAAAATCAGCAACATGACACGCCGTCGATGGGAGCGGTATGCGACTGGTGGATTGCTCATCCTCATCGGGGTCTTTTTACTCCTATGGACAACCGATATCATCGATGCAGCCACTGTCTGGGCATGGATCCCCGCACTGTTCGTCCTCCTAGGAATGTGGGCACTCCTCCGGAGTGGGTTTCGCAACTTCGTCGGCCCCGTGATGATCATCGCTATCGCAGGAGCGTTCTTCCTACGGGCGATAGGGATCATCGAGGAGGGCGTAATCAGCATGTGGTGGCCGTTGTTCATCGTCCTATTTGGAATCCTTGTGATACTCAACCGCTCCCATCGCCGAAGTCGGATTGTTGTCGATTCGAAAGGTGGTGTCGATGCGGTCGCCGTCTTCAGCACGATCGATCGTCGGGTCGAGGCAGATGCATTCGGTGAGGCCGAGGTGGCTGCAGTCTTTGGCGATGTGCGTCTCGATCTCCGTGATACGACCATTCCCCACCCTCCGGCGATCATCGATGTAGCATCGATATTCGGTGATGCAGAGATACGTGTCCCAGAGAAGTATGTGGTCACTTTCGAAGTGATGTCAGTCTTCGGTGATGTTTCTGATCGTCGACCTCGTCGCAGCGAAGAATCTCCAGGTGAGGCGGATGTGATCATATCGGGAATCGCGCTATTCGGTGATATCTCGGTTCTCGACTGATATTGTGGGATGATAGAGCCTCACGAACCATCCGTGAAACGAATGCATCCGATGACTGAGTAAGCTGGTGTTGCATGGGGAATGATTCAACTATCAATTGACCATAACTTTGACCTCACCGAGCATGATTGACCGAATTCGGATACTCGACACACTGGCCAAGCAGATGCTGAATACGATCTCTTGGAGGATACCCAGGGTGATTCGACACCTCGGTACCTATCCTTCACACCAGGATTGACACTCACCAGTCAACGATGGTGGAGGTCCCATACACCGCGCAAGACTCAGTAGAATCCGCGATTGATCCCACTTCGGTCGATGAGCTCATCGAGCTCACTGGTCAGGAGTGTCTCCGCTTCGTCGAACGTATCGGTCAATGCATCCAGCTCGGTTGGTCGGTGCTCGCCGTCGAACTCCATCGGGCCATGTGCTGGGCTCTCAAGCGCATCCATGACCTCATCGAACAGCTCGATTCCACGCTTGGGAGATTCGCGATGATCCTCGAAGACGGATTTGAGATTCTCGCCTCTTCGCTTCACCTCGGCTTCATCGGAGACACCACGTTTGATACCGAAACGTGCAGGGCTATCGCCTTCGGGGAATAACGGCTCGAGGTCGTCATCGAGATGACGAGCCACCTGCGTCCCGACACCCTGAATCTCGAACGGATTTTTCGCGTACGTCTTGAGTTGATACACGCCCGCCCTTGGATGGCCAAGGAAGACATCCTCACCGATCCCCTCGACCCGATTTCCGATCACTGCATGCCAGTCGCCTGGGTCGGCCTTCGCGTCGGCGACATCCTCCAGCACATCCTGCCAGTCACGCGCCTTCATGTTCCCTGGTCGACCTCCTTCGTGAATTAAGCTGTCGGATACTGGTATGATCGATTCACACTGAATGAGAATCGTGGGATATGTCGGGCAACCCGATAGTGCTCCTCGAGTACCTCCATACAACAGTTATTACCCCTGGTCGAACATTCGACATCAATGAACCGCGTGTGGATTACCAACGGTAGCACATCTATCCCTCCGGTGATTAACCCACTCACCGCCGCATGTCACGATGGATACCTCCCGACCACCGTCTTCCTCCTTGACAATCCTGGCATCGAAGCGGTCACCGAGGATATTAGGCGCATGGTTCAGACCGTCGTGACAGCCTACGGCGGCGATGAACCGGCCGTCGAGGTAACCACGATCGAAGAGGAGGCTGATTTCAACGCGATCATCGACTTCGTCACGAGCAGCATCGAAACGGCCGAATCACACGATGCTGAGATAGCCGTCGATGTCACACCGGGTCGTAAGTTCTGGTCGATCATCAGCTTCAGAGCTGGGTTGAACTACGACGTGGACCGTCTCTATTACCTGCACGTGTTCACCGATTCGTACTTCGGACACTGTTATCCAACGATCCCCCGGACAGCCGTCGAGTTGATCGACTTCACGGAGGTGATCTGATGCGGCTTGACCGCTCGACGTTCACCGCGTTGTTGAACCGACTGTATGACCGGGGTGATGACACCATTCGTGTGGCACATCCAGCAGATGAGGTTGGTGAGCTGATTCGGATCGACCTCGGGGCGTTCGATGCATGTACCGTGCACTTCACACTCGATCGCGACGGATATCAGCGAGCCCGTCAGGAGGTTGAGCGGGTACATCCCACCCAGGTGGCGAATGACCTCCCCGAGGCACAGGATTACGTCAATGCATTCCTCGCCGCAGGTATTCTCGAGATACCGAATGCGGACGAGGTCGAACAGTTTCTCGACCGCTATGGCGACCCAGACCTGCTCGCCGGTCACCAGCCGGTCGTGGCTGGGTTCGATACGAACCTCCTACCCTGGCGATTCGAGGAGACCCTCGGGCTACGCGACCCCGATGAGGGTATCGGCTACGTCAACGGGTTCGTACTCGCAACCGGTGTGCGAGACGAGCTCACCTGGGACCGGAAGTGTCAGGACACGACCCCGTTCATCAAGGCATTCGGGGATGCGTTCGATGCATACTGGAACCAACCACTCGGTGCGGTTCGCATCGGCCGACTTGGTCTTGAGCGGTACCGGTCGATACGTGACATCCAGCAAGCGGACGAGATCACCTGTGAGGAGGGTGATGAGGCCATCGTTGAAGCATACGAGGAGTACCAATCTGACCGACGTAGCCAGGTACTGCTGTTCAGCAACGACCGAAACTTCGTCGAGCGAGCTCACGGTCACCGCCTGCTCGCCCACTGGGTCGATCTTCCACATGACGTCCCCCGGAAGGTGACTGCCACCTGGGACCAGGTTGGTCAGTTACTCTACCAACTCGCCATCCAGTTCGGTATCATCACGCTGCCAGCGGTGACGATATTCGGTGTATGGAGTGGGAAGGAAGGGATTGACTGGCAACGCGAACGGGTCGATATCGATTGTCGAAGCCCAACCATCCGTGAACAACTCGAGGGAGACCTCAGGATAATCGAGACCTACAACGAGCTCACGCGTAACTGACTCGCTGTGCAACCCGATAACACCTGGTGACTCAGTCGATGTCGACCGTCCCATCGATCCCGTCGGTGTCGATATCACCGGTGATGGTGCTCGCCGTGAGATCACCGCCGACGTGCTCAACGGTGATATCCCCTGTCGTCGTCTCGATACTGACGTCGTCTGTGACATGGGTGACGGCGACGTCTCCGGTCGTCGAGTCTACCGTGACATTCCCTTCAATATTTTGGACTTGTACCTCACCGGTCGTCACCTCGATGGTGACATTACTATCGATGGTGTCGAGGAAGATATCGCCGGTCACCCCTTCGATCTCGGGTTCGCCACCGAGATTGGTCAGGTGGATCGAACCGGTCACGGTGGAGATCGTTCCGATGTCGATACCGGCTGGGATCAGTATATCGAGGTCGATCGATGGATCGGGTCTGAGTTGAATACCGAACAGCTCATTATCAACGTCGTCGGTGTCCACCTCGAGATGGAGCGTACCAGCCTCGATGTAATCATCGAGGGTGACTGCGGCGATGTCACCCTCGGTCGCTGCATGTTTCTCGCCATCTATCTCGACCTGATCACCGTCATGTGCTTCGATAGAGATTGAACCGATCCTGGTCGATACTGCCAGTTCAGTGATAGAGGAATTATCAATTGATGTCGTGAAGGTATCGGACACCGACCGCGCGGTCGATAGCCCGATACACCCGCTGATGCTCATGGAAACAGCCGTCAGCGTGGTACCGATGAATGCTCGTCTTTTCATCGACAACACCTTCTGGAACGATTCACTTAACGAATCTGTTAGTTAAAATATGCGCTTAATGTAACGACAACCCGAACACCTTCGACAGTGGTACCACTGTGGTGATAACGCATGCAGACTGCCGGATACTGAACGTTTTTCCCGCACATGGTGCAAACTAACAACTGCGATGAGTCCCCTTGAGGAGACCACACTGAACTTCGTGCCGCTTGGATTGACCGGCATCAAAACGTCTGCGATTCAGCTTGGGACGTGGCGATTTGGCAAGACCGCAGAAACCGGAGAGGTTGAGGTAGGTGAATCAGGTGCGCATGCACTCTTAGACGCATACGAGGCCGCCGGTGGCCGCTTCATCGATACTGCCGATGTCTATGGTGACGGTGACTCAGAGCGGTGGATCGGTGAGTGGCTCGCTGAGCGTGACCGGGAGGAGTTCACCATCGCATCGAAGATATTCTGGCAAATCCGTGATGGTGATCCGAACAGTCGGGGCACGAACCGTAAGAATCTCAGATACCGCATCGAGCAGATTCTTGACCGGCTTAACTCAGATTATGTGGATGTACTCTACATCCACCGCTGGGATGATGACACGACAGCCTACGAGATGATGAAGACACTCAATGGGTTGGTTGAGGAGGGTCAGGTGGATTACCTCGGTGCCTCGACGCTCCGCCCGAATGCGTGGAAGGTTGCCAAGGCGAATGAAATAGCGAAGCGGTATGGGTGGGAGCCGTTCACCGTGTTGCAGCCTCGATACAGCCTGGTGAATCGGGAGATCGAGGGTGATTATCTCGAGATGGCACGATCGTATGGTCTCGCCGTCTGTCCCTGGAGCCCGCTTGGCCAGGGGTTCCTCACGGGCAAGTACTCACGAGAGGAAGGGCTGATCGGAGAGTCACTCGCGGGGACATCGAGCAGGTTCAAAGAGCGCTATCTCACCGAGGAGAACTTTGATGTACACGATGTTCTCGATGCCGTCGCAGAGGAGGTGAATGCCTCACCGGCACAGGTAGCGTTGGCATGGCTGATGCATCGCGATGGTGTGAGCGCACCGATCGTGGGTGCACGGACCTTAGAGCAACTTGAGGAGAACCTCGGGGCGGCCAATATCGATCTCACCCAGCGGCAGGTCGAGCGACTGAACGAAGCCAAGCCTGGACCGTACGATACCATCTGATACGGTCGCTCTTTCTCTACCAGGCAGAGTCTGATGACACGTGATACATGCTTATCTTAACAATGGTCGATGCGTGTCAACATACATCGAGACATGCAGTTTGATGGTGAATCAATCGAACGCCGAGATCTGATCGGAGCACTCCTCGCAGCCATCGCCGTCAATCTCGGTGGTGCCTCACCGGCGTTGCTCTTCGGCGCTGATACTGAGTGGTTCGAACGTCCGTGGATATACCCCCCAGAGGTGCTGTTCCCCATCGTGTGGACGATGCTGTTCACACTGATGGGCATCGCTGCCTTCATCATCTGGCGATACGGTGTGAACCGCCGACGTGTACGGGTCGCCATCGGTCTGTTCGTCATACAGCTCATCCTTAATATCTCATGGACGCCAGCCTTCTTCGGTCTTCAAGACGCTGGATTGAGTCTCGTCATCATCCTCGCCCTCTGGGTGGCAATTGTCGCGACTATCGTGGCATTTCATCGGGTGCGACGGATCGCTGCATGGTTGCTCATCCCCTACCTCGTCTGGGTCACATTCGCTACCTATCTCAACTACCTCATTTACATCGGTGGGTAAGCGAATCCTCCATCCAGCTATTTGGTGCTTGTCTGTGAAGTAGGTCATATGGTGGATACGGTACTCGTCCCGAACGAGGGATCTCCACTGTCTGAGAAGGCGCTGAAGCTGGCTCTCACTGATTATCCCGACGCCGAGGTGATCGTCTTGTATGTGATGGACCCACTCGGGTCGGGTATGAGTATCATCGATGTGATGCGACCGAAGTTCAAAGATGGTGCACCCCCGGGTTCTGTCACACCTGAGTACTGGAGGGAGTGGCGCGACCGCTCAGAGCAAAACGCTGACAAGGTGTTCGACGATGCTCGGGCAATCGCCCATGATCACGAGCGACGCATCACGACCGTACTCGAATTCGGCGATCCTGCAGACGTCATCGTCGAATACGCTGAAGCACATGGCGTCGACCGGATAGTCATGGGGAGTCACTGTCGTTCCATCACCGACCGATTCCTTCTCGGCAGTGTCGCAGAGACCGTAGTCGAACGCGCACCTGCACCCGTTATCATCGTCCGATAGTTCGTATCCACGTCCAATCAGCCTATAGTCGGCGGTCGTCTTGCCACCTACTGAAACGGAAGGGTCACACCGAGTTCAGCATGCTGGGCCCTCTCGAAGAGATGCTCACTGACGACCGCATCGAAGACAGCCGATCCGACACTCTCGACGAGGACGATGCCACCGCCCTCCGTGCGTCCGATATCTCCCGTGATTAGGCCACCGAGCGGTGCGATCTTGTCGGGGTCGATGTCGGCTAGCCCGATATCACCCGTGTGGGCCACCTCTTCCGGAACATCGCCGAATACCTGGATGGCATCCTCCACGACGGCCGCCTCGATCTCTTGCATCTCGGGGGTGAAAGCCCCGACGGCGATCACGATCACGTCTGACTCGAGTGCTGCACGGGGAAATACCGGCTCGTTGCTCGTGGTCGCAGTGACGACGATATCGGCTCCCTCGACAGCTGCCACTGGCGACTCGACGGCCCGGGCAGGTATGCCCTCATCGACGAGATCTTCAGCACATACCTCTCGAGACATACTTGGGGAGTAGACGCGAACCTCATCGACCCCACAACCATGTGCGATCGCCCGGGTTTGCCAGCGTGCCTGTTGGCCTGCACCGAGGACACCCAGTGTCACTGGTCCATCACACAATGCACGCGCTGCGACTCCCCCGACACACCCCGTCCGAGCATCCGTGATGCGAGTCCCATCAAGTAACCCGAGGGCTTGACCCGTGCGAGCATCGATGATGAGGATGGATCCCTGAATCGTCGGTAATCCACGCTTTCGGTTCCCCTCGAACAGACCGACCAGCTTCGTCACGAAGTACTGACTCCCATGGACATATGCTGGCATGACCAGTCCCGTCCCGAGTGGATGGTCATTCTCCAAACCGACTCCGAGGGGAAGATGTGGCCGTTGTGGTCGTTCAATAGTCCCTTGATACTGTGCGATCAGGCCGCCTTCGACCACGTCGAGGAGCTCTCCGATGTCGAGCACCTCGGCGATATCGTCATCGGTCAGGACGCGTAACATGGGCGAATCGTGTGAGTCATCGTGGTGTGATGCCATCTGCCTTTCCGTGCTGATTGAGCAACACTCCTTTGGCGATACTCGCCTTGCTAGGGGGTAATGGCGTCGGTCGTGATCGGTGGTGGGATCATCGGTGTGGCATGTGCCTATTATCTCGCCAGGCGAGGTGAGTCGGTGACCCTGTGTGAACGGGGTGCACTCGGCATGGAAAGCACCGGTCGTTCTGCCGGGGGGATCCGTAAACAGTTCTCGACACCTATCAACGTCGAGCTCTCAAAGCGTAGTGCCGAAGTGTGGGAGTCGTTCAACTCCCACTTCGGTGTCGATATCGCCTACAGACAGGCAGGATACCTCTATCTCGCACGCGAGGAAGCGACGCTCGAACAGTTCAAGGAGACAGTCGCCATGCATCATGACCTCGGCGTGGACACGCAGTTGTTGAGCCCATCTGCAGCTCGAGAGATCTGTCCTGCACTC
The DNA here is from genome assembly GCA_007118145.1 of Halobacteriales archaeon. Lineage (GTDB taxonomy): Archaea > Halobacteriota > Halobacteria > Halobacteriales > SKSH01 > SKSH01. Next base: position 22,281 of record SKSD01000026.1, read on the forward strand.
AACGACGATCGTTTCCTTGGTGCCACCTATCTCAATACCGATGGTTTTGCAGATCCGTATCTCGCGGTTCAGGGGTTTGCCACAGCTGCCCGTGATGCTGGCGCCGAAATCAGAACCAGAACACCGGTCTCCGATATCATCGTCTCAGACGGGCAGGTACATGGGGTGGTCACCAACGGGGAGCGACTCGAGGCAGATACGGTCGTGAACGCGACCGGTGGATGGTTGGCAGCCGTGTCATCGCTGGTGGGTGTAGAGCTGCCCGTCTCACCTCGACGTAGACAGATTGTCACCGTCGAACCAGAGCTACCCATCCCCGAGGACGTTCCCCTGACGATCGATCACGATACGGGGTTGTACTTCCGCCCGGAACGTGACGGGCTTGCCATCGTGGGGGGTCACCTCGACCACGCCGATCCCGCCGTCGATCCTGATGCATACCGACGAGAGTTCGATCTCGAGTGGGCTGTTGATGTACTCGAACTGGCAGGCGACGTGGCGGCGTACTTCGGACCGGAGACTCACCTCAGGGACGGTTGGGCAGGGCTGTATGCGGTCACGCCTGATCATCATCCGATCATCGACGAGGTCATCCCGGGATTCGTCGTCGCTGGTGGCTTCTCCGGTCACGGGTTTCAACACGCACCGGCGACCGGCCAGCTCGTCGCCGAGTTGGTACTCGATGAGACAGTGAGTTCGATCAATATCGGGCCATTGAGCGTTGACCGATTTGACAGCGGCGAGCTCCATGTCGAACGTAATGTCACCTAGTTCACCCATGACTCGCCAAGGTTCGAACGAGGCTGGACGACGCCGACAACGGTTGACTCATCACTGGTGCACATGTACATCGTGAGACGATGAGATCGGTCGCCATCATCGGTGGTGGTATCACCGGTGTCACACTCGCCAATTGGCTCGTCGAGCGTGGCCACGAGGTGCGGTTGATCGAACGACGCGGTCTCGGAGCTGGCACCACTGGGAAATCGATCGGCTGCTTCATCTCCTACCTCGCAGTGGATGATGCATATCGTCCACTGGTCGAGCGCACATGGGATATCTACGAGCCACTTGTCGATGATGGCTCCCTCGACTATCACCGCAACGGGTTCGTGAAGCTGGCAACCTCGAACACATATGCCACGCAACTCACAGAGGAGGCCACAGCGGTTGATGAGCTGGAGATCCCGTTCGAATGGCTCGATCCAACCGATGTCGATCGCTTCGGTGTGACCGAGGAGGCAGCCATCGCAGGTGCGCTCTATTATCCCCGTATCGGCAGGCTCGACCCTGGCGAGCTCGTTGCCCAGTTCGCCGACACAGCTCGTGCAGGTGGTGCGGACTTCATCCTTGACACGACGGTCGAGGAGATCTTGCTCGACGGGGAGTCTATCCGTGGTGTCAAGACGTCGAAAGGAACCATCCATGCAGACTTGGTGGTCAACGCGGCAGGGCCATGGGCACCGATGATAAACGATCTCGTCGGCGTCGAGGTACCCCTGCGTCACACGCTCGCACCGATCCTTACCCTCGAGACGGACACGTTCCTCGATCTACCCACCATCATGTGTGAAGACGGTCTCTACCTCACCGGTGAGCGCTCAAAGACAGTGCTCGCGGGCCATTCGCCACACGAGTCCGCCGTTGCGTCTGTCTGGGAGCAAGCCACCCTCGAAGACCCAGACCGCATTGACCGCGTCGGCCGGGGGGCAGCCGGTGAGTCATTCCGAATCCGTGTCGCTCTTGAGGCCGAGGGTATCGTACCCGCACTCGCCGATGCAACGGTGGCAAACGAATGGTGTGGCCTTCGGTGTATGACGCCAGACGAGTTCCCAGTCGCGGGATCCACATCGGTCGATGGCTATCTTCTTGCGACCGGTATGAGCGGTGTGGGAATCACCGTCGCACCTGCGGTGTCAGAGGCGGTTGTATCACTCATCGAGACAGGGTCGTTACCACGTCGATGCTCACAGCTGACACCTGAGCGATTCGCACAAAGGTGAGTGAGCAACAAGAGGTGGCTCAGTCGACCGTCTCGAGCTCCTCTATCTCCTCTTCTGACCAGTGATAGAACGTCTCATCAATCTCCTTCAATGTCTCGACACACTCGTTATAGGCTTCCTTCGCATCGCCGATGTATGGGTCGTCTGGATTTTCCTCGATCCACGCTCTGAGGTCTGCAAGCCCCCTCGGCGAGTAGGTATCGATGCTACCGACACGCTCGATCAACTTGAGCTTGCGATCTTCCTGGCGCATCGTCCTGACGAGTGCCCACGAGGCGATACCCCAGAACGCGATGATCGCCACGCCCATACCGATCCAGGTCTCGACGGTGATCGCTTCAGTCATCAGTCATCACCTCCTGCTGGTGCTGTCCCAGCCTGGGGTTGGTTGCGACCCTCGACGTACCGCATGACGAGGTAGCCGACGATCGGGAAGGTTACGAGGACGATCATCCCGGCGATCATGATGTCCTCGCCGAAGTTATCCCAGGCGAAGTATGCCATGATGAAGATCATCACGAACGGGATGAGGTACTTGATGATCGGGTTCCAGATCGGCCCAACGTAGATGCCTGCGTTGCGATTGACAGAGAGCACGCGAAGGCGTTCCGGCCCGAGGAACCACCCGATGGCGATGATGATCGCCAACGTTGCCAGCGGGAGACCCCAGTTGGCGAACGTCAGGTCGGCGAAGTCAAGGAAGTCGACTGAGTACGCACTCGGGAGTCCGAACAACCAGATCAGACCACAGACGGCGATGACGGTCTGACCACGTGACATCCTCGTCTCCTCTGAGATGGTCGTGACGAGCACCTCGGTGATCAAGATGGCAGAGGTGATTGCGGCGAGGAAGAACCCGGCGAAAAAGACGATTGCCCAGGCTGCCCCGGCGGGCATCTCCGGGAAGACCTGGACGAGCGAGACGAACGTCAACCCGACCCCACCCTCGGGTGGAAGGCCGAATGCGAACACCAGCGGGAAGATCGCGAACGCGGCCAGGATACCGATCGAAGCCTCACCGAGTGCGGTGAACACACCACCGCCAAGTGGGGCATCGTCGTGTTCGCGCAGGTAGCTCCCGATGGTGATGGCGATACCCCAACCGAGGCCGGTCGAGAACAGTGCCTGACCGAGGGCAGCGATCCAGGTATCTGACTGTCCAAGGTACTCCCACTGGACGGTGAACGTAAACGCAAGTCCCTCAGCTGCACCGGGCAGTGTCACCGCCCGGATGGCGATGGCTGCCATCGCGATCACCAGTGCGGGTACCGCGATGAGGACGACCCGCTCGATACCTCGCCGGATACCGAAGTAAAGCACCGTCGCCACCAGACCGACGACGATCGTGTGCATCGCTATCATCATCGCTGGATCGGCGAAGAACGAGTCGAGGAAGGTCTCCGCATTGAACCCTGGGTCGGTGAAGGTGAAGAGGAACGAGTGGAGCATGTAATAAAGCGTCCAACCGACCACCGGTGCGTAGTAGGTCATCAACGCGAAGTTGACCAACACGACCACCAGACCGAGTCCAACCAATCCGCCCGTGCCGACGGCTTCTCGTACCGAACCGATGACACCCTTGCCTGCGTAACGACCGAGTGCGACCTCGGCCATGAGCCCTGGGATAGCGATGAGGAAGAGCAGGATGAGGAAGGCAAGGATGAACGCGCCTCCACCGTGTTCACCGGTCACGAAAGGAAACCGCCAGATGTTTCCAACGCCGACCATGGCGCCGATCATTGCCATGAGGAACCCGAAGCGGGTACCCCATTCAGCCCGGGTGAGTTTTGGTTCTGCGTTTGACACAGGGTATCACCCTATAGTAGTGTTCTCATAGATGTGTAATCAATTTTACCTAAAATGGTCTAAATTGCCGCTAGTGGTACTCACGTGCTCCTACTGCGCTTTTCAGAGGGTCGATTCGTAAGATTCTGCCGCCTACAGGCGAAGATGTGCAGGCTCGGTCGCATCGATGAGTTCGAGTTGTTCAAGCAAGCCGAGTCGATCCTCTTCGATCCAAATTTCTTTGATCTGGTCTTCCTCGATACGATACATCGCCTGCCCCGTCCAACTCGCCTTGAGCCCGGTTGGTTCGACACCCTTGTACTCGCCGGTATGCGTCCCTCTGGCTGTATAGCGGATACTCACGAGATCACCATCTGCGACGACCGCATGCGTCTCCCCGTTGTAATCCGGGAAGGCGGTGAAGTGACGCTCAAGCCGCTCGATCACCCGCTCGGCACCATGTACCTGTTCGTGTACCCCATGTTCGACGACATCCTCAGCAAGCAGTTCGGCCAGGGCTTCGTGATCACGATCGTTGAACGCTGTGAGGTAGCGATTGATGACGTCTGTGGTTGCCTCTGGCATTGCACAGACTACATCGTTTGCAAGTCAGATAAAGTTGTGTCTGCATCGAGGATACCAGCCATACCTGGTTCGATCGGTTGGGGTGTACATTAGTAAATCACGGGACAAAGAACTGTATCTCAGAGAGCGAACCTTTTTGTTTTAGGTAACCCTAAACCAGGTGATGAACGGTCCCTCTAAGGGCACCCAGACAGCTGGTGAGGAATCTGATGCGGTCGATGACAGCCTGGTGACGATGTGTGAGCTCAGCCCCGGGAAGGTAGTCCTCGTCGAGCGAGGAAACTCTGAGGGTTGGCTCGCCAGCGCTCATACAGTCCCGAATCGACGATAACCTACCTGAGCGACAGTCAGAGCTACGTACAGTTCATCCCTGAATGCTTGCCTCGGTGACGAGTGTATCTTCCTCGAGGAAATGGTGGATCACATGCGTGTGGTCCTCGAGGTCGACCAGTTGGTCGCGAAGGATCTCACCGGTGGCATAGTCGCCGAAGGTGTCGACCATCTCGATGTGCTCTCGGTACATCTCGACGATGTCACCGTACATCTCGATATCATGTTCAAGGGAGGTTCTGATATCGTAGACATCCTCATCCTCTGCCTCGATGCTGGCGTGAGCGATCAGCGCAGACATACTGGCAGGTGGCACACCACCGATGGACTGGATGCGTTCGGCGACCTCATCCGCCATCTCTTCGGTCTCCTCATACGCCTCCTGAAGCCACCGGTGGATGGTGAGATGTTCCGCACCCTCAACGTTCCAGTGATGCTTATGCAATTGATGGTACAGGACGTACAGGTTGGCGAGATCTGTCGAAAGCGCCTCGACGATCTGTTCGACCTTATCGATATCAAGGCGAACGGGATTTTCGTGGATGCTTCCAGCTTCCCGACGGATAGTCTTTTGGACACTCATAGCACCTCAGAAATACGCCTTCAACCACCATATTCGTTTGCCACATTCTCATGATGTCACTACTGCCACACGGGGGTGGTTTTCCCCACAAGCGGACGGGTTAGGCCACCATAGTCAGCACCTCAAAGATCGCAGACGCGGCCGAGGAACAGGATGGCATCCGTTGGTCGATCACGGATACAGAAGATGAACGGTCGGTCAAAGCGAAGCTCACCCCAATCGGGTGGTGCTGAGGTGACCATCATAACCGCTGTCGCGGCAGCTGCCTCGGTGCCTTCCTCATCGAGACTGATGAACGCATCGTGGTAGACGTCATCGATCCAGAGTCCCGCCTCATCACCCGTCGCGATACCACTGAAGTCAGCACCGGGTTGGAATGCGGTTGGCATCCCGAGGTCGGCGAGTGCCTCACCGAGTGACAGGGATGTCTCAAACTCGAATGAGGGGAGGACGAGTTCACCAACGCTGTCTCCGAGTGCGTCGAAGATGTGATTGAGATGGTCGGAATCGAGGTCCTGTTCGAATGTCTCGAACCGACCCTGGTCAGGTAAGATCAACACCATCGATACCTCCTCACCGACGTATGGAAGCTCGACTGCTCTGGCGCCATCCACCGACGCGTAGTTCGTCCGAATTCGCTGTTGCATCAATGGGACGGTCGCGGTCGAGCCATCGAGATTCGTGAATTCCCCATCTTCGGTATCTGTCGGATCGAACTCGTCCAACCAACTCGCCATGAAATATATTGCATTGGTCAACACCAACTCGGTGGCCGGGGTGATACTTCCCTCCTCGAGCAGTTCGTCGATTCGATCCTCGGTCTGCGCAGCCACCCAGTCGTTGATACGAATACGCTCGCCGTCGGGATCGCCCGTGAAGTTTGCCTCCTTGAACCCCGCCCCGTAGTACCGCTCGACGAGGTGGATATAGTCCTCGTCGAACGGGTAGCCCTCATTCCCCCAGAGAGCGTTCGCCACATTCAGCTTGAACGCATCCACCTCGGGATCCTCATCGTCATCCTCGTCATCGCGGGCGAACTCGTCGACCGTGGTCTCGCGTGACTCAAGCTCGAAATACAACTCTGCGAACGTCTGATGCACGTCCTCGCCGAGGGTGAAATTGAGTACCTCACCCATCTCCTCTCTGGTCGAACCTCTCGCCCCTGCGTAGGTCATCGCGAGGGCGACAGAAATGCTGTACGGTGATATGAACAGGTTCGATGTCTCACCCTCGCTCGCGTACCGGTGAAGGTCGAGGGCGAATGTAGTGTTCCCCTCCACTAACGTTGCGAGCTCCGACTCACTCACTCCCGGTGGTTCCGCGATGGTCGGTCCGAACCCGTCTGATCCGGCCTTCACCCCTTCCTGTATCGGTGCGAGACACCCCGCGATGGCTGCCATTGCGAGGAGCCCTGAGTTGGCAAGGAGATGTCGTCGGTTCATAAGTGGTGGTGAAGTAGCTGCTTTCATAAACCCTCTCTAAGGTGAAACGCGCGTTTGCTCTGTAGGGCTCTCGACGAGATATGAACGTGTGCAGATCGACCTCACCACACCAGCAGGACGAATGGCAAGCTTTCTTTGAGCGAGGCATCAGAGAGGTCTTAACGATGGTATCGTCGTTGGAGCGATGGTTGTGGTTCGTCGTGACTATCGCGATGCTCACGTTCGCCATCCCCTGGTTTTACTGGGGTGACGACACGGTCGTCGTTGGCCTTCCGATCTGGCTCTGGTGGCATATCGGGTGGCTCTTATTGGCTGCCTTGTTCATGTGGGTCTTCACCAGGCGTGCCTGGGGGATCGGTATAACCGGAGGTGAGCGCGCGTGAGCACGGCCACGCAGATGAGCATCATCGTAGTCTATCTGCTCGTGGTGCTGGCGATCGGCCTCGTGGCATACCGTGTCAGCCAGCGTACTGCGGAGGATTATTTCCTCGCCAGCAGGACGTTCGGAACCGTTGTATTGCTGTTCACCATGTTCGCCACCCTCCTCTCGGCCTTCACATTCTTCGGTGGCCCGGATACCGCATACGTCCAGGGTCCTGAATGGATTCTCGTGATGGGACTCATGGATGGACTCATCTTTGCGGTCCTCTGGTACGTGATCGGTTACAAGCAGTGGCTCCTCGGCCGGCAACATGACTACGTCACGCTTGGTGAGATGCTCGGCGACCGGTTCGGATCGACCGGGGTGCGAGCGCTCGTTGCCGTGGTATCACTCTTCTGGTTGTTCCCCTATGTCATGTTGCAACAGATTGGAGCAGGTGCGGCGATAAGCGCACTCACCGATGGTTCGGTCCCCTTTGCAGTCGGTGCGTCACTGATCACGGTGTTCATGATCGTATATGTCGTCCTCGCTGGGATGCGTGGGATCGCCTGGACAGATACACTCCAAGGCGTGTTCATGCTGGTCATGATCTGGGCTGCATTACTATGGGTCCTCACATCCGTCGGAGGTGTCAGCACCATCAACGAGGGGCTCACAGCAGATGCACCGCAGTACCTCAGCCTGGGGAGTGAGTTCTACACCCCACAACGGATGCTCACGTTCGCCATCTCGATCGCCATCGGCGTGACGATGTTCCCACAGATCAACCAGCGATTCTTCACTGCCGCATCCGATCGCATTCTCAAGCGATCGTTGATCCTGTGGCCCGTACTGGTGATCTTGCTGTTCGTACCAGCCTTCCTGCTTGGCACGTGGGCGGTCGGCCTCGGGGTCGAGGCGGATATCCAGGCTGGTGAGAGCATCCTCCCGATCGTCCTCGATGAGTTCACTCCGGTGTGGTTCGCCGCGTTGGTCATCGCAGGTGCCATCGCAGCGATGATGTCGTCATCTGACTCGATGTTACTCTCTGGTTCATCGTACTTCACACGCGATATCTACCGCCCTCTGATCGATTCGTCGATCTCCCCGAGAGATGAGGATCTCCTCGGGCGCATCGGGGTCGTGGTATTCGCCGTCGGGGCGTTGCTCGCCACCCTCTGGTTCGAGGCCGGGGGTCTCGCGGCTGGCTCGATTGGTGCGATCCTCGTTGAGATTGGCGATCTGGCATTCGGTGGATTCGCACAGCTTGCACCGGCGGTCGTCATCGCATTATACTGGCGCGGTGTTACCAAGGCAGGGATCTTCGCCGGGATATTGATCCCCCAGGTGATCTACCTCGCGTTCAGCTTCATCCCCGAGGTGACCCTCGGGTCGATCACACTCTTTACGGATGTCTACCTCGGCTGGGGCATATCGATCTACTGCCTTGTCATCGGTGTGTTCGTGACCATCTACATCTCCATACAGACCATGCCCTCCCCCGAGGAGAACCGATCATTGTTCTTCGAAGATCTCGCTACCCCAGATACCTGAGGTCATACCTCACGCCATGATTACCGTGTGCTGGTGGCATCATCGGGTAGCATGTCCACCTTGAACAACACGCCCAACAGGAGTGCGATCGTCACCACGATGACACCCAACACGAGAAAGACGGTATCGTACGCAAAACCACCTGCGACGAGCGATCCGATACCGCCAGAACCGAGGGCCGTGATAATCATCATGGTCGATGAGTACCAGGTATAGGCGCTTCCCCGATGTCGATCGGGCAAAGACGAGAGGAGGTAGGTATCGAGCACCGGGATGAGCGAGAAGAAGAGGTAACCCGTCAACACACTCCACAGACCCACCATGATGAGTCCCTCTGCGAACGTCAGCCCAATCACGGATACAGCGAATCCGAGCAACAATGCGATCATGAGGGGGATATGACGCCACCGATCGGCCAGACGTCCCGTGATGAGCCAAGCTGGGATGCCAGCGGCGAACATCAGTGACAGCATGACGCGGCCGGTCTCAGGATCGATCGCTTTGACCACTTCGAGGTAGTCCCCATACAGATTGAACAGTCCGTTCCAAAGGAACCCGACCGCACCCATGATCGTGACGCCAGTCAGGATGAGCGGCCATTGAGCCCGGCCACCGGTGAGGAGGCTGCGATCTTCAGCACCAGCCGTCGGTAACTCAGCTCGCCTCGCCGCAAAGACGATGAAGACGGTGACGATGGCTGCCGTAACAGAGATGGCGAAGAACGTCGTTCGCCAGTCAGCGACGAGTAGAATCCCCCCGACGACCAGCGGAGCGAGTACGGCTGCGAACTGACTCGACATACCGTGCACCCCGATGGCACGGCCGACGCGCCGTGGAAAGAGTTCACTGACCAGTGGGTTGGCCGCGATGAAGTAGATGCCACTTGAAAGTCCCATGAGGAACGCCCCGATGGCAAGGTGGGTGATCGACTGTGCCGTGCCGGTGAAGGCCGAGGTGAAGACGAGAAGCGTCCCGGTCACGATGACGACGTAATGTCTCGGTACCTTGGTCAGCACGTAGCCAGTGGGCATTCGAGGTAACGCACTCCCGAGCCAGGTCGCACTGGCGATGATACCTAATGAGGCGGCTGTGACACCGAAGTCAGCAGCCACTGGTTGTAACAATGGTGCGAACACCACACGGGCCAGATTGACGAGAAAGACCGTCGCACAGAGTGACCCGAATAGCTGCCATCTCGACACATGTGGACGAATGGAACTGGATGATTTGAAGTGATTGGTACAGCTCTCGTCTCAATCCTCATCCACAGATGGGTCGAACTCGTGACGGAACGTGTGAGTCCTGAGGGTCCGGGTCTCATCAAGGTCGGGATGAGCCCATTCCAGTCGAAGCTCAGTGCCACGTGTTGACGCATCCGGGAAGATGTGCACGACGAGTTCATCACCGACTGTGAACTCCCCTATTCCAAGGTGTTCGACATCGGCGAATGCTTCCCCTCTGACACTGAGGGTGGATCGGTCGATCGACTCACCACCAGCGTGGGTGAACGTGACGGTGAAGCGTTCGGGATCTTCATCCACGGAGAACGCTGCTGAGGGGATATCGATGTATGAAGGTGTCGAGGGAGTCAGCTCGTCCCCGATGTCCCCTAACCCGAGCTCATCGAGTGCCTCTTCAAGCCAATCAGGTTCATCAACGGTCGTGTCGTCGATATCACTCGTCTCGTAACGGATAGTCGCATACCCGGGTTCACCATGCTCGTCTTCAAAGTCCCAGGAACCATCGATCTCGTGGATGAACCCCGTCTCGTCGATGATCACCTCGAGGGAGACTTCGCTAACGACTTCGATCGTTCCTCCGAAAGGTCCCGGTGGGTTACGATCCCCTCCGACCCAGTGATAAAACGCGAATCGTTCACCACCCACCTCAGTCACCCGGTCGACGGTGAACGATCTACCGAGCAACACCTGACCGATAGCGGTATAGTCTGAGGCAAGCTCGAATGAGAACGGAAAAGAGGAGTGGTCGTATGTCACCTCAGAATCAGGCCACTCTGTCCTCCTGATGCGATGTTGTTCGGTGTCGTACGATTGCCACAACATCGTCTCCTCAGCGAAAGTGGCACTCACCTCGGTCTCGGCTCGCTCTTGTGTACGACTAGCCCGGTTCACAGAGATACGCTCGAAGAGTCCTTCGGATACTTCGAACTCTTGTTCATGCGTCACGGTGAGGCTCTCGATACCGTCCAGGTACCCTCCTGGATTTCGCCAGACTTCGTCGTCGATTCCGTCCTCCTCAAACCCGTCTGGGAACGAAAATTGAGATACTGGAACCTCTTCACCGGCGTGGGGATCGGGTGGCTCGTCATCGAAGATGCTGAGACAGCCGCTGATAGCCCCTATCAGAAGCACTGATCCCGTTGTGAGTACGTCCCGACGCTTCACTGATGGTAATATCCCATTCCACTTGAATAAACGTACTGCTCGTACGTTTAGCACCTGATGCCGTGGCTGATCGATGGCGGTAGAAACACCCCGACTTGGGGTGCCCGATCACACAGCCGTCCGGCCTGGCGAGCCGGAGGGCAAAGCATTGCCAGGAACCATTTGGGCGAATCCCTGGCGGTTGCAACCGCGAACGGGACGGGTAAATACATTATTCAAATTCTATTGCAATTTCATTGCAATTCCACTGGAAATTCGATTCATCACTATCCTCCGACGTTCTCCTGGCTCTCGAACGAACCCGGTTCGATGTGGCGAATCGCCGCGTATTGAACGACCTTTTCCCCAAGCGTTTCGACTCGCTCACGCAATTCTGGATCAGCCAATTCACCGTTGTCGAATGCCCCTCGTACGCGAGGGACCGCACTCTGGTACGGGAGTACCCAGGCGTTGACCGACCGACACACGGTACGAAGATGCTCGAGTGCGGTGATCGGAAACCGACCCCCGGCGACACCGAGGAGACCGACGGTCTTGTTCTCGAACTCGTCGAAACCACAGTAATCGATAGCGTTCTTGATGGTCGATGAATACGACCCGTGGTAGACCGGCGTTGCGATGATGATCGCGTCTGCTTCGTTGATCGCCGCTTTCAGATACTTGCCTTCCTCGGAGAGGTCGTCGTCGGGATTATACACAGGTAAAGAGAGGTCTCGGAGATCTACCGTCGTCACCTTTGCACCTGCGTTCTCGGCACCTTGCATCGCATAGGCGAGGGTACGTCTCGTGAAGCTCTCTTGACGAAGGCTACCGGCGATACCAACAACGGTTGGTGTTTGCATACCCCTACTCAGGATGGGTTCTCATTAGAATGGACCGATGCACGCACACAGCGTGCAGAGACTGCACGGCAGATGTGTGTCTTGATACACGCTGTATCATTGGCATAATCATATATCAGCGGATTGGTGAAGCCGGCATAAATATCAATTTATTGTTACTATCTCCGTCTGACATGCGTCTGACAACCCGCTACAGTCTATCGTTTTTTCACTTTCGATGAGGTAGGCGACCTTATTTACAAGTTTTCCGACACTCCCTCAAATACGAGACACAACCGGCTGGGGTAGGCGGAGGCCCTGCTCCGGCACGGGTGTGGTGATGTACCATGAACGAGATACCCACTCTGCTCGATCTGCGTGACGATGCAGCCCCAGCCGTGACAGCTCACCAAACGCACCAACGCGGTACAGCATATCCTGATCATCGGATCGATGGGGGTCGATAGTCATGTCGACTACCTCCCGTATCGGCAGACTCTTGGGGTTCACATCACCCGATCTTTTTGTTGAATGCAGACGGTGTGGTACGACACTGGAGCGTCGAAAGTCGACCTGTCCAGCGTGTGGCTCAGATAGTATTGCTGAGTACGAACTCTGATACAGTCGAGATAGCCTCACCGTACGTGACGAGATATCTAATGTCAGATTGCCACATACAGCGACGTGAGCATCGGGACTGAAAGGAGCATTTACCTGTGATGACGACGCCATAGTTACCGTGCGCATCGAGAACAGTTTCATCCCTGTCAAGGGGGTGGGATCGAAGACCGAACTACAATTATGGAAGTCTGGGGTCACCCACTGGGATGCGTTCCATCGAGACGCAGTCGGACGAAAAACAGGAAGCCGCATCGAGGCATTCATCGAACAAGCCAGCGACCGACTGGACGCCGGGGATGCGAGGTATTTCGGCCAGGTCTTCCCCACACAGAGTCACTGGCGACTGTATGAGAACTTCAAGGATGAGGCCTGTTACCTCGATATCGAGACAACCGGCCTGAGCCAGGACTATCATGAAGTGACGGTCGTAAGCCTTCATCAAGCTGGCCAGACAACCACACTCGTGCGTGGGATTGATCTCACAGGTGAACGGCTTAATGGGATGCTCGAAGACGCTTCGTTGCTCGTCACCTTCAATGGTAAGCAGTTCGACGTACCGTTTCTCGAGGCAGCGTATGATATCGAACTCAACCTTCCACATATTGATCTCCGGTATCCATGTCAACGCCTCGGCCTCGTCGGCGGCCTCAAACATATCGAGGCAACGCTCGGTATCGACCGGGAAGAACCCGATGTCGATGGGTATGAGGCAGTTCGACTCTGGCGAGCATATGAGCGTGGTGACGAGGAGGCACTCGATACCCTTGTTCGATACAATCGTGACGACACGGTCAACATGGAGGACCTGATGGAACACGTCACCAACGAACTCCATCGTGAGGTGTTCGAGCGCGCGTTATCATCGTATCAGCGCACGTTGGAGCGCTGAGACCATCTAACGGTTGACTGCATACCTGATCTCACACCAAACCGTCGAAAACGATGGTAAATTGGAGAAATCCGGCTGTATTCCATTGTATGATATTGATACATTATGGGAGTTCACCTCATGCGGCAGGATACGATGAGCAAACAAGATATACCGATGACAGCAAGTCGACGGCGATACCTGCAGGTGACAGGTGGTCTCGCCGCAGGCACAACCATTGGATTGGCAGGCTGTGTCGAGGAGCAACTGGTCGGGACGGCGAAAGGCACATTAGTCACGCATGTGACAGACCAACCCGGCGATATCGCTGATTTCGAGTCTTGTATCGTCACGATCGACGGTATCTGGGTCAAACCGGCTGGTGGAGCAGACCCTGACACACCAGCTAACACCACTGAGAACCAGGGTTCACCGCCGGAAAACACACCGGCCAACTCACCAGAACAAGGTGTTGGCCGGCGATACATCGAGTTCGAGGAACCACAAGAGGCAGACCTCGTGCTCCTTCAAGACGGTGAAACACAGCTGATCGATGAGAGTGAGTTGGATGTCGGCGAGTACCAGTTCCTCCAACTGGATATCTCCGAGGTCGACGGCGTACTGACCGACGGCTCTGAGGCAGTCGAGATCGATACACCTGGGAATGCCCCACTCCAGTTTCAAGCGGCGTTCGAGATCCGTGAGAGCCAGCAGACGGTCTTCATCGCTGACTTCACACCGATACGGCGGGGGCAGACCGGCCGGTATCATCTCCATCCGGTCGCCCAAGGGACTGAGGTAATATACGAGGACGAGCACACACCGACCCCTGAGCAGACGCCGACCCTTACCCCCGGTGAGACACCGACACCTGAGGACTGAGGCGTACCAAGAAGGGTATCGCATATCAGTGCTGACTGAATGTTAACAAGATTGATATCAAATATTGAGATATTTAACGACCACACCCAAATGTCGACCTATGGCCGCTAATTATTGTCCCCATTGTGGAGAGCAAGTGGAAGGATCTGCTTCGTACTGCCCCCATTGTGGCGGCGGATTAGATCCGGATATGGATGAGCATACGGTCACGACGCCTCAGGCACGCAAGGACAGTCTATCGATAGAGTCGGATGCGGATACGACGATCGCAGCGGTCACACATATCGTCGCACTCTTCACCTGGATCATCGGTCCGATCATCATCCTCGTCGCTTCAGACGATGAGTTCGTTGTCGAGAACGCTCGAAACGCATTGAACTGGCAGATCATCCTCACGGTATATCTCCTCATCTCAGCCATCTTGATCATCGTCTTGATCGGTGCCTTCCTACTCTTCATCTTCGCCATCCTCGATATGATCTTCTGTATCATCGCAGCGGTCAAGGCCGCCGATGGCGAGGCTTGGAAGTATCCGATCACACCAGATATCGTCTGACGTTCAGGTCCTGCATGCCGAGGTATCAAGGTGAACATGGTGGACAAAGACATCGTTCGAAGGGGATATGAAGCGCTTGCAGATGTGTATGCCTCAGAACGATCAGACGGGGGTGAGGAGGCACGACTGTTGGAACGATTCATCGCCGGTTTGGAGACACCTGCACGCGTGCTCGATGCAGGTTGTGGCCATGGTGCTTATGTCACCCGGCGACTCCACAGATCGGAACAGGTGCTCGGGCTGGATATCGCCTGGAATCAACTCATCTTGGCACGAGAGAATCTACATAGCGCATCTCTAGTGCAGGCGGATATCGCCAACATCCCGGCCAAGGACGACACCTTCGATGGCATCGTGGCGATGCACTCGCTGATTCACTTACCAGATTCCCAACATCAGTCGGCTATCGCTGAGTTTGCCCGAGTGTTACGTCCAGGCGGGAGATTGCTCGTATCAGAGGGGTCATCAGCATGGTCTGGGAGCAATCCAACATGGCTCGATAGCGAGACCGAGATGCAATGGAACATGCTCGGCCCTGATGTCACCCGTGGTCAACTCTGTGAGGAACAGTTCTCGATCATCGGCGAGTTCGGTGTTGCTGGTTCACTCGATGATAACGAGGAGCGATGGTGTTTCTTCCTCGCCGAGTTAACCAGCTGATTGGTACCTCTATGCGACGGTCAAATATTCACTCGTATGTCTGATACATCCGATCCATGCGAGCGGCCATGACGAAATCCGTCTTATGAAGTCCATCGATCTTGTGTGTCCACATTTCGATTCCCACCTCTCTCCATGCGATGTGGATATCAGGATGGTGCCATTCCTCCTCGGCGAGCTCGCCGACCTCGTAGGCGAACTCGAGTGCGTCTCGGAAGTCTTCGAAGGAGTAGCTCCCCTTGAGGTGGTGTTCATCGATGACCTCCCAGACCGCATCATCAAGCTCGTCGAGGTATTCAGCGTACTCGTCCGCGGTCAACGGATCGTCTTCAGAGGAACATGCCACACACTCGTGGTCAGCCAGTGCCTGTGTCATGGGCGTACGGTTGTAACTGGATGGATGTATGTGCATCGCTCACATGAGTGATCAACAGACACAGATCCCTCCAATCTCACGCCACAGGCCTTACTGATACATACTCGACAGCGGCTGATCTTGCACCTGTTGTTCCTCGAACATCTGCTGGTATTGTTCGGCAATCTGGTGCATCTGCCGTCGGATAGTCTCCGCCTGCTCGCTGAGTTCGGTGGTATCGATATCGAAATCGACCAGTGGCTCGAGAGCGTTATCGATGAGAGATTGTGCCGCATCAGGATCGGGTAGGAAGGGGTGTGCCCGGACGATCAGTAGTGCGGTGGGGATATCCTCCTGGTAGCACTCGCGAACGAGCGAGCCGGTCACACCACCGACCAGGCCGGGTTCCTCAGGAATGTCGATACCTGCATCGATTAACTCTTGCCTGATGGTCTCGTCGCTAGCGACCCCAACAATCTGTCCGATTTGATTCTCGCTCTCAGCAGGGGCGCCTGCGAGGAAGATCGCTCGCTTGAATTCGGGTGAGAGGTCCCTGATCACGCACTTACTCAACGGTTCGAACGATTGTGGCGGTAGAGCGAGATCACTCTCTAAGGTCATTAGCGGAGGGTTGTTTCCACCGTAAACCCTGACGAGATCGTGAACCAACCCGTTCTCGAAGGTGACCACAGGCGGGAACGAGTCTGAGATGATATTCCCATAGTGGGCGAGCCCGAGCTGTTCAGTTATCTGGTCAACCGCGATGGCCGCCACAAGTCCGTGACCAGGCAGGCCCTCGATAAGTGTTGGTGAATCGGTTTGAATGTCGGTTACCTTCTCAAAACGAGCACTATGAGCTTTGTCTGCCATTGATTCTCCTCAGGCGAACATTCGAAACCGAGGGACAAAAGAGCGCAGGGTGCGTCCTGGTATGGATTCGCTTTCGCGAATCCCGATATACCACACAGCCGTCAGATCACCAAACAGAATTTCACCTCAGTCTACGAATGGTTCGTATGGTTGTTGCGTTCGACTCGGATCGATTCGAAGATCGGATAGATGCCGGGGAGCAACTCGCCACCTTCCTCGTCGAACGTAATGTTGAGGTCGACATCGTCCTCGCCATACCCCGAGGTGGCTTACCACTGGGGCGGATCGTTGCGGATACCCTGGGGGTGCCCCTGGACATCGTGGTCTCTTCAAAGATCGGTGCACCGAACAATCCTGAGCTGGCAATTGGTGCAGTAGCGAGTGACGGGACGGTCTGGATAGATGAGGATGCGGTGCAGTTCCTCGGTATCGCTGAATCGTATATCGAACAGGAGCGATCCAAGGAGGCGACCATCGCACGGGACAAGGCCGCTGCGTATCGGACTGATGGGACGGTACCTGAGGTTACAGACCTCAATGTCCTTATCGTCGATGATGGTGTGGCAACAGGTTCGACCGCGATCGCGGCGATCAGGTTATTGCGAGAACGAGGGGCGAGATTGGTGATGCTCGCGATACCTGTCGGGCCACCGGATACGATTGCCCAACTTGAACGTGAGGCTGACGACGTGTTCTGCCTTCGAATGCCACCTGCATTCGGAGCGGTAGGACAGTATTACAGTCGATTCGATCAAGTATCAGACGAGGAGGCAATCTCGATCTTGCAATGTGGGGAGACCTGAATCGATACTGAATGGTGACAACAGCTGCACCTACCGGCTACCTGATAAGTGTCACAGGTAGCGGGGAGTCACGTGCGACACGCTCTGCCACACTCCCAACGAGGACGTTCCTCAAATCTGAGCGACCGGCACTGCCCATGACGATCTGATCGGTCTCATGCACCGTGGCGTAGGCGATGATCGATGACGATGGTTTCCCAGTCGAGAGGTCCGTCTCGGTCTGTATGCCATGTCCCTCAAGCTTCGATGCAGCCTCCACAAGAATCTCCTCACCGGGGGCACGAAGTTCTTCAAGCAACCCCTCCACATACGTCCCTCGAGCCTCCTCAGTGTACTCAAACGGCACATCGAGCACGTGCAACACGGTCACCGAGGCTGTCGGAAACGATGCAGCGACCCATTCAATTGCATCCATCGCGTGGCGCGATCCATCAACCGGGAGCAGGATGTGTCCGGGGTAGTTTGTTTGTTCGACGGATGCGAGTGGTGCTGAAACGATCGTCACGCTCACGGGCAGTCGGCGTAAGAGTGCCTCGGAAACCCTGCCAAGGAACGGGCTCTTGATGGGTGAGCGGCCATGGCTTCCGACGATGACATGGTCTATATCGGCATCCAGAGCGTAACGGATGAGCTGTTTGTGTGGCGTACCGAAGGCGACTTCGGTCTCGATCGATTGCTCGTTGTCATCTGCCATATCCTGAGCCCGTTCCAGGAATCTTTCGGCCTGTTCTTCTGCACGCTCCTCCCATGGCCGACTCGCACCAGGCCCCTCGTCTCGGTGGCGACGTCGGTCGATGATATGCATCGCTGTGAAGCGAGCATCCGGGAAGGAGGCCAAACCGTATGCAAGCCCGGCATAGGACTGTTCTGATCCGTCGATCGGAGTGAGGATGTGTGTTGTCATGATGCTGGAACACGCGAGGGCAGTGACCCCTCGGTTTACACGTTGAGGTTCGAATATCCCGGCCATAAACGACTGACATGATTCCCATCACGTGATTGTCACAGCTCATCAGATTCACCATCGCATACTGTGTCGAAATCGGTTTTTGCGACCCAACCGAGGTGTACGCATGAGTGTCGATCTCAAGGTTGTCGTTATCGTCGCGTTTGATGAGCTTGAGACGCTTCCAAGTGAACGTGAGCCCTGGAGACAGCGGTACTGTCTCGATACGGCCATCACATTGAAGGGATGTCCCACTCCGATACTCCATGACGGTGATGGTCTCGGGTTGCTCACTACCGGTATCGGAAAGACTGCAGCTGCCGTGTCTACCTCGACGTTACTCGCGAGTGATCGCTTCGACCTCGATGATACCGTGTTCATCTCTGTTGGTGTTGCAGGAGGACCGCCCCAGATAGTCGATATCGGGTCGGTCGTCATCTCGTCGATGATTCTCGATTGGGATTTGAAAGTCAGGTGGGATGGCCAGGAAGGGCATATCCAGATCGGGTTAAACGAGTACCTTGACGAACCATCGGTTTTCCAACTCGATGAGGCATTTGTCACTGAAGCTGTGCAGGTGGCCTCAGCGACAGATGCACGGGTCCTTCGTGGGACAAATGTCTGTGGTGATGAACTCTGGCATGGCGCTTCGCTCGCCCGACAGGTGTCATGGCTGGTCGCTACGAACGACTGCGAGCCATACCTCGTCACCGAGATGGAAGATGCAGGCACTGCACGTGCTCTCGACCGTTTCGGCATCCTCGACCGGTACCTCAGCATTCGAGGAATCTCAAATTTTGACCGTCCTGAGGATGACACGACTGCACGTGAAAGTTTCCTTGAGGATGATTTTGAGGCAGGATTTTCGCGAGGTCTGTCTGCAGCCTTCGAGGCAGCTTCCACGATTGTCGACCATCTCCGAAGCTGATTAACACGATGAGTGCCGGAACGTCTCGCTTCATGGTGTGACTGATCAAGGCCAGATCGGACGGTTGTGCCACCGGTCGAGACGGTGTTCTCATCCGTTCGAAGTGAACTAAGTACCCATAACACCCGGCGTTGACGTTGCTGGCCACAACCGCCACGACAGTGAACGCGACGGTGACATCGGCTCCCATGACCCGCTGTATGTGTGACCGTGCTACTCACTCGAGGTGAAGCCACTCGCCCAGAGTCGACAGGCGGATACTTACGTCGTCTCCAACCAATGCGTCTCTATGGCGCACAGACGGGCTCAGACGCGTGAGGTCCATGCAGGTAGCGCAGATCGCCCATTCGGGGCGATCAACCAGCCGATATTCACATCGTGCACGTACGAGTACGAGACAGCTCACTCCATCGGTGGACGGTACCGGTACGGGCGGATGGCGTCACCCACACGGGACGAACTTGAGGCGATGATGACCGACCTCGAGGGTGGCACGAGCGCGTACGCATTCGCCAGCGGTATGGCTGCCATCGATGCTGTATTCTCACTGCTTGAACCGGGTGCTCACGTCGTCGCAGCTGACAACCTCTATGCTGAGACTTACGACCTACTCACGGGAATTTATCCGATGTACGGTATCGATGTCTCATTCGTCGATATCCGACGTAATGAGGTGATCGCCGATGCAATGTGTCGGGAGACAGCTCTTGTGTACTTCGAGTCGCCGACGAACCCATTGTTGCATATCGGTGATATCGAGGCGGCCGCAGCCATCGCACACGATGGTGATGCGTTCCTCGCCATCGACAACACGTTCGCCTCGCCAGCGTTACAGCGACCCCTTGAGCTTGGTGCTGATATCGTGGTTGAATCACTGACCAAATATATTGGCGGTCACTCCGATGCGATTCTCGGGTCGGTCGTCGTCGACGATCCATCTCTCGAGGAACAACTCTCTACCATTCAATACACGAGAGGTGCGATCCCAGGATCGCTCGAGTGTTTCCTCGCCGTCAGGGGTGGACGGACCCTTTCTCGACGCGTCGAGGTGCAATGTGCGAATGCCAGGGCCATCGCCGAATGGATGGAGGCTCACGAAATGGTCGATCACGTCTACTATCCCGGTCAACCGAACCACCCCAATCACGATATTGCGACGAGGCAGATGGATGATTACGGTGCGATGGTCAGTCTCGACTTGAAAGGCGGTGAGCCTGCAGCCACGGCGTTTGTCGAAGCATTGGAGATATTCACGCTCGCTGAGAGCTTGGGGGCGGTGGAGAGCCTCGTCGAGGTACCTGCCTTGATGACGCATCAAGATATCCCGCCTGAGAAGCGAGCTGCGAGTGGCATCTCCGATGGTCTCGTGCGTCTCAGTATCGGGATCGAACACGTCGATGACCTGATCGACGATATCAGGCAGGGTCTGCAAGCTGTCGAACTCGGTGAACATGACTGAAGATGTGATCGCACTCACAAGGGAGCTCCTGCGTATCCCATCTGAGAATCCACCGGGCGAGGAAGGTGCATGTGCCCGATACATTTACGAATGGTTCGATGAGCGTGGTATCGATGCCACACTCATCTCTCAACCTGACCCAGATCGTCCCAGCGTGGCCGCTCGTATCGGCTCAGGTTACCCGACGGTCGTCCTCAACGGCCACACAGATGTCGTACCAGCCGGCGATCTCGATACATGGCGATATCCGCCCTATGAGGCGGTCATCGATGACGGTCGAATCTACGGACGTGGTGCTACTGACATGAAGGCAGGGCTGGCGGTCGCTATGACCGTCGCGATGCGCCTGCGAAAAGCGATCGAAGCAGACGAGCTGGCTGGTTCGATCATCGTCCATGCGGCTGCCGGTGAGGAGACCGGTTATCCGGGTACAGCGTCTCTCATCGATGCAGGCTTTGGTGGCGATCTCGCTATCGTCCTCGAACCCACCGAGCTCCGGGTTGCGACCAGTGCCAAGGGCGTCGCGACCTTTCGGTTTGGTGTGGAGGGGATCGCCTCACATGCCAGTCGACCAGACGATGGTGAGAACGCTATTGATGGGCTACGTCGACTGCTTGATCTGCTGGCAGAGTATGATGACGATATCAGAGCGTTTCGTGATCCACTCGTTGGGCATGCATACGCCACCGTCACCGAGGTACAATCCGGGATCGATTCGAACATGGCCGTCGTCCCCGACAGGGCTGAGTTACTCCTTGACAGACGACTGTTGCCTGGTGAGACGATCGACTCGGTACAAGGTGAGCTCGACGAGCTGCAAGCTCGGCATCGTTCCAACACCATCGACCGATCACTCGTTCAGTTTTACGAGCCTGCGGCGATTGACCCGGGGCATTTTCTCGCAGAGGTGCTCAGAAAACATACCGGGAATCGAACTGGCGTCTCGAGTGAGCCCTATGGATTGGAAGCGGCCACTGACGCCAGGTCGTTCATCGCAGAGGGTATTGACGCTGTCATCTGGGGGCCGGGGCACTTAGCACAGGCACATACGGTCGATGAATGGGTCTCGACCGATGAAATGAGACTCGCAGAGGAGATTCTCGTGGATGCACTTCGAGAACTGCTCACCGATTCGCGATTATGAGGTGACCGATCCTCGAAGTGAGAGCAACGAACCCAACATCCCTGCCACACCACCGAAAATAGCTGTGAGGACGCTCATCACGGAGAGGATACCAATCATCGCCATATTGAACTCGAAGGCATCGGCGATATCGAGCCCCTCAGTCCCCGCACCCATCTGCACACCGATGGTGACGGCGATAATCGCGAGGAGAAGCATCAGGTAGAACCCGATGAATGAGCCCGCGAGACAGATCTTAATTACGTCGTATGGTGAGTGCTCGAACTCGCCGAGGATTGTCCCGACCAGCAAGGTGAGAAGTGGGTTGACAAACAGGATGAACAACCCCATCATGAACAAGAGTACACCCATGACCACGAGACCGATCAGTCCCTCGAAGACATCGTCCGCCTCGATCACGAGATCGGCCGGCACCCACGAGATTGCCACGAGGGTGAAGATACCTATACCAAGGCCGAACAGGGCGAACAATCCTGCGATGACACCGACGGATGTGACTTTATCGTTCATAGCCGACCATCAATCTCCTATGTATTAAAGCCGAACTGATGTTACCACTAATGATAATAAGTTAATAATATCTGTCTGATGTTTCACAAATCCGACGGTGTATTCGAGGCCTGATATTCTTGTATCATCGACGTACCTGTCGACCATGCCTCTTGGTTCAGACGCTGCTACAGTTGACCACATATATGAAGAATTCCTGCCATTTGACTGATGAAACATGAATGATGCCGGCTGGAATGTGGATTGTCTGTACGAGTCCCGCAGTGTAGTATGTGCGGAGATACATCCCCACATCCTCCCCTCCTGAAACGGCAGGTGGCTTATCCCCTGCCTCAGTTCCAAGCCACCTTATTCCAACTGACACTCTTCGAGCGAAAGCCCACGGTTTGAGCCGTGGGAGGATGACAAACAACGTGCTTCGGTCGCTACTTGATTGGGTATGTCGGTTGGGCAAGTACCATAGTACTGACCTCCGAAGTGACGCATCATGGCCGAACATCGCCCATCTGAATCACCAGCCGATGCTGCTGGAGGTGAGATTGGTACTCGGGTTGCTAAGACATTCGATGTCCTCGGCAACAAAACTCGTTTGGCGATACTGCTGGCGCTATGGGATGCGTACGATCCGCATGGAACCGATGACGCTGTTAGATTCACAGAGCTCCGTGACCAGATCGGCATCCGACAAGGAGCTCAGTTCAACTACCATCTCACGAAGCTGATGGATCACTTCGTCACGAAAGACGACAGTGGCTACCGTCTCACACCGATCGGTCGGAAGTTCGTCCAGACTATCATCGCCGACACGATGGACGAGTCGAATCTCGAACCGACCGAGATAGCTGTCCCCTGTCATATCTGTGATGGAACGACGGCAATCGCCTACCAGGGGGGATACCTCTACCATCTGTGCCTGCAGTGTGATGGTCGACTCGGACCAGGTTCGGTGTTCGATGAGGGACGACTCTTCATCGAACCGTTCCCCTCCTCAGCTCTTTCGACACGTCCCCCCAGAGAGCTCTTCACCGACGGTGTGATCACCCTATTATTGATCAAAGTGATGAAGTTGGTGGGACTTTGCCCCCGTTGCTCAGGCGAGATTGAGGCATCGGTACACCTGTGTAGGGACCATCATCCGGGAGAAATGTCGGTCTGTCAAGCTTGTGGCGTCAGGGAGGAGGTTCGTGTCCGATGGGGTTGTTCGGTGTGTAAGTATCGTGGGGGTACCTCACCTGCAGAGGCTATCATCACGCACCCGACTGTCGTCTCATTCTATCATGACCATGGGATAGACATCAACTACAAGTTCAGAGACTTTGAGACTGCGAGACGACTTCGCGAGTTGATGATGTCACATGAGCAGGTGATCGTGCAGGATGATCCGTTACAGGTGGAGGTGACCGTGAAGATTGCAGATGAGGTGATGACGCTCATGGTCGACGAAGAGTTGACTGTGCGCGAGGTAACTCGAGGGTGACAACCATGCTGTCGATGTTCGGCGTGGTCTCTCCAATTCACTCCCCAACTCCGATAATTATCTCGAACATACCTGAGTGAATCTCGCTCGATTCGAGAAGATCGATGATCTGAACACCCGCTACATGCAACTGCAACCAGTCTGAGTCGATCGGGCCGGTTGCATCGATGACAACGGTGATGACGGTGATGAAGAGATTATTCGTGACCCTTGACGAACTCCAGAATTAGCTCGCCACAACGCGTTGGGTCATCCAGCCATGGACAGTGACCCACGCCAACCTCATGAAACTCGACATCATGGAACCATTTCGTCCCTCTCTCACCCTTCTTGATATCGCCAAACGTGTCATTAGACCCCCAAAGTAGCAAGACCGGCACCGTTATCTGCTGTAAGTCTTCAGGCGTAAGTGCCACAGAGGGCCGAGCCCCTCGGATTCGAACAACTGTTTGGAGGAGACTTACCCATGCCAACTTTGTATGGGGAAGATTTTGCATCCGGTACCATGCTTCGGCAAACTCTTCGGGGAATCCCTCAATCACTTCGTCAGACTGGCCCAAAAACTCCCAGTTAGCTCGGGCACCAGACGAGTCATCTGCCTGAATGAATCGTTCGAAAAGTATACCTCCGATGATCGGTACCGATCCGAGTCGCAGGGGGAACGGTGCGCTCGTTCCGGGATAGAAGGCCGGACAGCCAAGAAGTGCTATCGACGATACTCGTTCGGGATGTTCCCGAGCGAAGGTAAGGATCCAGTGACCGCCGATCGAATTCCCGATGAGATGAGCCGTATCAAGTTCGAAGTAATCCAGCAACGCTCTCGTTGAGTTGATCGCTTGGAACTGAAATGGCATAGAGCGGTGATCGATGCCATCGCTCAACCCGCCTCCTGGTCTATCCATGATATACAGGGTATGTCCAGGTAGCTCGGGAAGCAACGGTGCCCATTCGAGGCCAACTCCATTGCCGCCGGTGATCAACACAATCGGTGGTCCAGTGCCGACCTCGACCACCCGCATTCTGCTGCCAAGGACATCCACATCTACAAAATGTTCAGTATACTCACAGCCGAAATAGTCATACATTCGCTTTTCTGCTTGCCGTGCGGCTTGTACCGAGGGATCAGAGAAATCGAGTGAACCAGTACCGCTCACTTGTTTATGCTGTACGGTGGATGCTAACCCAACCATGAGTATGGTAGGCATTGACAAGGTTAAGGATTGCTGTTACAGCACTGTTACCGCACAGTCTCAGCACGCATCGTCGGTCCATTTAATTTTATGTACATCACGAAAGAGGCGAATGACAACAGATGGTAGAATAGACTTGTCTAACTGACAGCCGGAATTTAGTATGCATCCCAAACCTTTCCCGAATCATATCTCATCGATCCGGGTTTTCTAATAGGTTGTATCGTATCAACTCTAGATATCTCGCCGTACTGATCGTTTCATTGGTTCAAGGCGTTATCAGCCTGCATCTAGCTTCTATCGTTCGGACAAAACATCCGCTGAGACAATCTCTTCAGTGTCACCACGATGACATCCGGTACAATCTGCGATCGTTTCCGGGTAGATCAGGTACGCATGGAATATATCAAATTGTATATGTAAATCGGATTTTTATAATTGTCTATAGCTCATGATTAATAGCCATCCTAACACAGATTGCCCGTATGAATCGGCCAGTTACTCGTTCTCGGCGTCGATTCCTTGCAGCAATAGGGGCGAGTTGTCTGATTGCCGGATGTACCGGCGACGGTGATGAGGCCTCCCCCACCCCCTCACCGACTCAGACACCAACCCCAACTCCTACACCTGACCCGACGCCATCCCCGACGCCAGAAGGGTCAGACCACCAGCCAACCGGGTTCACTCCGCTCACGGATGGCAACGGGGAGATGTACCAAGGATATCCTGTTTCATTGTATGCCGATGGTGGCAATCACCCCCCTGACAGCCATCGCAAGATCGTCGAACGTCGTCTTGAGGAGGTTCTCCCGCGAGATGAATCGGGTTCCCCTGCCGAAAACGGTCAAACCGGCATGATCTCCATCGGGATGTCCAACACGTCCCAAGCATTCGGAGAATTTATGCGGAGCATCTCTGATGAACCTCAGATGGCCGATCACGTCACACTTGTCAATGGCGCGCAAGGTGGTCAGGCTGCGCATGCTTGGGCAAACGCTTCCTCACCCTGGAGTGAAGCAAAAAGCAGGGCCGATCATAGATCGTTGACCCCAGCACAGATTCAAGTGGCCTGGATGAAACTTTGCCTTATCCGTCCCTGGAGGATCGGGGAATTCCCCATCACTGCCCACCAGTTGAGAGATCATATCATCACCATCGTCAAAGAAGCCAATCGACACTTTCCGAATCTCTCGGTGATTTATCTGTCAAGTCGTACGTATGGAGGATACGATTCCATCCGGCTCAACCCGGAGCCATATGCTTATGAGGGTGGCTTTAGCGTGCAATCGGTGATTCAACACCAGATCGATGGTCACGCAGGGTTGAATGCAGATTCCGAACAGGGTGAAATCGAGGCACCTGCCTTGCTGTGGGGGCCATATTTATGGGCGGACGGTCCCGACGGTCGTGAGTTCGACGACCTCGTTTGGGAACGTGACGATTTCATCCACGATGGGATCCATCCCAGCGGGTCTGGTATGCAAAAGGTGGCTGACCTGTTATTGGAATACTTCACGACACATTCACTCGCGACCCCGTGGTTTGTTGAATAAGAAATGGACACTTGAGGCGGTAAACTGACCGGCCAGTACAGGGTCTGACTCACGCAGGCAATCCACATTATTCTTTGAGATTGTCATGTAGATAGTGGCAAAGCCAAGGCGATAATCGGCTAACAAACTCTGTGGAGTGTTAGGCTATGTACCGCGCAGGAACGGCGAGGCCGAATTCCTCAGCCGTGTCTGCCACGACTCCCTTAGCTGTGTAGATATCGGGCTTGTAGTACAGTTGATGGGTTACGCCGTGTGCGTCGCGGAGATGTTCTCTGACCCGGAAAACGTCGTGTCGCTCGAAATAGTTTGGCGTGTAGACTGTGAACAGATAGTCGTCGTACATTGACAGATTATTGTAACCGTACGTTGTCATCGCCTTCACTGCCCAGATAACCCCGGATGCTGCATCAGCTACGAATTCTGGCCACATCTTCTCTATCTGCTCTGCTGATCCCGTAACTTGCCATTTACCGATCAATTTCTGCTCTTCAAGCGCGTCGTGGTCGATTTTCCGAACGGCGTCGTTTGCAGCAGGTGGCAAATCTTCGGACTGTACGTGCTTCGGCCTTGTAACGCCGTGCTCTGAAAAGTAACCGTTACCCCCAATCTTCGAAGAATCACTTACGTGTCTGCTACTGAGCCAATACTGCTCGGTCTCGATGATGTCGAGCGGTGATTGCATCGTCGGTGCCAAATCGATGGTACGTTGGAATAAATACCAATACTCGCCATACGGAGAAAAAAGTGAAAGTAGATACAGGGCATGGTCAGAATGCCTCCGCTTAGAGATCGATACATTTGTCGAACAGGCGTCGAGCCTACCTGATGAGGTGAGACATCACAACATGTCATGTCTCCCGTGAGCCACCTAGGGCGCTAATGAAGCAACGGCTATCTCCGACCCGTTTACCTCGTGAATCGTCCATCCCTCAGAGTCTCCATCAGCAACTCGGTACCCTCAGCTATTGACCTCGTCCGTGGTGTTCACCGGAAACGGTCTGGAATGTTACTCTCCTGGTAGCTCGATGGCACCGAGTTGCATCAGGAGACCCATCACGTCGTTTTGAGCCCACGATTCGACGAACTGACCGTTCTCAATCAGGTGAATGTGGTGACCCTCTACCACTGCCTCCCCCGTCGCTTTGACACCCATGAACCCACCTTCGTGGGTCCCGGTGGCCCGGTCTCGCCTGACCACCATGTCGCCCTCGGCGATTAGGTCCTCGACCACGCAGTTGATATCTGGGACCGCGGATCGAAGGGCCATGACGTACTCCTTGACCTCCTCTGGACCCTGAATTGGCTCGGGAAGCGCAGAATTATACTCGATATAGTCCTCAGCGAAGAGTTCATCGATGAGGCTCAGCTTGCCCTCGCTGATTACCTCTTGGGCGTATGTACGGGCGATCTCCTTGTTCTTGGCTTCGGTCGTCGACTGGCTCCCAGGCGGTTCGATAGCGTTGATCTGCACGAAAGCACCGAATAGATCCGGAAGACCGGTCACTTCGACCAGTTCTCCGTCGTCAAACCGGTAGCTACCGAGCCACCTAACCTCGACTGAATTCCGGGTTGGTTCGACACCCATCAGTTCGCCGTCATGGGTACCACCAAACGTGCAATTTGCCATCACCGTATCTCCCTCGGCGACGACATCATGAGCTTCGAAGGACAAGTCAGGAAACCCTGCCCGGATCATCCGGAGATTGTCCTTGTATGCCTCCCGCCCCTGAACGGTCCCGATCGGTTCAGGACCGTGGAGTACAACGTCTTCAGCGATCACTTCATCGAGCTCGTCGATATTCCCGCCATCCCAGACGTCGTAGATCTGGTGTGCAGCTTGTTTATTGACTTCTTGCCTGTCTTGTGTCTGTGACATGTGTAGGTTCTTTGAAGGTTTCAGGATCGACCGGATAACCAAGCGTTCGCTCGTCTATCGCGGACTTGATCGGGGTCAGTTGGTACCTTGCCCCTCATTGTCAATCCTCAACCACTGTTCGACGGATCACGGGATAAGTGTTATTTGAATGATATTTCAATCAACATTCCAATAGAACGAATGTTCAATAAGAATTGCTAGATGTTTCGTGCTTACGGATGACCGCATATCGTTTAAATGGAGCCCAATGGGGTACTTGATCGTATTGTCGGGTGGTGGGGTTTTTGAACTATGCTACGGAATAACATGTATGGACGAATCGCTTCAGAAAGACACAAGCAAACCGGATACGGCAGCCACGAACGAGGCCTTCAAACTATTATCCGACGAAACCCGCCTCGAATTATTGGAGGCACTCTGGAAAGGTGACGATCCGATGGACTCGTCTCCGATGCGGTTCGTCGATCTTCGAGAGCAGGTGACCGCCAACGACCCCGGTCAAATCCACTACCACCTCGATAAACTCACGGCACACTTCGTCCGGCACTCCGAGGAGGGCTATTCCCTCAGGGAATCGGGCAAACGGATCGTCCGTATGCTCCTCTCCGGTATCGCCCTTGAGCACCCAGAGATCGAACCGGTCGAGATAGATGTCACATGTCCTTATTGTGGCAGCCAGACGCTGTTCAGCTATCGGGATGGATGGCGCTACCTCGAATGTACCGACTGCGAGGTGCGGTGTGTCCCGAGTTTTCCCCCTGGCGTCATCAGCATGAGCGAGTTCCCTCCGTCTGGACTTCGTGACCGGACCCCGAATGAGATTGGCCACGCTGACTGGATCTGGGCTGCTCACCGCCGTGCATCGGTTATCGATGGAGTCTGTCCGGAGTGTGCGGGTGACATGCCAATCACCTCGACCTATATTTGTGATGATCACCAGCCCGATTGGGAAGCGTACCAGTTCTGTGCACATTGCGAGTCAATTTTCTGGATACTCGTGACTCACGTCTGTGAGCAATGTGAGTACAGATGGTCGATGCCCGTGTCGAATTATCTTACGAGGGAACCTGCGGTAGCTGCATTTTATTACGATCATGGGATTGAGTTCGACTTTTCGACACCGGAACAGTTCGGTCTCCTCCTTGATGTCAAAAAAGAGCTCCTCTCGGAGGATCCTCTTCGTATCCGAATGACGGTCCACCAAGACGATGAGGAACTCAAGCTCACGTATGATGACCAGCTGAATGTCGTTTCCACTGAGCGAATCGGGTGAGGATTATCTTGACCCCAGACACCGTATCTGTATAGCCCGAACCGGACAGCCAGTAAGTAAGTCGTCATAATAACGGAACAGCCCAGGTGAGAGCCTCGTCTTGCAAGCCAGCCACGGTGTTAGTCGATTGCAGGTTCGGTGCAACTGACAGGGGAGAACAGCTCAAGATTGCTGATGTTGTATCGTCGACGTTGTGTTTGTGGCGACGCGATTCAGTCTCGCCAGATCGTGTGCATGGCCACGGCATGAACGAGGATATCCTCCGGATCAGGGATGTCGTCCTCGTCGATCATACCCTCGGTGTCCAGTTCATACTCGACACGACCGACAGCGTTCGCATCTCGGAAGATCACGTGGATTTCGGTACCACCTGCTACGATGGCCGCCTCGACTCCAATCTTCGGCTCCTTATCCTGAACTCCTGATCGCACCGCAGTACGGCTCTCTCGGATGCGTGATTCGAACGTCTCCTTTGCTTCGTCGATACCAGTCAGCACCCAAGCGCACGCCACCAGGGATACTTGCCCTGTATCATCTGATTTAAAAAATCCCTGACACAGGTCCCGATCGATCTCGCGCTCTTGCCATTCCCCGCCAAGATGTTCAGCACTTGGTAAGAGATCTACGGGCGATTTCTCAATGGGTTGATCATCGTCTCCCACGCTCTTCAACGGCTGGCGATCCTCGCGATCGTCACCCAGACATCCTGCGACCCCTACTCCAGCGATGGTCGTCAGGAGGCTACGACGATTCATGTCAGATGATTTTATTCGATGCGGTAAGAAATTTGGGTCACCCTCACTCCAAGGGAGCACAACCGAATCATCATCTCTCACGTGCAACTGGAGGTATTGCCGCCCGTATCGTTTCCCGCCAGCACACGACTAGTGTGATCTGACGCTGCTTGGCTAGAAGGCATACATTCCATGACTAACAACAATTGTGACAGATTGGAAGTCACCGAGGTCATGCTCGCGTTCCCTGTGGGAATGCGTGTTGTTTGGGTGGCGTACTTGTCAGTTACAGGCTAACTACATGTGAACTCTTTCCGGTTCGAAACCAATGACTATCCGGTGTAGAGTTCCTCGTTCGAATTGATGAGTCGACAATCTTCGTCTCAGATATTGGTCTGAGGGGACGTGAAAGATGTAGGTCGCGCTAGTTGTAGAGATTCCTCGTCGCTACCTTGTTATTTATCTCAGAGCATTCTGTGAGAAAGCCATAAACAATTGTGCCGTCCTTGCGCTATCCATGGCAATCAAGGGTCGATGATATCGAGGATATACCCTGTCAATCCCCCCGCTAAGCCACTGCTAAGAGCGACTGCGACTAAGCCGACGAACTCAGCCACGACATTCACTTCCCACATTGGCCCACTTACATCGACAGGATCCGGTTCGAGAAGCATCATCAATACAAGGAGAACGAATAGCAACACAAAACTCCCTGCCAAAGCCGAAAGACTTCCAAATACAGCTGGTCTTTCGGCATCAGCAAAATGGAACGTCGCCCCCAAACCAACAGCGACAACCGGGGCCAGTATTGCCACCCTTTGTGTCGTTTGTCTCAGCGCTGAGAAAATATCCCTTGCTGCTGCATCAGTGATGTGTATAAACGCGGACTCAACGGCAAAATAGGTGAACAATAACGCCATTGAAAATAACCCAATACCTACGATGCCGAATACAGTAACCCCTAAGATTGCAGCGTTCAGTGGAGTTCGACCGGTATCTGGAGCATCCATACGCGTAATGATTGGTACGATTAATTATAACTGATGGCTGACGCAGGCAATATGCACGGTGCTAATGGAAGATTTACTCGATCTTTCACGAAAATTCGAGGCGAAAGTCTTGCGCTTCAGCGTGGGGATAATGCCGATGACCTCAGCACGCTCCAGGGTTTTATGGAGGAGGCCGACACAACCAGACGGTAGCCACATTCTGATGAACACTGGAGTTGACTTGGGATCTTCATCGACAAAAGGCAACCCTGCGTCGGATGGCTACTCGTTCATCGTCGTCGAGTTAGGTCGATGACACGGCCTCGTGAGGTGTAAGTGGATAACCAACCACCCCAAGCCTCAAACGAGGCCCGACGCACGACTCACGAACCACAGCCGAACCCCGACGCGGTTTCGGTCAGGGTGTCTCCGAGGAGGCACGAGCGACGTGCTGTCGAACGGAGGAATCCTCGCCGTTTACAGCGGGGAGGATGTCAAACCTGTTACATGGTTTGCATTCCACTGCTCTAACTGGTGACTCCTAACGGAGTATCATCGTGCCGGAGGTACCATCGGGGTGAGATATCGAATAGGGTGACCTCGTCAGTATTGGCTGTAGTCGTTTGATCAAGATATTCTACCTCCGTGGAATCTGATAGCTCAAGTCATACGGAGAGGCGTTGTGCGGTTGATGAGATGATTAAGTAACCTATTCCTTTGGCGATAGCTTTAGAAAATGGGCCCATGACGACGTTCGAGACCACGCCCCCAGCCGACCCGGCACGCTCGGAGTACCGACGTCTTCGGAGCTGGAACCTCATCATGGCGGGATTGCATGCCATCCAGGGGGTCTTGATGCTCGTCCTGGCTGATGCCATTCCCTGGCCGATCAGGCTGACACGCTATGACTTCGACCCAGTGGCTGAGGTAATCGAGCCAATCACTGTGGATTGGATCGAGGTCGAGTTGGCATTGCTGGTCGCATCGTTCCTGTTTCTTTCTGCCATCGCCCACCTGCTCGTCGGCACACTGCTTTACCGACGGTACGTGTTTCATCTGTCGCGGGAAATCAACCCGTACCGATGGTACGAATACGCGCTCAGCGCTTCGGTGATGATCGTCGTCATCGCGATGCTTGCCGGTATTTGGGATCTTGGGACATTAGTTGCGCTGTTTACCCTCGTGGCTGTCATGAACCTCATGGGACTGGTGATGGAACGGCAGAATCAGACAACGGCATCGATTGACTGGACCGCATACAACATCGGTGTCATCGCCGGTGCGGTCCCGTGGGTCGTCATAGGCATTTCGTTGGTCGGGTCGGTCACTGCAAGCGGTGGTGATGTCCCAGACTTTGTCATCTACATATTCGTCTCGATATTCATCTTCTTCAACCTCTTTGCCGTGAACATGATCTTGCAGTACCGCGAGACGTGGCGGTGGGAATCGTACTTATTCGGCGAGCGGATGTACATCCTGCTCAGTCTCGTCGCCAAGTCAGCACTCGCCTGGCAGGTCTATTTCGGGACATTGACCTCTCCAATTTGAGGCGATCGGTCGCGTTCTCCTACCGATTTTCGCAGCGAATCTTGATGGACATATTGTAAGAGGGATGTTTATCTGACCTTACTCACGACTACCAGCTGGTCACGATGTAAGGCGTTTACTTCCGATCAGTTTTCACTTGACAACTACCCATTATGTTCCCATTTCCGGGAACAGGATGGTCATACTCTCATCCAATCTTCCTCCGCCACCTCCACCGCAATTTTATTTCATCGCATAAACGGTGGCCTTCACTGGTCGTTATAACGGAGAAGGTAGGGGTCACCTTGCGATTCGATCCCGCCTCAATATGGTGCCCCGCTCGGTTGAGCAAGGGGATGATTGGAACGGTGAACCCATGAGGGTGGCTGAAAGTTAGTCAATCGTCGGGTTGGTCGGGTGGAAGACCCCCTTGGGATTGTTGCGGTGTACCCAGACGTGGATTGCTGTCACTCCTGCCGGAGGGACGAATTCCCACCCCTCCTCCTCTGTGGTTCGCAGCTTCCGGCTTGACGACTCATCGGCGAAATAGTCATCTGGTCCATCATCGCCCACATAGGCGAATTCAACGCCCCCGATGCGCATCTCTCCCATGCGGTCCTCATCTAACGGGTCTCCAGGTGAAGGATTGTAATCACCCGTGGTGAAGTACACGAGAATCGGTGGGTTCTCGAGTCCGTCCACCGGTCCACTCCCTCGTTCGGGTGCGATAAGGTCGCCACGAACGAGGTGAAACCCCATTCCCGAGACGTACCCCAGGACCGGCGCGTAGCCATCGTCTAATGCGACAGTGACGTCTCGATAGCGTTGGGTACCGGTACGGATCGTGTTGAGCTGCCGGACGAACCCGTCTGAACCCGGTTGAGCGAGTGCTACGTTCGAACCTGCACCAACCGCGAGTCCACCTGCCAGTAGCCTGAGGGCGGTTCGCCTGCCCACTGGGTTGGACTCAGAGTGCATCGCCATCCACCACCCGGTAGATCTCGTCAGTGGTAAGCCCGTGTGCCTCGTCGTGGACGCTCGTACCTGCCTCCTTGCTCGGCGCCTCAAAGAGGCAAAAGATCGTCCCGGTTTCGTCGTCGACCCAGTACTTCTTGTAGTCGACATCATAGCGAGCCTGGACCTCCAGGTCCCGTTCGTGTGCCTCGCGAACCTCGTCCAAGGTTGCGTCCACGTGTCTGTGAACGTCCATGTACAATGGCATGGTTATCGACCACCCCTTTGGATCGACTGCTGGGAGACGACCCGTAGATCGGTCGGACTAATTCGACGAGTTACCCCTTCGATAGTGTTCACGTGCGGTGCGTCAGTTCTGGCCTGTAGTATGGTGATGCTTTGGAACATCATTCCGATAGTACGCGACCGTGGATGGATATATGTTAGTAGCATGATATTACTATTAACAACGATACAGCATCTTAGTACTCTAAATTCACCAACAGCACCCAAGTGCAGTAATTTATCTGATATACTGATTAACAGGCAAATCCGTGTATGATTTGATCACCTGAGATCTCCGCAAATTGCTGTGTTCCAAAATTCATCCTATTGGCCTTCACGCAGCGGTCGAGCCACCACGGTGATGTCATCCTTAAAGGACAATCTCACCGATAGATGTTACCTATACGTTTATACTAAATCCTTGTTAATTGATAGCATGGCCGGAGCGCGTCAAAACGGATCCCCGATAAGTCACGTTGCGGAGGGGATCGACGAGGGAATTACAGAGTTGTTCCTGCAACTCGGCAACGAGACGCGACTGGCGATCTTGCTGGCATTGGCAAACGAAAGCGCACCGATCACACGAGAGACCTACGATCCCTCCGGACTGAGTGCCGTACCCTTCTCCGAACTTCGTGAACTGGTGGGGATACGTGATCCGGGGAATTTCAACTACCATCTCAGGGAACTGGAGGGAACGTTCATCCGGAAAGGTGAGGATGGATACGAACTGTTACCTGCCGGGAACCGGATCGTCGCGACCGTCGTCTCGATCGCCGGCACCGAGGAGGTGACACTCGAACCGACGGAAATCGACCTCGCCTGTCCGCAGTGTGGCGCACCAACGCTCGTCACCTACCAGCGCGGACGGATGTATCATCTTTGTACCGAGTGTGATGGGAACATCGTCGTGGGGGACCGCCACCCGCCCCGAATCCTTTCCGGGATCGTCCTTGACAGATCCGTCCTCCGCGATCGTTCGCCTGAGGATCTCTTGTTGGTACAATATGGCTGGAAATTCTACTCGTTCGCCCTCGCGATGCAGGGTATTTGCATCATGTGTTCCGGGCAGATGGAGGGCACGATCAATGTGTGTGACGACCACGAACCATCACCAAGAGGACCATGTGGGTCGTGTGGTTTTACTTACGAGGCGGCAGGGCACTTCTCATGCTCGGTATGCAATCACTCGATGCTATGGGGGGTGATCCCGTTGAGTTCGATCCATCCCGCTGGGATCGGTTTCTGCTGGGAAGCCGATATCGAACTGGACTTTGGAAGCGGCTCACTTGACACACTAAGGCGGTTATACGATCTCTATAACGACTCGACTGTCTCGATTCAATCATACGATCCACCGAGCGTGAGCGTAACCCTTCGAAATAACGATGACGAACTGACAATATCATTCGATGAGGACCTGACCGCCGTTCATGTTACGACAACGTAGCTATGTTTCAAGCTCGCTGTGTTATCTTCAAGAGTTCACGGGAATTTTAGGTTACGAAACTTAAAGGTGAAAGCCTCCAGCTTTGGCACGGGGATGAAGTCGACTACCTCAGCACGCTCTAGGGCTTTTAGGAGGAGGCCGACACAACCTGACGGTAGCCACAGTTCGACGAATAGTGGAGTTGGCTTGGGGTCTTCATCGACAAAAGGCAACCGTGTCGGATGGCTACTCGTCCATCGCCGTCGAGTAAGGTCGATGGCACGGCCCGTGGGGTGCAAGCTAATAGCCAAACACACCATGCCACTTCGGTGGCACGAAGTTCCGCCCACGAACCACAGCCGAACCCCGCCGCGGTTTCGGTCAGGGTGCCTCTAGGGAGGCACGAGTGGCGTGCTGTCCCGCGGAGGGATCCTCGCAGTTTACGGCGGGAAGGGCACCAAAGTGATATGTAGGGTTCATTGGGATTCCTGACAGCCGAGGCGCCGTTGGCGAAAATCGTCAATCGATTCCATGATACATCAGACTGATAGGCAGCCATCCTGGTGGCTCAACATAAAACATCAATAAAATGTCACGAGCCTAGGCCGGGATTCGAACCCGGGCTCTCGTCCTTACCAAGGACGCGCTTTACCAGGCTAAGCCACCTAGGCGCAGTGAGAACCTTGCTTGCTGTTGGGTTTAGCGATTTCGATGCTCGCTCGCCTCAGTCAGCAGGCGGTCAGTCGGTATCACCCGCACCGGAGCGAAGCCCGTCTTTAGCCGCCTGTGCCCGAGGTGAGACCTCGATTGACGGTTCAAGCGGTGTGCTCTCGAGTAAGATGGTGACCGTGGGTAGTGGTGCGACCTGTGTAGGAGAAAGTGATCGTACCCATGTGAGGATAGACTCGCTCGTAACTGTGTCAACAGCGGCACTACCTGCCAGGACAGCGAGTTCAAGGATGGTCTCCTCGAGACACCGTGCATCGGTTGTTTGCGTGGTTGCAATCTGCTCAGCCTCGAACTGGCCGAATTCTCTGACCACCTCGACCGCAGCCATTGCAGCATCGGTCGCGGCGAGGCGTGCCATACCTCGAGCTACGAGGACATCAGCCGCGATGATTTCCATATCTGCATCATGTGGATGTTCATCGACACCGTCCCAGGGTTGCAGCTCGATGAGTTCACGAGTGATATCGAGGCCAACGTAGATTTGTTGCACAGCAGCTGCACTCTCGAAGGCTCGAGCATCGGTTTCGTCGCGGTCGTGATGGCGAGCGCTGGCGACCGTCACCAGCGCTGGTGTGAGAGGCGCCTCTTCAATCCGATTCTCGATACGCCCTCGAAGCGGCTCGGGAGTTACGTCCCGAACCGACCGAATCGCGTTCGACCGCACACGAGCGGCGTCGTCCATCTACCCTGAAAAAGGAGGGGCAATGGCAAAGGCCTTTGGAACCGGATTCGAGGCGAGTGATATGATTTCAGTTGAGCGTGAGGGGTCGGTGACCACGATCACGCTCGATCGGCCCGAGACGAAACACGCCCTCAGGAGTACAGACCTCAAGGAACTCCACGCTCACCTGTCAGCTATCGAAACCCCTGTAGTCTTCCTGACAGGAGCGAACGGTGCCTTTTGCTCGGGAGCGGACTTTTCGGAGATCGCTGCGATGGAGGACGAGCGAGCTGCACGAGAGTTTGCGAGACTCGGACAATCGGTCGCGACGAGCCTCGAGTCGATCGATGCAATCGTCATCGCAGGCATAGATGGGCCAGCCAGAGGTGGTGGGGTCGAACTGGCCCTGGCATGTGATATCCGTGTGGCGACGCAACGGGCGACCTTCGCCGAGACCGGTGTCAGGATGGGTCTATTCGGGGCTTGGGGCGGTACGCATCGGCTACCGGCTCTTATCGGCCTCGGTCGAGCACTCGATATCGCCCTCTCAGGCCGCGTTATCGATGCGGATGAGGCGTATCAGATCGGACTCGTCACGCGCATCCATGAGACACCACTTGAGATCGCCCACTTCATAGCCGAACATGACGCTGCCGCGTTGGCGACACTCAAACGACGCCTACGTGATGACGGTTCGAAACACGCAAAGGAAGAACGTGAGGCGATCGCCTTCGGTGCATTAGTCAATCGGGGCCCATCACTCCCGGATTAGTCAGGCGTGGGCGGGAGTCGTCTTTTGTGGGCTGACTCCTCGATGAGTGCTTCGACCCGGTCGAGCAGGAACTCGTCGATACCGAGTTGTTCGATCGTCTCATGCCGGGATTGTCCACCATCGACATACATGGCGATGATCGCATCGAGTGTGTCGTAATCGATGCCGAGCTCAGCTTCATCGGTCTGATCCTCCCATAACTCCGCCGTCGGTGTTCGCTTGACAACCGTCTCTGGGACTCCGATGTGTGCGGCGATCTGTCGAACCTGTCCCTTGTATAGGTTGCCAAGTGGGAGGCAATCCACGGCGATGTCACCATGTTTGGTAAAGTACCCGGTGAGCCATTCCGTCCTGTTACCCCCACCCAGGACAAGTCGGCTCTCCTCGTTCGCGATAAGGTACCAGTAGACGGCCCGTACTCTGGCTCGGACGTTACCGAGTGAGGTCTTGCCAGGTTCGCCAGGATAGATGTCGGCAACCGAATTGACGATTGGTTCCATATCGACCTGCTCAGCCTGAAGTTCGAACGATTGAGCAACATCCCACGCAAGGTCGACCGACCGGTCAGTCGTTGGTGCAGCCGGAAGGATGAGTGCCTTGACATTCGACGGACCGATGGCCATCGAGGCGAGCCCGGCAGTGGTCGAACTGTCGATACCACCTGAGACCCCGAGCACGACACCATCAACACCAGCCTCGACACACTGCGACTCGATGAATGACGTGATGTGCTTGATCCGGTGATCGAGTTCGTCATCGGTCAGGGTGATGTCCATCATGCTTCGGGTGCGTCGTCGGTCTCAATAAAGCCACGGAGAATCCCACAAAGCGCTACGTTGAAGTGTATCTCTGAGGTAGCCTTTCACCGCGGGCGCCGATGGTCCAGTGGTAGGACACGAGCTTCCCAAGCTCGTAGCCCGGGTTCAATTCCCGGTCGGCGCAGCTCGGTCGATGCGGTTCGGTTCTCATGTTGCTACAGCATCATATGTGGTGGCGAATGGTACATCGCCGGATACACCACTATGTATCAATTATGATACAGGAATCTATATGCTAGCTGGGGACCATCCGGCCTCATGTCTCCAGCAGATCCATCGGGGATAGCCGACGGGTTAGACACGGTCACTCGACGAGATGCCATGAAGACGGGCGTCACCCTCGCAGGTGTCCTCTCGCTCGGAGCGACTACGAGTGGCTTGACGGTAGCAGACTTTCAGGAGGTCATCGCATCGCCTGGATCGTTCGATATGTTCCTCAAGATCGACGGTATCGATGGCGACTCGACCGATCATAGGCATGAGGGGGCGATCGATGTCCTTGCATGGAGCTGGGGTGGGGCGAATTCCGCCTCCATGCACCTTGCAAGGGGTGGCGGTGCCGGAAAGGCAACGTTTCAAGATCTCTCGGTGTTCAAACACGTGGATAGTGCAACACCGGCGTTGTGGCTTGCAACAGCGACCGGGAAGCATTTCAAGGATGCCAGGTTGACCCTCCAAAAACCCGGCGGTGATACACATGTTGACATGCTTGTGATCGATCTTGAAGATCTCATCGTCACCAGTATTGAGGATGCAGGCACGACCACACGCAGTCAGCTCGAGTCGATCACGCTGAACTTCGCGAGGTTCAAGATCACCTATACTCCCCAGGCACCGGATGGCACTCCACTTACCCCGATCACGGCCGGGTTTGATATTCAAAAACACGAGGCGTATTAGCTCACTGCGGCAATACTGCGGACGATACCGGCCATTCGGTGGGTGTCGACCTGCTCACCAGATAGTCACATCTCGTTTTTCAGGTAGACCCCGAGATAGCCACCGAGGACACTCAAGCCGAGGGTGTATGCCATGATGAAGACCACGAAGAACAGCCCGATGAGGGCGAATGCCACCCCCTCTGCCGCGATACCGATGAGCACGACGGTGAAGAACATAGCGAAGAGCAACAATGGGATGAGCATGATGAAACCGGCGAGAGCACCGACTTTGAGCCCCTGTTCACCTGAGCCACCCTCGAGATAGCCAGCGACAGCTCCACCGATGATCGGTGAGAGGGGAATGAACGATAACACGACGCCGACGATGGCACCAACGACGGCGTTCAGCAGTGTGGCCGTGTCTCCGTCGGCATCATCTGATTCGCTCATGGTAGATACCCATGGGCGAGTGCTATGAATAGGTTTTCCCCAACGTAGTAGGACACACAAAGCGCGGGATTCATCCATGGAGACCGAGTCATCGTCGGTGCGTGGCACAGACTGAGCGAAAGCGCATCGACATGACGAGTGGGCCGATTATACCCAAGCTGGCCCAGCTAGCGTGGCCGCTCATCATCGGGAACTTGCTTCAAACGGTCTACAACGTCGTCGATATGTTCTGGGTCGGACGCGTCAGCCCGGAGGCGCTCGCTGCAGTTGCCCTCATGTTCCCCCTCTCATGGATGTTCGTCTCAACGGCTATGGGAATCACCGCGGCAACGATCGCTCTGGTCTCACAGTATATGGGTGCCAAGGAGGATCGCCAGGCCGATGCAGTGGTCGCACAGACAGTACTACTGACACTAATTGTATCATCGACACTCGCAGCCATAGGCTGGTTGACCAGACACGAACTGTTGCGTCTCATCGGCGCAGAGGGACAGGTGTTCATCGAGGCTCTCGATTATATCGAGATCATCTTCCTGGCGTTACCGTTCACCTTCCTCTTCTTCGCCTTCCGTGCCTCCTTACAGGGTGCAGGCGACACGAAGACCGCGATGTGGTTGATGATCATCTCTGCGGGTATCAACGTGATCCTCGATCCATTCCTCATCCTCGGCTGGGGGCCGTTCCCGGCGATGGGGACTCGCGGAGCTGCCTGGGCGACGTTCATTGCCCGAGGGTTTGCCACCGCGGCAGGTATCTACATCTTGCTTCGTGGAGGCTTCGGGGTCAAGCTCTACGTGAGTGACCTCACACCTGATGTGTCGATTCTCAAAAAGCTCATTAGGATTGGATACCCTGCCACGTTCGATGGCTGGGCGAGAAGCTTCGCAGCTGTCGTGATGGCGGCGTTCGTCGCACCGTTCGGTACGGCCGCCATTGCGGCATACGGTATCGGGGTCAGATTGATGTCGATCTCGTGGTCGGTCGCCGGGGCGGTGGGACAGGCAACGGCGA
Organism: Halobacteriales archaeon; assembly: GCA_007118145.1. Classification (GTDB taxonomy): domain Archaea; phylum Halobacteriota; class Halobacteria; order Halobacteriales; family SKSH01; genus SKSH01. The sequence goes on from SKSD01000026.1 coordinate 63,361, forward strand.
CCGGCGTGGGTCAGAACCTCGGGTCACAGACACCTGGTCGTGCAAGGCGCCTCACCTGGGTGGCTACTGGTGGGACGATGGGTATCTTGTTCACTGCCGCGGCGATCTGCGTGATCTTCCCGGAGTTGATGATGGGTATCTTCACCGACGATCCTGAGGTCATCGATGAGGGGGTCATCTTCCTTTACATCATCGCACCGTTCTGGGCGTTCTTCGGCGGGACGATGGTGCTACAGGGGGCATTCAGAGGTGCTGGACAGACAAAGGTGGCCATGGCGCTTTCGTTCCTCTCACGATGGATATTCCGCGTGCCGGTGGCGTTGATACTAGCCTTCTCGCTCACCATCTGGATACCATATACGGATATTGTCTTAGATGACCTCGGCTTCGGGATCGGTGTGATTGGCATTTGGATTGCCCTCTCAGTCGGTGCGTTCGCCTCGTTCCTCATCGCGGCGTACTGGTTCCGACTCGGCAGGTGGACCGAAGGTGTCATCGAGGAGAGTTATCACGAGTCACACCCAGAGGAGAGCGAGTTACCCCTCGAAGACTGATAGGTACCGGAGCTGTCTCACTGCTTGTGTTTTCCTCACCCGTCGATGATTTCGACACCGACGATCTCGAACCTTGCACCACCGGTGTCGCTCTCGGTGATCGAGATATCCCAACCGTGTGCCTCGACGATCTCCTTGACAATCGCGAGACCAAAACCGGTACTCTCTGAGCTCGTGGTGTACCCAGGTTCGAAGACTGCATCGCGTTCACCCGTTGCGATACCCGGGCCATCATCGGCGATATATATGCCATCATCGCCCATCCCACCCACCTCGACGTGGACCTGTTCACCCCCGTATTTCACCGCGTTACGGAACAGGTTCTCGAGCACCTGTCTGATTCGGTCGGTATCGCACCTGATGGTGATCGACTCAACCACATCGAGGTGTCCACCACCCGTTGAAACGGTCCCCCAGCAGAGCCTGCAGATTTGTTGGAGATCGACCTCCTCAAACTCACCGATTGTCTGACCGTGGCGGGCGAGGGTGAGCGTATCGTTGATGATGGTCTCCATCCGGTCGAGTGACTCATCGATCGTCTCGAGTGCTTCGCTCTCACAATCCTGTCGGGCGATCTCGAGATAGCCATCAGCCACGGTGAGTGGGTTTCGCAGGTCATGGGAGATGACACTCGATACCTTATCGAGACGCTCATTCTGTCGCTGGAGCTCTTGCTCACGGCGCTTTCGTTCGGTGATATCTCGACTGTTCACAACGAACGCTTCGATTGCCTGATTGCTCAGTTGGTTGTTCCCGAGTGATTCGAGCCACCGCCAACTGCCATCTTTGTGTTTGAATCGGTACTCGACCGTCGGCAGACTCGATGGGTCGTCGACACCCTCGTAGAAGACCCGCATGACGCGATCTCGATCCTCGGGATGGACGTAATCGAAGGCATTCTGACCGATCATCTCGTCGGTCTCATAGCCGAGATGTCGCTCGACGGAGGGGCTCTGGTAGAGGAAGTCACCGTTGGCATCGAGCAGGGTCACGAGATCGGTCGAATGTTCGATGAGTGTCTGGTAGCGCTCCTCCTGACGTTTTCGCTCGGAGATATCGAGGTAGATGGCGAAGGCACGCGGTTCACCATCGATGGTGAACGGAGCGGTTCGTAGCAGGAATGAACGCCGACCCTTAGGCGTCGATCGCACGAGTTCACGGTGGACGACCTCACCCTGAACGATTTTGTGGTTGATCTCCTGGGCGGTGTCTCGATCGTCTTCTGGGACGATGATGTCGTCGAGTGGTTCACCTGCCACCTCGTCATTCTCTACTTCGAACACCTCCTCGAACGCGGAGTTGATGGCGTGGATGATCGGTTCGTTCTCATCATCGAACGTCACCTCGACGATACACTCGGTGGTGTTCTCAAACAGCCGTCGAAGTCGATCATGTTCTCGTTGTCTGTCTCGCTCAGAGTCGATTCGGTCGAGAACTGCTTTCGCATACGAGGCGAGGATACCAGTCAGGTCGAGGTCTTGTTGCGTGAAGTGATCTGTTTCGGTCGAGATGGCCTGGAACACACCGTACTCACCGATTGGGACGGTGACTCCTGCCCGGTAGTCATCTCTGGCTGGTCGTGACTCCGTATCCTTCAAGACGTTGTTGTTGAGCTTTGGTTCACCCGTCTGGAACACCTGTCCAGCATCACCCGCATCATTCGCCATCGCCCGCACCCCGTCCGGTGGGGCACCAGATGAGATCGCCTTGGGGACGAGCATACCGTCCTCGTTCGCGAGCACGCAACACACGTGAAAGTCGAGGATTGATTCAGCTGCCGAAACCATGCGCTGGTAGACCTCAATCTCCGTCGTCGATGCCATCAACTCCGTGGATGCATCGTGCAAACCCTCGAGTGCCTGTTCGTACTCGGTTTGCTGAGTCACATCACGGACCACGTAGCTCATACGGCCATCGTCGAGTTCCGTGATGGCAATCTCCTGCTCGAACGTACGTCCATCCTCCCGCGTCCCCGTCAGTGTACCGTGCCATTGACCCTCCCTCGTTAACGCCGGGATTATCTCCTGATCGATCCGTTGTCGCATCTCCTCGTCGTATAATTTACGCCACGATTCACCCAAGAGCTCCTCAGGTGCGTCAAGCCCGTGCAGGCGTGCATGTGCCTCATTGGCGTATTGGAAATGACCCTTCTCATCGAGGATGGCGACGCCATCGGTCGACGCCTCAAGCCCGGCCAGCTGTGCCTCGAGGTCTGCACGATACTCCCACCGTTGAGAGACATCCCTCGCGTTGAAGAGGACACCATCGATGTCAGGGTGATGTTTTCCACGAACCTCCAGCCATCGCCAGTCCCCATCGCGGTGTTTGATTCGAAACTCCACGGTGATATCGAGTGAGGGCTCTGTGATGGCCTCTCGCACCGCTTGGATGGCGATATCCCTGTCATCAGGATGGATGAGGTCTTTAACGTCCCAGCCGAGAAGCTCCGATGGCGTATAGCCAAGTACGCGCTCGATCGCCGGGGTCACGAAGGTAAGTTCCCCTCGGCGATTGATCACGACGACAAAGTCACGAGAATGCTTGAGAATGGTGTCGTAAAGCTGTTTTGTCTCCTGTATGTCCCGTTCGATCTGATGTGCCGTCGCCTGACGCACGATCTGAAGGGCTACCGCACTTGGACAGCGCTCAACCTCATCTGGGGTGAAACTCGCGGTGATACCTGAATCCGCCATCTCTTGCAGTAGGGTACCTGTGTCGTCATCCTCGATGAGGACGAGCGGCGGTGAGGAATCCACCAGACGTGCCTGCTCGAACACCTCATTGGACCGTGGTTGTGACGTGTCGAGGATGATACAATCAGTGTGGGGGTGTGGATTTTCTACATCGTCTTCCAGTGCGCGGATGTCGATATCGATGTCTTCTTCGAGTTCAAGCAATCGCTCATGGACATCATTGAGGAGTGGAGAGACTCCTCCGAGGAATTGCACCTGGATCGGGGTCTTGGGAACCGTTGCGGTGATCTGATTATCCATCGACACAGCTCTATGCTTGAAGATGAGCGAAATAGCAGCAGAAAAAGGTTCTGTGGTGATGATAGGATTTGATAATAGCAAATTCTAAGCGCAATCATTCAACCTTGTTGCATCGGTTCAATCGGATATCCGTAACTCGGTAATTACTGATGGCATCTATACATAAACGAGGCAATCAATCGATCCTGAGGAACTTTGCAGCGTACCCAGGGTCACCTTGACGCGGTGTGATGATGATGAACGCATCTGGTGGTAGATCGCTGAGCTCATGAGGGAACCGTCTGAGGCTCGTTCGCCACCCGGGACTGTCCTCACGCGGTTTCAACGCAACGAGGAGGTCGTCATCATCAGCATCGGAAAGCGTTGTGATGAGTTCAGAGACCGAGGTGACCGAGGACATCTTGAGCTCCATCTCTGGTTCGACAAGGTCGACCAGACGTTCGTATTGCGTGGTCTTGTCACCGACGACGATAGCCTCCAACTCGATCCCGGTGTTCTCTGCCAGTCGTTTGGTGAGAAAGACCGCCTCGTAGAACCCCTCGTGGTGATCGATCCCAGCGGGCAAGACCATGATGATTCTTGATGCGGTGTTGATGGGAAAGCCGAGGCGAGAGACGAGTACCGGATCGGTCGTTCTGCGCCGAACCTGATCAATGATCGTTCCGAACACCCGACCACCGAGTGATCGACGCGCATCCCAGCCCATGAGGATGAGGTCGGTACGAGTCTCCGTGCCAGCTCGGACGATTCCGGAGGCTATGTTGTGATTGACGCGTGTTTCCACCTCCACAGGCACCTCAGCTGCACCTCCGAACTCGGCAGTATCACGCAAACCCTCCTCAGCCTGAGCGATCTCCTCATCGGTCGATTGAGGCGAGAGGACACGAAGGAGGTGTACTGGTTTTTCGGCAGGGTCGTCTTTGAGTGCGAACGCGAGCTCGATAAGCCTACGCTGATACTCTGACGTATGCGAAAGTGGGAGCAAGATCCGTGGGTCAAAGGGTTCACCGCTGACGCCCTCGATATCTACTGCCTGAGCGAGACGCGTCCCAAAGCGTTTGGTCAGCCACGGGCTGAGTATGGCTGACACCAGAACCATCAACACGACGGCATTGAGGACGGTTGAATCGAACAACCCTGCTTCGAAGCCGATGAGTGTGATCGCCAGGGCGGCAGCCGCCTGACCGACAGAGAGTCCGACGAGGACACCGAATTCCTCACGGGAGTAACGCTGGATCGCGGTTACCCCACCGGCTGCTGCCACCTTCGTCACAACCATCACACCCACGATTACCGTGGCCAACCAGATGGTATCGAAACCGTCGAGGATGACCCCAGGGTCGACCAGCATCCCGACGTGGAGCAGGAAGAACGGGATGAAGAATGCGTTACCGAAAAACTCGATTCGATTCATGAGCGTCCCCCCTCTGGTAATCTGACGATTGAGAGCGAGACCAACCACGAACGCACCAAGGATGGCGGCGAGTTCGAGCGCCTCAGCGAGGCTCCCGCCGAGGAAGATGAGCGTGGCGACGAAGAGAAATTCGAAGTAACTCTCCTGGCTGAGATTGCGGAAGAACCACCGGGCGAGTGGTGGTACGACCAACCAGATACCACCGAAGAGGACGAGCAACGAGAGCGCAACCTCGCCGAGGACCGTTGCTGACAGCCCACCGTCGACGCCGGCTAAGACCAGTGCTAGCACCACCAATGCGAGGGTATCTGTAAAGAGGATACCACCGAAGGCTGCTGTGACCGCACTGTTTTTCGTGATATCGAGTTGATTGATAATTGGATACGCCAGGAGGGTATGAGAGGCGAATACCGAAGCGAGAAGCATCGATGCCCAGATACCGATATTAAGCAGATAGAAACACGCAGCTGTTCCGATGATGAAAGGGAGGGAGAAGCTTAACAATCCAAACAACGCGGCATCCTCCGGTCCCTGGCGAAACCGTCTGAGGTCGAGTTCAAGCCCGACGATGAACAGTAGGTACACTAGCCCGACGTTACCCAACAGGAAGATCGCATCCACGTGATCGATGATACCGAGACCATTTGGGCCGATGACCGTCCCAGCGAGGACGATACCCACGATCCCGGGGAGGCCGACTCGCTCGATGAGAATGGGCGCGATGAGGAACGCAGCGAGTGCGAGAGCGAAGACCGCCACCGGCTCATCGATGGGCAAAAACGCGACAAATGCTCCCTGGGAGACTACGATGAGATTGACTGACATAGGTGATTGGTCTCGTGCGGGGGCTGACAGCAGTTACTCGGTGTGAGACAGCCATCGTATTTAAGCCAATCTGACATAGCAACCGGAGTCGGCCGATATCGTACCCCCCAGGTGCTCAAGTGGGTCAGGTGGTGTGATATCCAGCCAGACTGATGTCGTCAAGACAATATCCTCCTCATGGGAAGTTAGGTTGTGCACGATGTCTGGGATCTACCTCCTCGTTGTTGCCTTCCTTGGCGTGGTGATCGGCGTCTTTGCCTATATCGGGATACGTCAGCAGAACCTCGTCCTCACGGTGAATGCGGTGGTATCCCTCGGTGTGGCTGTGTCTCCTGTGCTGATCGAATGGCTGACCGACTGGATATTCGACGAGCACATCGGGTTTGTCCCTGAGTTGTATCTCTGGTTGTCGGTGGCAGCGGTGATCCATACCATCGGCATGTACGGCCTGTATGAATCCACCCGATGGTGGGATCACCTCGCACATCTCATCTCAGCAGGCTTCATAGCAGCAGGTGTCTACGCCAGTCTCATCGCCTTCGACCAGCACTCATGGCAGTCCATCGCCATCTTGACGATTGTATTCACGTTCCTCCTCGGTGTCTTCTGGGAGCTCCTCGAGGTATTCACCAGAGATGTGAGCAAGGCACTGGGAAAGGAACCGTTGCTCGTGCCGTACGGTCGATGGGACACCACTCTTGATCTTGTGTTCGATATCGTAGCAGCACTGTTGGTGATCGGGTTGGATATCCGGGTGTTCGTCAATCTGGCGACCGCCTATCCCGAAGTGAACGAGCTTGTGGTATACGTGATTGTGTTCCTGTCAACGGTCGGTTGCCTCATTCTGAGCGTCATCATCCTCCTCCATCGCCATCTCGAGCCGGTATCGACGTGATACCACTCTTAGTGTCCTCGACTCGGCTCAAACCGAGCTCAGGTGGAGAACTCGGTCATCGGCGAGGGGAGACGAAGGTCCTCAAAGGCATCCAGTCGCTGCACGTTCTTGATGAGTTTGACCGTGTCGGTGACCGGGACACCAACACAGGTGAGTCGGGCGTTCACCACGCGCACCTGATGATCGGTGAGTACCGTCTGTCCCGGCATGGCGATATCACCCTCGAGGACGATCACGGCGCAGTTCGCACATGCGCCCCCTCGACATGCATATGGCCAGGTCATCCCCCGTTGTTCAACCGCCTCGAGGATGGTCTGTCCGGCTTCGACGAGGACGCGACCATAATCTTCCGGTGAGAGGGCGGCGTCCGAAGCCTTCTCAAAGAGGTCATCATCGTCGATGGCCCACCCCTGGTCGCGGATGGCCTGATAGTCGAGATAATGCACGCGAGATTCTCTCGTTGATAAGAGTGGACGTGCCTGTCTTGCGCTGTACCGTGCGATGATGTCAGCTGCCTCCTCGATCGGTTCTCCCTCGAGGCCTGCGAACCAGTCAGCGATCGTCTGCCTGGTCAATCCAGATGCCGTGGCCAGCTCGGCGAAATCGACACCCTCGTATCGAGCGATCACGACGGGGAGTGAGTACTGTTCGAGATCATCGAACCATAGCTCGAGTTCGTCATCGGACACATCGTACCATGCCTTGAGATTGGCTGTATCGATACCCTCCAGGTGTGCGATCGTCAGCATGAGCATCCTCACGGTTCGAGGACGCTGTACGTGGGCTAGCCACGCTTTGAGTACTGACGGTTCGAGTACATTCTCGTCGTCCATACGTGATAGATTGATGCCGATTTCGAATAATCCCGAGGCGTGTTCCCACGTATCGGGAACCGCGTACGGTAGCGGTGCGTGGCGTATCGACGGGCCAGAAGGTGGAGATTCACCGACCGACACAGTCAACCTTTAAATCATCAGGTGCGTCTAGTGCTAGAACCACAGAATGGCAGAGGTCTGTACGACGTGTGGCCTACCCGAAGACTTGTGCGTCTGCGAGGAGGTCGCCAAGGAGGAACAATCGATTCGGATCAGGGTCGATGAGCGGAGGTATGGAAAACAGATGACGATCGTCGAGGGTTTCGACACGTCGAGAGTTGATATCGACGAACTGGCATCTGAGTTGAAGTCTGCGCTTGCCTGCGGCGGTACGGTCGATGATGACAGCATCGAGTTGCAAGGCGAGCACTCAGAACGTGTCAGGAAGGAACTTGAAAAGCGTGGCTTCTCGATCGACTGAAGGAGTACACCTCGAGGGTGCTGTCAACCGTCTAAAACCACCTGTGAAGCAGCGACAGTCGTTTGTGCGCTGGAAGTTGGCGTTTCGCGAGTAACACACCGCTCATCGCATCGCGACCGACATGTTCGGGGATGGCACCGAACAGTGCCTGTGAGAGTAACCCCTCCTCAGCCGCGCCCATGACCGTGAGGTCGTGGTTGGCGCTGTGGTCGACGATCGCGCTGGTCACGTCCTCGTGTTCGACCAGCGAACCGATCACCTCGACATCATAAGAGATCGCATCCATGGCGAGCTGGATGTACGTCTCACCGCCCTCACTGTGAGAGCCGTCCGGTCTGATGACGTGTATGACCTCAACGGAGGCGTCGTTGATGTGAGCGATACCTCCAGCCACTCGGGCGGCGAGTTCGGTATGTGGTCCACCGGCTACTGGGAGGCAGATGGATGATATCGAGCGCTCTCCTTCATCCACACGTTCGATGAGCACGTCCGACTGGGCACGGTTGACGACGTTATCGAGGTAGCTGCCGAGGATGATGTCTCGACGTTGTGGTCGACCACGCCATCCGAGGAGCGCGGTCGATACGCTGGGATCTTCGGTTGCCGTGATGATACCCTTTGAGATGGAGCGGGCGTACCTGATGCGCGCCGTGGCCGTGAGCCCAGAGTCGTTGATGGCATCGACCATCTCGAACACGAACGAGGTGTCAACATCCAACACGTTTGGTGCATCACTCATCGAGAGCTGTGGAGGAACCCTGACCACGTGCAAGACATCGATGACCATATCGAAGGCACGAGCGAGATCAGTTGCGGTGGCAAGGAGGCGGTCTGCAGAGGCAGGATTCGCGATTGGAACCAGCAACACGTCGTTTGTCATGCGTTCGAGGTATGTTAGCGTCTGACCGGAGGGTCTTTACCTTTGTGCGGATCCGGCTATCGGCACGCTTTAATTACATGCTGGGTGAACTCCTCGGTATGCCGACGATTGAACTTGAAGAGCAGACACTAGCCCGACTCGATCGACTTCGCATCGAGGATGAGAGCTACGACGAGATCATCAACGAGCTCATCGGCATCTACCAGGCAAGCGAGATGACGCTGGCTTTCGGTGGCGAGGAGAACTACTGACTCCCGTTCGCTTCACCGGAGGTACTTCGTCGTAACATCGTCCTCCCAGATCATATGAGGCAGGCTATTGACGTGCCTATCTACTTCCTTATTCAAATGGTTGACTGCACTCAGAAGATCGATCGATTCTCGTCCATCTCGATCTCTTCGTTCATCAGTGCGATCAGGTTCTCATACGGGATGAACGCCTTGAGCTCGTCGTGCTCGGTGTAGATTTCAACCCCATGATCGCCTCGTTCGTAGTACGCACAGTAGAGATTACCCTCAGGGAGGATCGCCCGGTACATGTGTACCTGTTCGTTCGAGAGACTCAAGAGTATTTTCGACATCGTCGATAGCATCCTCCTCGAGCTGTTGCCAACGATCGATGAGTGCACGGAGCACCGACGTACCTGAAGGGTCGAACCTGAGGGGGCGTCGCCACCATGGCCCTCGACCTGAGTCTGCAGAGAGGTACGTGACGCACCGGTTAGGTATCACGCCACCGACTGTTGAACTGAGTGGTACGGCTCGATCCAGCAAGCGTGATTCGTCAGGATCTCCGAGGAGGAGCACCCTGGCATCTGGCTCAGCCCTGGCAAAGTGTGCATTGGTCACACAACGTCGGCGAAGCGATGGAGCAAGTGCATCCAGCTCTGGCGATACCAGCGGGTCGACCTCAAGGCGGAACTCACCGATGATAAACGCCCCCCAGTTTGCCGGTGACCATGGTATCGAACCGCTCACCGGTGAGAGTGACGCATAGAACCAGACCATATCGCCAGCGTCGAGTGCTCCCAGGGGTGCCGCCTTGACACCGTGTTCGTCACCGTAGGTGTACTCGGTTGCACCGGGTACCTCGGGGAAAGACGGGTCAAGATGTACCTCGGTATCGAGCAGTTCCTCGGGGACGGCTACTTCGAGATCGCCGTATGTGGGCACCGACCGTGCCGTCTGTGATCGTTCTGGAATGGGGATGTACTCGAACCGACCATCGGTGAATAGTCGACCACGTATGCCTGGAAGGGTTGAGTTGGCACCGACGTTGATCGCCACCCCACGACGGGGTGGTGTGTCCTCATCCCACCTTCGTTGCACAGTTGCCACAGTAGGTGTAGACCGACTCCCAGTTGTTATCGAATCCGCATGCCTGACACGTGAGGATTTGACCCTCACCGGTTGTGGACGTGTGCGACGAGGATTTCGCCTGTTGGTTACTCGACTTGAACGTCGTATCATCGCCTGTCTCACTCGCGGCGCTTGGATACATGGTATCACCACGCTGTCCAGCGCGGATGAAGTACAAGAAAAAGGCAAGCTGCAAGAGTGCAGCGAACCCGATGATGGCGAGGATGAATCCCCACTCCATGGTCACTACGGAATACGTGGTCAACCCACTTGGATGTTCGTATCACCCCTCAGGCGGGTCCAGTTGTCTCCCGAACTCATCGAACAGTTCGATGTCATCGGGAATGACGCTCTCGATGATCCGATCGCGACGATTCGAGGGGAGCTCATCATCCGGGTCACGGGCGACCGATTCCCACCCTGGTTTGACCCGGACACTCCTCGCCGGTGCGCCGACGGCGACGTGGTGTGCCGGGATATCATGTTGAACCACCGCCTTCCCACCGATGACGGCGTTCTCACCGATGCGGACGCCACCGCGAACCATGGCGTCATAGGTGATACGGACGTCATCCTCGATGATGGTGTGATAGTTCGTCACCGCAGTCTGGTCGACGATATCGTGGTCGTGTGAGTAGATGTGTGCACCCTCACTGATACTCACACGGTCACCGATAGTGAGACGACCACGATCATCGAGATGCACACTATCGTGGATGACGGTGTTATCGCCCACCCTGAGGTTGTGGCCATAACTCATCGTCACATCACGAAAGATCCTGAGGTTATCACCCGCCTCCTCGAAGAGCTGCTTCGCGAGCATCTGCCTGAAATCCAGAGCGAACCCGACGTTACTCGCCAGTGGGGTCCGGTCGAACTGGCGCCAGAGCCACTGGAGTGTCTTCGAGCGAGCGAACTTTCCCTCGTCTTTCTCGGCATACCACTCGCTCTCTAACGCGGCGTTATCGGGGTGGTAGTTACGCAATCGGATGTGATCGGCATCCGTCACCTCTTCACCTGCTCGCCATCGGTCGAAGAGGTCGCGCTCGCCATTGAGATCGACGAGCACCTCCTGGACGGTATCCCCCAGGGCGTCGCTCGATACGATCGCCTGTCTGACGGAGTCTACATACGCAGAATACTCGCTCGCAGCCTCCGAGGGGAGCGCAACTCGCCGTTTGGTCATACTCACCGATATGGCGCTCCCAACACAAAAGCCGTTTTGTCAGGGCGGATTCCGCCGCTAGTGTCTGGACTATACGAACCTAGGTGTGGACTGGCGGGTGATCCTGTCAGGCCAGGAAGACGTGTCTAGGACGGCGTTGGAGTACATCGCGACCCCATTGGACTGTCTCACGGAATGCTTCCGAACCGAAAAAGCCCATCGCGTCCGCTTTCGCATCCCAGCGACTCGCGATGAACATATCACAGTCATCATCAACCCTGGTGAACAGGTGTGTTTCACGGTGGCCTTCCATGTCATCAAGCATCGCCCCGACCTGGTCGAAGGTGTCGACGAAGTCCCCACGATGTTCTGGTTTGACAGTGTAGAACATGCCCATCGTTTCCCAGCCGTCACCGTCATCTCGTTCTTGTACACTTGGAAGGTCGGTGAGGAATCCAGCAGCTGTCTCAGCCGCACTCGCCGTCTTCCAGAGGCTGACGATGGCGTGTCGACCCTCCGTCTCGTACACTCCCGTATCGACGTGTGTATCGTAGTGATCGAAGTTCCCGACGAGTCGGTTGACACCCTCGACGAGCTCGTCCTGATCGGCGGTTGAGTAAAGCACGAGAGCGTTGATATCTTCACCATGAGGTTGGCCTGCATAGACCCCGAGGTCGGCGAGTTCTTCCCTGATGGAGGTCGCGTCGGGTTCATCTGTCGATGTCGATTGGCCTGTCTCCTGGGATGTTCCGACCGGCTCACCGGCCAGTAGCGCATCGAGTTGTGTCGGAGCCATCCGTCTCCCCACGCGGAACGGTCCGAACTCACCAAAACGAGACGTGGATGGGTCGAATCGCATCTCATACAGTAGCGATTTGATGACCGTTGGGTCGTCAGCGAACAGCGTGACACCCCACTCCCAGTCTTCAAACCCGATGCTCCCCGTGATGATTTGGCGTACCTTGCCAGCATACTGTTTGCCGATCTCACCGTGGGCAGCCATGTGCTCAGCACGATCCTCGAATGAGAGATCGTACCAGTTATCCCGATCACCACGACGCTTTGACATCGGATAGAACGAGACCACCTCGGCATCGGGGATGGATGGATAGAGCCGTGTCTGGATGTATCGCTCGATGCCCGGGTCGACCGAAGCATCATCCTCAAAGTACTCCTCGGTGAGGTAACCCGATACCTCCGTCACTGAGATATACGAATCGGATCGGGTGGTGATCTCACATAGTGGACTCGCGTCGATGCGCCGTTCGATCGCATCGAGGTCACCGAGTGTCTCACGGAAATGTATCCCTATCAAGTCTGCGTGATGGCCGAGGCCGACGAAGAACGCTGAATCACCTGCTCCTTCTGCTCCCTCCGCCTCGATCGATGCGAGAAGTTCACGGCCAGCCTCGAGGATTCGTTCACGCTCAGGCTGACTCATCGACCGCCAGGCACCCCAATCGACCTGACGGAAGTCGTGAAAGGCGTACCATCCCTCCTCAGTCGGTGGTGGTCGTCGTCTGCTCATGGGCTGTGGGTAGGTCTCGGGTGATTGAAGGACGTTTTCGTTTCGGGGTGACTCATACTGCACCGGTCCACTATGCCTGAACCGTAAACCTTTGGCCACTCACCTGTGAACTATCATGAAAGATGCGCAAATCCGGCCCGCCTAAAGGGCTCATCGCATATCTCGTTCTGGAACTTCTCGAAGAGAAGCCGCGATATGGGTATGAGATTCTCAAGGAGATTCGGTCGATCAGCGGCGGCCACTGGGAGCCATCCTATGGATCGGTATATCCGATCTTGTACAAGTTCGAGGAGAAGGGCTGGACGGACCGCCTCGAACGTGAGGAAGAACCCGATCGTAAGTACTTCGAGCTGACCGACGAAGGCCGTCAGAAACTTGAGGAGAAACGCTCCTCCGGAGATATTGACGCCAAGGACTTCATCGATGTCATCCTCGGTTTCTACCATGTGTTCGTCACCTTCGCCACGGATGACCGCCTCCAGGTAGAGGTGCCTGATGGTGAGTGGCGCTTCGATGAGGACTTCTCCTCGTGGATCATCGAACAGCTCATCCGCCATCACGAGCGTGACTTTGGTACCTTCACGCGTATCGCTGACTCACCAGAGGTGTTTTACGAACGGATGGGTGTCGAGCCGTACTAAGGCGCGAGCAGTCCGGCACCAAAGATGAGTATCAGGAAGCTGGCCAGCATCACGAGTGCAACGGCCGTCACAATGACTGCCACGACGCGATTGCTCGCCCCGATGGGCGAACGGGAGAGGATCGACTCGGTTGCCGAGCGAAGGATGTGGCCACCATCGAGCGGGATGGCAGGGATACAGTTGAAAAATCCGAGATTGAGGTTGATCCAGCCCGTCCAGAACAGGATATTGGCGAGAAGGAAGGTTCCGCTTCCCAACATGGCGAGTGGTCCCTCGATGACGAAGAAGTTCATCGTATCACCGGTAAACCCTGGGAAGTTGAACGGAAGGACACTCCCGAGGACGATGCTCGCCAGTGGCAAGAACACGGCGATGACCATCTTTCCGAGGAAGGAATCCGCCACACCGATGGGATCATCATCAGGGTCTCCACCCCCGATGAGGGCCAGGTAGCGATCGGCTGGGAAGGCACGGATACCGAAGTCGCTGATGATCATGCCGGTGACCCCTTGTGTGGTCCTGACCCCGAGAAACCCACCGCCGTCAGCGCCCTCGCCGAGGGTAACATCGACGGTATGTGTCTCGTTATTGACGATATACGATACCGGCACGGTCGATCCCGGGGTCTGATCGGCCAGGACGTCTTGCAAATCTGCCGTTGATTTGATCGGTTCACTCGCGATTGACGTGATGACCACCTCGCTGAGCTCCTCAACACCTGCATCAGCGAGTGGTCCCTCGGTGACGATGGCGTACGAGCCGATCGGGATAGTCGTCGAGCGGGACTCACCATCGGGTGTTCTGTAGGTCAGTGTCGCCATATCACGCTCGGCCAGCAGATCCTCGAACGCAGGCATCGTGTGTACCTCTTCGCCGTTGATGCTCAGTATCGTCGACCCCTCAGGGATATCCGAGGGTCCTGGGGAGATAGCCGTCACGAGCAAGGACCGCTCGACCGATTTCGTCTCGTCATCGTTCACCTCGACGGTCACGGTACGTTCACCGATGTCATCCAGTTTGGCGCTGAGTTCGTCGAAGTCCTCGATTGCCTGCCCCTCGATGGCGGTGATACGATCACCCGAATCGATCCCAGCCTGATCGGCCGCCGATCCAGGAAGCACACCACCGACAGCCGCACCCGGGGCGACTGCGATGGCTCCGGCGACCGGTCCGAACAACAGCGCAAAGACGATGATCGTGACGACGAAGTTACCGGTGACCCCGGCAGCGAACATGCGCGTCCGGGCACCTCGTGAGACCTCGCTCGCACTCTCCTCATCGGGTTCAACGAACGCCCCGAGTGGGATGAACGCGATCAGCGCCACACCCATCGATTTGATATCGATGTGTTCGACGCGACAGAGGAGCCCATGGGCACCCTCATGGACGACCAGACCGATCACGAGCCCGACGATGATCTCCGGTGCCACCTCGAGCGGGAGGAACTCGTTCACCCCCGGGATCACCAGGACATTCTGTGGCTGTTGGATCTGGTCAGGAGTCGGACTCAATGCGGACAAGATCGCCGAGACGAGCAGCATCACAAATGACCCGATCATAACGACGATGGCGATACCGACCCCGATATTCGCCCAGGCACGCCACCACCGGCGTCGTTGCGCCAATCTGTCGAGAAACTCGCGCCCACGTTTCGTCCTGATGGTCGTGATAGGTCCGGTGGTGTTGACCGACTCCGGGAGGACTCCCATCCGCCCGAGGATGACCACTGCTACCCAGTAGACAAAGATTCCAACCAGAATCCACATCCACAGGTCCATCGAGAATGTGTCCGGTTCGAACACCCTAATGGGTTGTGTTTCGTCGAATCAGTCACGCCTCACGCCGGAGTCTTGCCACGACGAACTCCCGATCCAACTCAGCGAGAAACGGCCCCAACTTCGGCCCAGTGTCCTCATCGAAGAACAGTCGATACCCCGCGGCGAACACCGCTCGAGGCTCAAGGCCGTACTCCTCTGCGGCGATGAAGATGGCACTCTGGATATCCTCACCGGCTGCACCACCATCCACCACGGCTGCGATATCATCGAGGGCGGATTCGACTGCAGGGTCGAGGTCGACCGAAGGGATGGTATCTCGCTTGAGCTCGTAGTTGAACCGGTTATCCGTCAACGCAGCCCACCGTCCAGCCCGTTCGACCCGTTCGAGTGCCGTGGCCACAGCAGAGTCCGAAGTATCGACATCGAGGTGTCCCTCCTTGATGGCGATCTGTCGATGCAACTCCGGGTCATCCGTCATGGCGAGGACAGCTGCGAAAGTATACGGGAGCCTTGCGGGTCGTTCGCTGACATCGTCCACGAGGAAGGGATAGATACGACTGGCTCGTCGGACGAGGTGCTCTGGTTCTACGCGTTCGCCGAAGTACGCCTCCTCAAACGCATCGAACTCATCGACGAGAAGGTCGATGCGCTCGATCGAGAAATCCCGGCCACGGGATGGATCTTTCGAGAAGAAGTACTTGAGCACCGCTGCCTCGATCAGTGCGAGTACGTCCGAGACCATGACGACGTGCCCGGTCGATGACGAGAACGCCTCTCCCTCGTAGGTGAACCACTCATAGACCATCGGTTCAGGAGGTTCGATATCCATGATCTCCTCGGCGATGGCAACGCCGCTTGGCCACGATCCTTCGGCGTGATCCTTCCCGAACGGTTCGAAATCCACGCCCAGGTTTGCCCACTGGGCGACCCATTCAAAACGCCAAGGTAGTTTCCCGTCTCGGAGTGTGGCCGTCCCTTCATGTCCACACCCTTCGATCGAGCGCTCGCCTATCTCAAGGTCGGTACAGCGATACGAGATGGTACCTGCCTCGGTATCGACACCGGTGACGGTCTCGGTAATCTTCCCGCATGCCTCGCAGATGGGATTGAACGGGACGTAATCGTCGTCCACCTTCGCCTGAAACTCGGCGAGCACCTCCCTCGCCGCATCGCGTCGTTCGAGCACCTGTCGGGTGACCGGTTCGAGCGCACCGGATTCGTACAGGTCGGTCGAGGAGACGAGGTCGATCGGGATCTCCAGGTCATCGGCAATCGCCTGGATAAGTGAGGAAAAGTGCTCACCATAGGATGCACAGCAACCGAACGGGTCTGGGATATCTGTATAGGGTTTGCCGAGGTTACGACCCAGAGCACCAGCGTCAACATCGCCCAGGTCGACGATGTTCCCCTCGAGATCAGCAAGCTTACGCGGAAGCTTGCGTAACGGATCGCGATCGTCTGCCGTGAACACCTGACGAACCTCGTGTCCACGTTCGCGAAGTACCTCGGCGACGAAGTATCCGAGGATGATCTCATTGGCGTTACCGAGATGCGGGATACCTGAGGGGGAGATCCCGCCCTTGATGACGATGGGCTCACCGGGCTCACGTGCCTCGATCGCATCGGCCACCTCGTCTGCCCAGAAGACCGGACCGTGTGTCTCTTCAGCCATCGGTATCCCATGCGGGCGGTCGCGGTGCGCCCTCGATACGTACCGTGGTCCCATCGTGGGCACCGGACCGTACTGCCTGCTCAATCGCGACTGGGTCGCTACCGTCCATGACGATCGTCGGGAGCTTCGCCCGCTGAATGATCTTCGCGGCGAGCAGGTCGACCGGCGATTTACTCCCCGCACTCATGTGGATAGAGGCGATCACCTCGAGCAGCTCGTCGATGTCGATCTCCTCAAAGCGCGTCGCTGTCGCGTCCTCATGTGGGTCACCGCTGTAGACACCATCAACGCTCGTCGCATACACCAACAGGTCTGCCCGGACGTATTCGGCGGTTGCCGCGCTGACCGCGTCGGTCGTCTGTGCAGGTGCGACCCCGCCGAGGACGGGTAAATCGCCATGCCGGAGTGCCTGACCTGCCTCGGCGTAGGTAGTAGCCGGCCAGGGATGGGCGAGCTCGCCGATGGCCTCGATCATGAGGCGTGCGTTGACCCGCGTGATGTCAATACCGATCTCGTCGAGGCGGACCTCATCGGCACCGAGATCCCGTCCGACTTCGATGAACTCACGGGCGATCGACCCGCCACCGACGACGACTGCCACCTCGTGGCCAGAGTCGACCAGACGTTCGACCGCTGATGCGTGCCCTTCAATGGTCTCGGCGGAGCGCTCACCGAACAGCACGCTCCCACCCAGCGAGATGACGGTTCTCATTGCACCGAGATACCGAAGAGGCGTCCTTAAGGGTTGCCAAGCGTGGATTCAACGCTCCTCAGTGACCTTCCCTTCGAGACGGTCGCGTTCAAGAGCCACCTCTGACCGGTCAGATACAGGCCCGTATCCACCGCCGCCTGGTGTCCGGATCGTGATGACGTCCCCAGCAGCCGCCTCGACGGTCACTTTCGAGCCAACTGGTGTGTCATCGATGAGGTTCTCGCCGGCCGACCCCGCCTCACCACCGCTCGCCCCAGGCGGGCCGAATACTCGACGATCGGAGAGGATTGAGACGGTGGCATCGGTCTCGAGACGGATCACCCGTTCGATACCGAGGCCGCCACGGTATCGGCCAGCACCACCACTCCCAGGACGGAGCGAGTAGCACTCGACAGTGAACGGGAACGTCTGTTCGAGTGCCTCGACCGGTGTGTTGAGGGTGTTGGTCATGCCGACATGGACGCCATCCATCCCATCCTTGGTCGAGCGTGCACCCGAACCCCCACCGATTGTCTCGTAGTATGTTGCTACCTCGTTGCTATGTGGGCCGATCACGAGGTTGTTCATCGTCCCCTGTCCGTGTGCAGGGAGAGTGGGATCTGCCTCGCTGAGTGCCTCGAGGACCACATCTGCGACACGCTGACTGGTCTCGACGTTCCCGCCGCTGACTGCAGCAGGTGGCCGTGGGTGCAACACTGAACCGCGTGGGATATCGATATCGATGGGGTCGAAGCACCCGTGATTCGATGGGATATCTGGATCGGTCACACACCTCGTGACGAAGTAGACCGCACTCTTTGTCACCGCAGGTGGTGCGTTGACGTTGCCGTCGACCTGCTCAGCGGTACCGTTAAAATCGACCGTCAACGAACGATCTGCGACCCGTACGGTTGTCTCGATTTCGATGGAATCTTCGGTGATACCATCACCTTCCAGCTGATCGCGAGCATGGTAGCTCCCCTCAGGGAGTGCTGCCAAGGCTTGGTGGGTCCGACGCCTTGAGTACTCGATGATGGCATCGAACGCATCGAGCAGCCATGCCTGACCATGCTCCTCGACGAGCTCGCCAAGCCGTCGTTCGCCGAGGTGTGCCGCACCGAGTTGTGCCTGGAGGTCGGCACGACGACTCGCTGGGTGACGCACATTGGCCAGCCAGAGCTCGAACAGGTCCCTATCGAGTGAACCGTCTCGGACGATGCGTACTGGTGGGATACGCAACCCCTCAGCGTATACCTCGCGTGAGCCTCCGGGGAGACTGCCAGGTGTGGCACCACCGACATCATCGTGATGCGCACGGATGGCCGCATACCCGAGACACTCGCCCACAGGAGCGAGTGGCTTGATGATGGTGATATCCGGTAGATGGGTCCCACCCAGGTAGGGGTCGTTGAGCAGGTAGGTATCACCCGGTTGTGGGTCATGTTCGATGACGGCACCGACCGCATCAGGCATGGCTCCGAGGTGCACCGGGATGTGCTCAGCCTGTGCGACCATCCGTCCTGCTGGGCAAAACAGTGCCGTTGAACAGTCCTGTCGCTCCTTGATGTTCGGAGAGAAGGCACCTCGGATGAGCGTTCGGCCCATCTCAGTCGCGATCCCTTCAAGCTGATTGCGGATGACCGCAAGGTCGACGGCATCGAGTGACGGGCTCATGGGGACCCACCTCGTCGGAGCGAAAGCATACCGTCGACAACGGACGTGGCATGCCAGCCTGTTGGGATCACCACCGTACTCTCCGGCCGCTCGAGGATACACGGTGCTTCCAACTGCGTTGGCTTGCCCGGGAGCCCTCGGTAGATGGTGTACGGTGTCTCTTCCATCCCCTCGTGAAGGACTACCGACCTGACTCCAACTTGTTCAATCTGTGATGGGTGTTCCTCGGTGTGCATCGGGTCGTTTCTGACGATCGCACGTACCCGACACGAAACAATCTCGATGGCTCCATCCAATCGATATCCCCGCTCTTGCTCGTGGGATTGATGGAACGTGGCTTCGAGTCCGTCTCGATCGATAGGTCGTTCCACCGGCACGGTGAGTTCGAAACTCTGACCCTTGTACCTGAGGTCGAGTTCGAACCCGGTCTCGGTGCGAGTAGGATCGGAACAGCGCTCGATCACCTCGGCTTCTATCGCATCGAGTATCGGAGCGAGCTCCTGATGCACATCGCCTTCGAGCGGTGTTGGTGCGGTGCGTACCACGTCGTGGATCTCATCAGCATGAAGGAGTCCATGGGCAGAGAGCACACCACCATCGAGGGGGATTGTGATGTGTCCGATACCGAGTTGTTCGGCCAAGGCTGTTGCATGCATGCCGCCTGCACCGCCGAACGCGACCAGTCTCATATCACGCGGGTCACGACCCCGTTCGATCGTCACTGAACGGATGGCACGGGTCATGGTTGCGTTCGCGACTCGATAGATACCCTGTGCTGCCTCGGTCGCACCGGCGAGGTCAGCATCGGTCGCGATTGATTCGAGTACCTCGACAGCAGCCTGTCGATGGATCTCGATACGCCCGCCGAGTCTGGTCCCCGCACCGATGAGTCCGAGACCAACGGCAGCATCCGTCACGGTCGCCTCCGTACCACCTCGGTGATAGCAGGCCGGACCAGGGTCAGCACCGGCCGAGTCTGGGCCGACGCGTAGAGCACCACCGTCATCAACCCAGGCGATCGAACCACCACCAGCTCCGACAGTGGTGACATCGACCGTTGGAACCCGGACTGGTACCCCACCGATAGTGGTTTCAGTGGTTCGTTCCGGTCGACCCTCCTCGATCAGACTCACATCCGCCGAGGTTCCCCCCATATCGATCGTGATCAGCCCAGCTGTGCCACCAGCACCACCCCCAGCGAGACTCGATGCACCGACCACCCCAGCCGCCGGTCCGGAGAGCACCGTTGTCACGGCACGAGCACGTGCCTGTCTTGGTGTCGTGATGCCACCGTTCGACTGCATCAACTGTGGGATGGCGATTCCCTGCTCAGCACACCGTGTCTCGAGTCTGTCGAGATAGTCGTCGATGACGGGGGTGAGATAGGCACTCGCGACGGTCGTCGCCGTCCGTTCGTACTCCCTGAACTCTGGGAGGATATCATGTGAAGCGATGACAGGTATCCCCACCCGCTGGCGGAGTGCCTCTGCCACGGTCTCCTCGTGGTGTGCATCAGCATATGCATGGAGGAAGCTGATCGCCACACTCTTGACATCGGCAGTTGAGAGGGTGTGACCGAGCTGTTCGACATCCTCTGGGTCGGGGGTGATTCGTCGACCCTTCGCAACGGCACCAGCAGGTGGTGGGGTACGCTCGACGAGTTCGAACCGGTGCCGTCTGGGTACCAGTGGCACAGGTCTATCTGCCTCGAGATCGTACAGTGCTGGGCGATTTTGCCGACCGATCTCGAGGACATCTCGAAACCCTTCGGTCGTGACCAACGCTGTCTTCGCTCCGTCTCTTGTCAATAACGCGTTCGTGGCGACGGTAGTGCCGTGTCGGAAGGTGGTGATCGACGCAGGTTCGATACCAGCTGTGGCACACACCTGTTCAATGCCTTCGATCACGCCCACATCGGGTGGGTTGGTCGTCGGTACCTTCGCCGTGTGTCGGTGGCTATCCGTATCGATTAGGACCACATCAGTGAACGTCCCGCCGACATCGACACCGACACTTGGAGGTCGAACATCGCCTGGCATGCCTGTGACTGGATTGGTCACAGCAGGGAGTGCTCTTTAGGTTTGTTAATGGGCTGGTTCGACCGAGGGCACCAGGAGGGTTCTGATCCGATTTGTCCATAACCGTAGACAATATCTATCGACTATAATTCCATAAATCCGGTGGCAGATGTAGTTCGATACCGACGCGCGGAACCATAGCGGGGATGTCTTCATCCGATATCCGAGCATATTATGTCATAATTTAGCACGGATTGACGGAAAATCTCGTAGAGATATATTACACATCTAGAACCGCTTATAGTTGCTATAAGCTGATTTAAGAGCGTTATAAAATGGCGTGAAATGCACTGAAACGTCAGATGTCCCGGGCAGTTCTCATAAAATACGTTGAATCTGCGTCAACGGTCTATCCGATATATACCAGTGTAGGTGATGGCATCGATACAAGGTGTCCCGCATGAGCGTAACCGAACAACAGCCAACCGAGTCGAAGCAGGAACGCCTCGAGCGCTACATCCGTAGCCAGCTCGATGGTGGTGAACTTTACTTCAAGAGTAAGTTCATCGCAGATGATGTTGGGCTTTCCCCGAAGGAGATCGGAGCCCTGATGGTGAAGTTGAAGGACTCCGCGACAGACTTCAACGTGGAGAAGTGGTCGTACACGAGCGCAACCACCTGGCGCATCACGCCCAACAACTGAACCGCCCTCCGATACCGTCCCATAAGAGGTTTTTCCGCACGGTGCATTTCATCACTCGATGGACCAGGGGCTGAACCCACCCGTCGATCCCTCCACTGAGGTTCTCGCTGAGCGGTTTCACGTCTACGGTGTGAGACGTGATGGTGAGCGGTTGTTATACTTCGGTGAACCCCTTGTCGAGACCGAAGAGGTGGAGGCTGGCGTCTGGCAGGCGTTCAGAGACGCTGGATATGAGGTACAACTGCGACGCCAGGCAGGAGGTCGAGATGAGGTTGGACACGTCCTGATAGCTGAACCCGTCAGTATCGGTGTGGATGGCATACCGTGGACCAACCTCGTGTTGTTTGTTGCGACACTCCTTTCGACACTCTACGTCGGGTCGGTATGGTACTACATCGATCTCTCGGGCAACCTGTGGGCGATGTTCGAGGCATGGCCGTTCGCCCTCGGTGTGATGGCCGTCCTCGGTATCCACGAATTGGGTCACTACGTGATGTCACGGTACCATGGTGTCCGAGCGAGTCTGCCGTACTTCCTGCCGGTCCCAACTATCTTCGGGACGATGGGTGCTGTGATCAAAATAAGTGGTCGTATACCGAGTCGTCGTGCACTTTTCGATATCGGTGTGGCCGGTCCAATCGCTGGGATCTTCGCGACGATCGTCATCACCGTGATCGGGCTGCATCTCCCACCGGTGACCGCACCCTCGTCGGTGGTAGAGAGTGAGGCGGCCATTCAGTTATCGATGGGATACCCACCGCTGCTTGAGGCGTTGGCACTCGCCTTCGATCAGCCACTGCGATTCGATGATCCTGCGACCTCGGTCAACCCACTCGTCATCGCTGGTTGGCTCGGGATGTTCATCACCTTCTTGAATCTCATACCAGTCGGACAACTCGATGGGGGACACATCACGAGGGCGATGTTCGGCGATATTCAAAAGCGAGTCGGGTACATCATCCCGGTGTTGCTGTTCGGCCTCGCCGCTCTCCTTTACCTCGGCTTATCCGTCCCGCTACACGCCATCGTGGTCTGGCTCTTCTGGGGAATGTTCGCGATGATTCTAGCGTTCGTCGGACCTGCGACACCAGTCGATGACGAACGTCTCGACACGAGACGCAAGACGATCGGAATCATGACCTTCGCTATCGGCATCCTCTGTTTCGTCCCTGTCCCGATCGAGATCATCGCTACCTAGCCAACGATGTGTCAACCGTGCGTGTATCCCCGGTCTGGTAGTGCCTCGCCGTCGATGCTGACACCCTCGGGAACGACCTCACCAATCTCGGTGAGGTCGGTTGGTGCGCCATCGATCACAGCCCCAGCTAGCTCTGCAGGAAGCGTCGCCACCAGCTCGAAGTCCTCACCCCAATAGAGTCCCAACTCCTCGACCGACCATTCCCCGTCAGCGATATCGGTCAGGCGCTCATCGATGGGGAGTGGCTGGCGTTCGATCGCCATCCCAACACCGCTCGCCTCTGCGAGCTGGTGTAACGACCTAGCTAGGCCGTCGCTAGAGTCGATCATCGAGGTGGCGTGTGTGGCGAGATACACCCCGGTCTCGACACGAGGTGTAAACCGAAAGGATTTGTTCCCTCGCTCTACGTCGCCACCCTCGAGGTACTTCAAGCCCAGTGCACCCCGGCCGAGGGTACCGGAGACCACAATCGTGTCACCGACTCGAGCGCCGTGGCGGGTTACCGGTTGCGTGGTTCGTCCCAGTGCGATCCCAACCGTGGTCAACTCGGAGGTGGTGTCGAGGTCGCCTCCTACATAACGTGCCCCGACAAGTGCGGATACCTCACTAGCACCCTCGACGAACGCTCTGAGTTCAATCTCCTCGAACTGGACTGGAGCATACACGGCGAGTGTCGCCATCGGGATCGCCCCGACAGCTGCCAGGTCCGAGAGCGAAACCGCGATGGTTCGCCATCCGACGGTATACGAGGTCACACCCGACGGATAGTCCGTCTCAGCATGGAGCATATCCGTGGCAATCGCCAGGCCATCGATGAATGCCGCATCGTCCCCAGCCTCAGCGACGAGTTCGTCGATGACTCGCAAGGCAGCCCGCTCATCCATGGGTGCGGATGGGTTCTACGGTCCGATAAACCCACAGGCTCGGCCAGACGATGGGGTTAAATGCGAACGACCGGAACTCACAGGGTACCATGGTTACATTCTACGATGTCCCCCCGGACGCGCTCATCGAGGCGCTCAGTGAGCGTCTGGAGGACCATCTAGACCGTCCCGACTGGGTCGCGTACGCCAAGACTAGTACTGCCAACGAGTTCCCCCCCGAGCAGGAGAATTTCTGGTTCATCCGCGGTGCGAGCATCCTGCGTAAGGTCGCCATAGAGGGTCCGATCGGCGTCTCCCGCCTGGCGACTGAGTACGGTTCCCGGGCAGAGGGTTCCGCACGCTTTGAGACGCGGCCAGGACGCCGTGTGGATGCGAGCAGGAAGATCATCCGAACCCTGTTGCAACAACTCGAGGATGCAGACTTGATCCTCCTCGAGGAAGGTGCTGGCCGGCGAACCACCCCTGAGGGTCAACGTCTCCTCAATGAGGTGGCTGCCGAGGTACACGAACAGCTCGAACGTCCGGAACTCGAGCGATACCAGTAGGGCCGTCCGAAATCATTTTCCGCGGTGATTCCATAGTTCCAACCACCAATGAGCGGATCGTCCGGCGACGACGAACTTGAACGGTTACGTGAAGAGCGGATGGAACAACTCCAAAATCAGCAGGCACAGGATGAGATGGCAGAGGCCCAGCGCGAGGCCGTTGAGAACCAAAAGCGTGCACTGTTACAACAGTATCTGACCGATGGTGCCAGAAAACGGCTCAACACGGTGAAGATGGGTCGACCTGACCATGGTGAGCAGGTCGAACAGCAACTGCTCGCATTGATACAATCAGGTCGCGTCCAGTCGAAGATTGACGAGGACACGATGGTGGAGTTACTTCGCGAGTTACAACCCGACCGCAAGAAGTTCGATATCAGGCGCCGCTAACCGTCGACCGACCGGAAGTTTCTATGGCAGTCATCACACACTGTCCATGAGCATGTATGAGCCGCTGAAGGGTTTTCGAGACTTCTATCCAGACGAGATGGAGGCACGCCGGGAGGTGATCGATACCATCGAGTCTGTCGTCCGCCGATACGGGTTCCGCGAGATAGGTACACCCGCTCTGGAGCCTGCCGCGTTGTTCATCGACAAGAGCGGGCCAGAGATCGTCGAAGAGCTGTATAGTTTCACTGATAAAGGTGGCCGCGATGTCGTGTTGACGCCTGAGTTGACCCCGACCGTCGCGCGGATGGTCGCCGCCAATCACCAGGCAATGTCCAAGCCGATCAAGTGGTACTCCACACGGGCATTCTGGCGCTATGAGGAACCCCAGCAAGCACGTTTTCGTGAGTTCTATCAGACGAATATCGATATCTTCGGCTCGTCCGAACCCGAGGCGACAGCTGAGATCCTTGCCTGTTGTGGAGACCTGCTCACCGCTCTCGGGTTGGCGGACGATGACTTCGAGTTTCGTGTCTCACATCGCGATATCCTGAGCGAGCTCGTCGAGTGGATCGATGCCGATGCAGATACCGGTGAGGCGATCCGAGCTATCGATCGGACCGACAGGGCAACGCACGCAGAGACGGTGACCGAGCTCGTCGATGCGGGGCTCGATGAAGCCGATGCTGACCGGATCGTCACACTCCTTGAGGATGCCTCTTCAGATCTCGATATCCTCATCGATGAGACCGATCACCCTTCACTTCATGATGCTATCGAGCAACTCATCGCTGTCCTCGATGCCACCAGGGATTACGGGGTTCGTGAGCACTGTTCGATATCGCTGACGACAGCTCGTGGGTTGGACTACTACACCGGTGTCGTCTTCGAGTGCTTTGATACGCAGGGTGAGGTCGGCCGATCGATCTTCGGAGGTGGCAGATATGACGATCTCATCGAGGGACTGGGCGGACCATCCATGCCCGCGGTCGGTGTTGCCCCAGGATTGGCACCGATCACCCAGTTGCTCAAGCGCGCCGATGTCTGGCCAGTCGAGGCACAGGAGACGGATTATTACATCCTGGTCGTCGGTGACACCAGAGCGGTTGCTGCACAGATCGCACGCCAACTCAGGGGAGAGGGATACGTCGTCGAGAACGATGTAATGGACCGATCCTTTGGCTCGCAACTTGAGTACGCCGACTCGATCAATGCGAAGACGACGATCATCGTCGGTGAACGTGATCTGGCAGAGGGGATGATCACGGTGAAGGATATGGAGACCGGGGAACAAACCCAGGAACCGGTTGATGCATTTCTCAAGTGAGACGTCTGGCGCAGCTCACTGGCTGAAGTCGGTGAGGTGATAACATGTATGCATACCGCATGGCCTATGACGGCAGACCGTTTCATGGCTTCCAGCGACAACCAGATGTTTCGACCGTTGAGGATGCGCTACTCGACGGCCTTGCACACCTCGGTGTTGTGAGCCGAGAAGATGACGTCCCAACCGGGTATTCAGCGGCTGGACGGACGGATGCCGGTGTGTCGGCCATCGGCCAGACGATCGCATTCTCCGGACCAGACTGGTTGACACCACAGGTACTCAACGGTGCACTCCCTGACTCGGTTCATGCGTGGGCACGCGCTGAAGTGCCTGAGAGCTTCCATGCCAGATATGATGCCATCTTGCGAGTCTACACCTATCGCCTGCTCGCAGACAGGCTGGATGAGGGACTGACCCGTCAGGCGCTATCAACCCTGTCGGGTGTACATGATTTCCGACATTTAACGAGCGATACTGCACGAACCCGCCGTGTCGTCCACATCGACGTCACCCGAAACGATCGATGGCTCTGTATCGAGGTAGCCGCACCAGGTTTCGCCAGACAACAGGTTCGTCGCATCGTTGGTGTCGCATCAGCGATCGGGGCTGGGGAGGTACCATTGGACCGAATCGGGCGATTGCTCTCGGCCGAGCCACTCCCCGGTCACCTCAATGTCGCCCCAGCACCACCTGAACCACTGTGCTTGCGTCACGTTAGATACGGTGATGTCGATTTCGCGGTGGACTCGGATGCGATGCAACGTATGCAAGCGTATCTGAAGACAGAGGCAGGTGCCGCAGCGACACGTTCGAGATCATTCGAACAGGCATATGATTGGCTCAACCACGGCTGATAGGTGGGTTCAGCCGTCGCATGATGCTCGATTGTGTTGCACAAAGCAGGCTATTATTGTAAGAGCATTACAATACGAACCGACTCTCACTCCTGGTCGAACTGGGCAAGTGAGTGCAATCTATCACTGAGTAACCCAAGAGAGTCCCAGCTTTTCACGGTCTCTGAACTTCACGATGAGTGCATCTAATCCAGCCGATATCAGCATTCAACAGGCTAAGATTGCAAGATTACTGCAAACTCATATTACTCTCGAATACCTATCTTACGATAACGATGGCCAACTCAATCGCCGAGCAACTGACCCAGGAGATCGCCTGTGAGGGTTTGCTAGAGTGCATCCATGGGCTCAAACAACTCGACAAGGACTGTTACCGTGTGCTGGTAGAGAGCGAGCGACCACTCTCCATCGATGAGATCAGCGAACAGGTCGACCGGGAACGGTCGACCGCCTACCGGTCGATTCAACGTCTCCATACAGCTGGGTTCGTCCAGAAAGATCAGGTCAACTATGATGATGGTGGATACTATCACGTATTTTCCCCGACAGATCCGTCCCGTGTGGCGAGTGATATGCAACGTATGCTCAATGACTGGTATGCAAAGATGGGTCAGCTCATCCATGAGTTCGAGCAAAAGTATGCTGATGTGTCCGAGTCGACACCGCCTATCGAGGGATAGGTTAAAGCACCCTATTCGATATTCTCGGCCGTATGTGGCCGATCGAGCTCCCATCTTCCTGATGCTCGACGGTGATTACAAGCGGGATACAATATTTCCTGAGTAGTTAGGGGATTGGTCGATGCTCGCCGACTAGGCACCTGGGACAGGAATCGGTGCGACCGTCGCCAGGTGGATCATCCCGACGAGCGTGATTCCGACGACGAGCAGGGCAACGGGCCACACGAATGCTTCACGGTCCAACGCTTCGAACCCGAGTTGGCGAAGCGGTGGTGCGTCACTGGTTAGGTACACCCCGATCCCGATAAAGAAGAGGATCGTCGTCGTCCCGGCTGATATCATACAAAACGGACAGATGGCCTCGATCACGAACAACTGGAGGTAGACGAACATGGCCGATGCGATGATTCCGACTGTTGTCACCGGGAGCAATAGCCGCTCAATATGAGGGAGTCGATCGGTCAACCAGAGAAGACTGAGGGTGAGGACGACCAAATAGTAGATGCCGCCATAGACGGCCGTTGGTACGCCCATCAGGTACGACCATTCGCTGGTCAAAACAGCCCACCCGGTACCCTCAACCGGTGCCCCATCAGGGAGTGGGAGGATGCCGTAATGGATCCCCGCTAGGAAGGAGGTATCCAGCCAACCGACGAACGCGACGAGCAGGCCGATACCCATGAGGCGGACCATCAACGTCGACGTGGTGGCCGGATGTTCGAACTCGGTGTTGCTCACGTCACTTTCGAATGTTGTCGATGTCTCGGTCATCGATGGATCACGTTCGAAGGTTGGCGTGATTTGGATTTAAATATTGTGTGTTATACCCAATACTATACAAGTTATATTGCGGTGAGTTCCAGGTAACCTCCATATTTTGGCTGTTTCAGCCAGTTTCAGGAAATATATATTGAACAGTTTATACAAAACTATTAAAACCCTCAACCCATTATATCTTCATATGAACGATGTCAAAGCTGACTACGATACCGACGCACCGGTGTTCATTGAGGACGAAACGGAGTACGAGTCGATCACGAGCGAGGGGGTCGTGCTGGTCGATTTCTATGCAGACTGGTGTGGTCCCTGTAAGATGCTAGAACCGATCGTTGAACGTCTCGCGGCTGAGACCGACGCTACGATCGCGAAGGTCGATGTCGACAGTCATCAAGAGCTAGCAATCGAATACCGCATCCAGGGTGTCCCCACGATGTTCCTGTATGTCGATGGTGAACCGGTCAAACGGATCGTCGGTCTGCGTGGGGAACACGAACTCCGCGAACTGATCGAACAGTACACCGGTTGATGCGGTCGGGATGACGTCTCGGAGCGGGGAATCAGATTTACGGAAAATCCGAGGCGAAAGCCTCGCCCTTCAGGGCGGGGATGAAGCCGACCAACAGTATGCAACCGCCGACGATGGCATGAATGGGGTTCGACTACGGTTTTAAATCACATTGGGCGGCCAAACACGGTGATGGTGAAGAGTACCCGTCACGTGACATACGAACGCTACTACCACATAGTGTTCGTGCCGAACTATCGGGGTTCGCACCTGACGGGAAAGACGAAGGAACGTCTCGAAGCCATCTTCGCGGAAATCTGTGAGGACATAGACCCCGAACTGGCCGAGTCCGAGGTCATGCCCGACCACGTACACCTGTTCAT
>SKSD01000012.1 GCA_007118145.1 Halobacteriales archaeon
GCGAGCCAGCAGAGGAGCTCGTCGATGAGGGTCAGGGTGTCGCCGTCATGAAGCTCGGGACGATCGGGGTGACGGTCAAGATCATCCCACCCGATGCCGAGTTGCCTGATGACTTTCGCATCCACGAGGATGCCGATCTCGAGGGGCTTGTCCCCGAGGCCGAGTTGGCCGAACCCGAGGTCGACGAGGTGACTGAGGCTGAACCACCAGTCGAGGCTGAGGAGGCCGAGCCTGAACCGGTCGAGGAGGAGATTGTCGAGGTGACTGATGATGAAGCCGGCGAAGAGGAGGATGCTGACGATGCGCCTGGTGAGGATATCGAGGCAGAGGCTGCCAGACTGGTGGCCGAGCTCGACGAACATGGAGGTGACGAGGCATGACGATCTTGCACCCTGCTGAGATACGCGACATGACGCCCGCCGAACGCGAGGCTGAACTCGCCGATCTCGAGACGAACCTCCTCAACGAGATGTCGATCCTCGCAGCTGGTGGTGCACCGGAGAACCCCGGACGCATCCGCGAGATGCGGCGTGCAATCGCCCGCATCAAGACGATCCAGCGCGAAGTGGGAGATTTCGACGGAGGTGAGGAATGATGCCAATCGGATTAGACGTACCAGAACCACAGACAGAATGTACCGATCAGCACTGTCCGTTCCACGGCGAGTTGCCCGTCCACGGGCAGATCCTCGAGGGGACGGTTGCTTCGACGGCGATGGACAAGACGGTCGTCGTCGAACGTGAGTACGATGTACACGTGCCGAAGTACGACCGCTACATGAAGCGACGCTCACGTGTCTCTGCTCATCACCCGCCATGTCTCGAACTCGAGGTTGGCGATCGGGTGGAGATTGCCGAAACGCGTCCGCTCTCGAAGACGAAGCACCATGTCGTGGTCAACCGACTCACCGGAGGTGATGCGTGATGCGAGCAATCAAGGCAGACATCACCTCAGGGTTGACGAAGGGATCGCGACTGGTCTGTGCCGATAACACTGGCGCACAGGAGCTCAAGCTCATCAGCGTCGATGGGTACTCCGGTAGGCTCAATCGTCAGCCGAAAGCCGGCCTCGGCGACCGTGTCACCGTCTCGGTGACCAAGGGGACGCCCGAGATGCGCCGTCAGGTGCTCAAGGCCGTGATCATCCGCCAGCGACAGCCGATCCGTCGACCCGATGGCATACGCGTCACCTTCGAGGACAACGCTGCGGTCATCGTCGACGACATGGACGATCCACGAGGTACCGAGATCAAAGGACCGATCGCTCGGGAGGTCGCCGAGCGCTTTGGGGCAATTGCAAGTACGGCCACTATGATTGTATGACATCGAAACAACCACGCAAACAACGGGTCCGCCGACGTGATGCATCGCTCCATGAGCGACATCGCTACGTCAGGTCGCCATTGAGCGAGGAGCTTCGCGAGGAGTTCGGCCGCCGCAATGCACGCGTCTGTCAGGGCGACACGGTCGAGGTACTCCGCGGAGACTTCACCGGACACGAGGACGAGGTCGTCCGTGTGGTCCTCGACGATTGCGTCGTCCACGTCGACGGCGTGACGATCGAGACCGCCGACGGTGAGGAGGTGGCACGCCCACTACAGGCGAGCAACCTCCGGATCACCACGTTGAACCGCTCGGATCCGATCCGTATCGAACGCCTCGAGCAAGAAGCAGAGGGTGACGACGAATGACGCATCAAAAGCGGCTTTCTGCACCGGTCACCTGGCCGATCGAGCGCAAGACGGCACCGTTCACGGTCGCCCCTGGTGCTGGTCCACACGGTGAGTCTGGTGTACCGATCGTCATCATCCTCAGAGACGTCCTCGGTTACGTCGATAACGAACGAGAGGCGAAGTACGCGGTACGCAGCGGATACGTCACGGTGAACGGTAAGACCGTGACCGACCACACACTGCCGCTTGGACTGTTCGACATACTCGTCTTCACCGAACGTGAGGAGCACTACCGGGTGTTTCCGGGCCGCGGTGGGCGCCTGTCGCTCACCCCGATCGACCCCGCAGCAGCGGAGACGAAGCTGTCGAAGGTGGTCGGTAAGCAACAGATCGAGGGTGGACAGACCCAGCTGTCACTACACGACGGTGGGACCGTCCTCGTCGACGATCCGAACGCCTACGGGACACACGACTCGGTCATCATCGATCTCGAGACACACGAGATCGTCCACCACCTCCCCTACGAGGAGGGAGCGATGGTGACGGCTGTCGCCGGCCAGCACGCCGGTGTAATCGGGACAATCGAGGCGATCGATGTACACCCCGGCAGCAGTGCCAACACACTCAGACTCGCGACAGACGACGGCGAGATTCAGACCGTCGAGCAGTACGTGGTCGTCATCGACGAGAACTTCACGGAGGGTGATAACGATGGCTGAGGCGGTCGATGCCGAGATGCGCCAACCACAGATCGAAAAGGTTGTCGTGAACATGTCGGTCGGTCGAGGTGGTGAGGATCTAGAACATGCAGAGGATATCCTCGAATCGATCACCGGGCAACGCCCCGTTCGAACGGAGGCGAAGCAGACCATCCCGGCGTTCGATATCCGTCAGGGAGTCCCCATCGGTGCGAAGGTGACGCTCCGCGGCGAGCGTGCAGCTAACTTCCTCGAGGAGGCACTGGCACTGGTCGAACTCTCCGCCTCACAGTTCGACGAGACGGGTAACGTGAGCTTTGGTATCCGAGAGCACACCAGCTTCCCAGACCAGGAGTACGATCCGACGGTCGGTATCTACGGACTCGATGTGACGGTCAATCTAGTCAGACCGGGATATCGTGTGACAAAACGAGACCGCCGGACACGGTCGATCCCGGAGACACACCGTCTCGACCCGGCGGATGCGATGGCATTCCTTGAGGAGGCCTACGAGGTGACGATCAACGATGAGTGAAAGCGATAACGAACCTACCGGTGAGGGAGTTGCCCATACCGGTCAGCGAAACGACTGCAGCCGTTGCGGGAGGAAACAAGGTCTCGTCGGTAAGTACGATATCTGGCTTTGCCGCCAGTGCTTCCGTGAGATCGCCCGCGACATGGGCTTTAAAAAGTACAGCTAGAATCATGGTGAGTCAAAACACACTCAGTAACGCACTCACTGGCATCAACAACGCCGAGTCAGCCGGTAAGCTCACGCACACGATCGCGCCAGCATCGAACGAGATCGAGGCGGTGCTCGATGTTCTCACCGACCGTGGGTACATCGCCGGCTATGAATCGGTCGACGACGGCAAGGCTGGCCAGTTCGTCGTCGAGTTGAAGGGCTCGATCAATGAGTGCGGTCCGATCGAACCCCGCTACTCGACCGGCTATGACGGTTTCGAGCGGTGGGAGAAACAATACCTCCCCGCACGCGACTTCGGAGCGCTCATCGTGACGACAAGTCGCGGTATCATGAGTCACTACGAGGCTCGTGAAGAGCGCGTCGGGGGACAACTCATCGGGTATGTCTATTGACCATGGCACGCATTGAGATCCCACTCCCGGACGATGTGAGCGCCTCTGTCGATGAGGTGACCGTGACGGTCGATGGTCCAAACGGCTCGGTCGAGAAACGACTGTGGTACCCCGGTATCAGCATCGATGCGACCGACGACTCGGTCGTACTCGAATCGGCAGCTGATGATCGCGCCACGATGGCGACGATGGGTACCTTCGAGAGTCACCTCGAGAACATGATCTCCGGTGCCCAGGAGGATTGGGAGTACCGGATGAAGATCGTGTATTCACACTTCCCGATGCAGGTGTCTGTCAACGGTGATGAGGTGGTCATCGAAAACTTCCTCGGTGAACGGTCACCGCGACGGACGACCATCCACGGTGACACCGAGGTCGACGTAGGTAACGAGGAGATCACCCTACGGGGACCTGATAAGGAGGCGGTCGGTCAGACCGCTGCAGATATCGAGTTGCTGACGCGGGTCAGCGGCAAGGATATCAGGGTATTCCAGGATGGTGCCTACATCACGGAGAAACCACGAGGTGGATTGAAATATGAGTGAACGAGAACAAGACGACCTGGAATCGATCAGCGGTGTCGGCGAGACCAAGGCTGATGCACTCCGCGAGGCTGGATTCGAGACGATCGATGACATCCGTCGCGCATCACAGGAGGAGCTCGCAGAGGTGGATGGTATCGGAAACGCCCTCGCCGCTCGAATCAAAGCAGACGTCGGCGAGCTGACAGTCGAGGAGACCGACGCCGAGATCGAGGAGGTAACTGAGGAGGAGGATGAAGTTCCCGAGGAGGTCGAGACAGAGCTTCAACCCCGAGGGCTGGTCGACAAGACTCCCGAGCTTGAAGCAGACGTGCGTCGACTGCTCAGACAGCGCGATTCACCGTCGTTCAAGCGTCAGGATGCGCATAAGAAAAAGCGCGTCCCCTCGAGCTGGCGACGACCACGGGGTGGGCAGTCGAAGCAACGTCGTGGGTACAAGGCGAAAGGACCGACCGTCGAGGCAGGCTACCGCTCCCCACAGGCGGTGCGTGGCCTTCACCCATCGGGTTTCGAGGAGGTACGCGTCAACAACGTTGACGGCCTCGAAGGTGTCGACCCAGACAGACAGGCAGTGCGGATCGGCTCGACCGTCGGTGCGAAAAAGCGTGAACGTATCGAGGAGGTCGCCGAGGACCGCGGAATCCGGGTGCTTAACCCGACGTATGTGGAAGTGGAGGTAACTGACGATGAGTAATCTGAAGGCACAGCGACGCCTCGCAGCGGATGTCCTCGATGTCGGGGAGAACCGTGTCTGGTTCGACCCAACCGCACAGGGCGAAATCGCCACCGCTATCACCCGTGATGAGATTCGCGACCTGGTCGACGATGGCATCATCCAGGCGAAGGCGAAGCAAGGTAACTCACGACATCGTGTCCGTGAGCGAAACGCCAAACGCGCGTACGGTCACCGGAAGGGTCAGGGCAGTCGCAAGGGGAAGAAGAACGCCCGTCACGACAGCCGTGACGAGTGGATCGATGGGATCCGTGCCCAGCGCCGCGAACTGCGTTCGCTCCGCGATGACGGTGTCATCTCACCGACGGTGTACCGACAGGCGTACAACAAGGCACGCGGTGGTGAGTTCCGCAGCGTGCAATACATGCGTAGCTATATCGAGAACGAGTTCGGTATCGACCTCGACGAGGGGGGTGAGGCGTGATGGCGACCGGACCGAGGTACAACGTCGCCATGCGGCGCCGCAGAGAGGGTGTGACCGACTACCGACAGCGACTCCGCCTGCTCAAATCGGGTAGCCCGCGACTCGTTGCACGTGTGAGCAACAAGCACGTCCGAGCACACATTGAACAGGTGGGTCGAGATGGTGACGAGACACTCGCGTTCGCCACCTCAGCAGACCTCAGCGAATACGGTTGGGAGGCACCTACGGGTAACCTCCCGAGTGCGTATCTCACGGGATTGTTACTCGGTCGGCGTGCGATCGAGGCGGGGGTCGAACACGCCGTATTGGATGTCGGCCTGCACTCACCGACTCCAGGGTCGAAGGTGTTCGCCATCCAGGAGGGTGCCATCGATGCTGGCCTTGACATCCCACACAACGATGCCGTGTTACCTGACTGGGAGCGCAACCGAGGAGAGCATATTGCCGAGTACGCCGAGTCAGTCGGCGACCTTTACGGTGATACGTTCGATGCGACCGAACTCCCCGAGCACTTCGACACTGTTCGTGAGAACATCATGGAGGGTGAGCTATGAGCGCCGAAGAGGACTACAACGGGTGGGTTCCCAAGACCCGACTGGGACGGATGGTCCAATCTGGGGAGATCGAGACGATGGAGGAGGCCCTGCAGTCTGGCCTCCCGCTCAAAGAGCCTGAGGTGACCGATCATCTGCTACCCAACCTCGACGACGAGGTACTCGATATCAACATGGTCCAGCGGATGACCGACTCGGGACGGCGGGTGAAGTTCCGGTGCGTCGTCGCGATCGGCAACCGCGACGGTTTCGTCGGGTTCGCCGAGGGTCGTGACGACCAGGTTGGCTCGGCCATCCAGAAGGCGATCGAAATCGCGAAGATGAACGTCATCAAGGTCTCGCGTGGATGTGGCTCATGGGAGTGTGGCTGTGGACGGCCGCACACGGTTGCACATCGAACCATGGGCAAGGCAGGGAGTGTCCAGGTCGAACTCAAACCAGCGCCTCGTGGGCTTGGACTGGCGGGCGGAGAGACCGTCCGACACATCCTCGAACTCGCAGGTATCGAGGACATCTGGACACGTAGTTCGGGGAAGACCCGTACGACGGCCAACTTCGCGAAGGCGACCTTCAAAGCATTGCAGGCGACGAACGAATCACGTATCCCCGAGCATGCCCGAGCGCAACGTGAGGTGATCGAGTGATGCATGCGGTCGTTCAGCTTCGAGGGCCGGTCAACACCAGTCGATCAGTTCGCGATACCCTCGATATGCTTAATCTTGGGCGTGTCAATCACTGTACGTTCGTCCCCGATACGTCGAGTTACCGCGGGATGATCACGAAGGTGACCGATCTCGTCGCGGTGGGTGAACCGAGTCCGGCTGTTGTCGCCATCCTTCTCGAACGACGTGGCGAACCAGTCGGTGACGGCCAGGGTATCGATGATGCATGGGTGGATGAACACACCGAGTACGAGCATGTCGATGAGCTCGCCGAGGCACTTTGCGCTGATGAGGTAACACTCGCCGATATCGGGCTCGAACCCGTGCTCCGACTGCATCCACCCCGCGGTGGTCACGACGGGATCAAGCAGCACCGTTCGGATGGCGGTCAACTCGGAAAACACGAGACGGAGGATATCGACGCATTGCTGTATCAGATGCGTTAATGAGGCAACTATGACAGATAAGAAACGACGACAACGCGGTTCGCGCACACACGGCGGGGGAAGCGGGAAGAATCGCCGAGGTGCGGGGCATCGCGGTGGACGCGGCAACGCCGGTCGGTCGAAACACGAGATGCACGGACAGGAGCCACTCGGCAAACACGGCTTCACACGACCACAGGCGGTACTTGATACTGTCGCGACGGTGAACGTGGCACAGCTCGATCAAGACGTTCCGATACTACTTGAGGCCGGACTGGCCTCAGAGACCGATGATGGTATCGAGATCGACGCCCGAGAGGCACTCGATGTCGGTGACGATGTCGACCGGGTGAAGGTGCTCGGTGGGGGACAGGTCCACCATGCACTGACCGTCATCGCAGATGATTTCTCCGCTGGTGCCCGAGAGCGTCTTGAAGCTGCAGGCGGTGGGGCTGTCATCGCTGAAGACCTCGACGAATCACAGGCATAAGGAAGGATGAGCTGGAAACAGACGGCGGAACCAGTACTCGCTCGCATGCCGGCGGTGGTCAGACCCGAGGGTCACGTCCAGTTCAGACGGAAGCTGGCATGGACGGGTGTCATCCTCATCCTCTACTTCTTCCTCACGAACATCTCGTTATGGGGATACGGTGTGGGGACGGGAGACGACCTCTTCGGACAGTTCAGGACGATCCTCGCCGGTGAGCATGGTTCGTTGATGCAAGTCGGTATCGGCCCGATCGTCACCGCCAGTATCGTCCTTCAGTTGCTGACTGGGGCAAACCTCCTCGGCCTCGATACGAACGACCCACGTGATCAGGTGCTCTATCAGGGTCTGCAAAAGCTCCTCGTAATCATCGTGACGGCGATGACAGCATTCCCGCTCGTCTTCGCCGGACAGTTCATCCCACCGGTCGATCATCTCCAGGTATTTGGGATGGTACTCGACCGGACGAGTATCCAGCTCATCTTGTTCACCCAGATCTTCATCGGCGGTATCTTGATCTTGTACATGGACGAGATCGTGTCGAAATGGGGGATCGGCAGTGGTGTCGGGCTGTTCATCATCGCCGGGGTGAGTCAACGATTGATGGGTGGTATCGTCAGTCCGTCAGCAGACGGCATCATCCCGACATGGATCAACATCGCCTTGGGCAACATCGATATCGGGCCGATCATCGGCGGCGGTGGGCTCAATGCACTGATATTCGGCCAAGGACAGATCCTCGCTGTTGTCACGACGGTACTCATCTTCATCATCGTCGTCTATGCGGAGAGTGTCAGAGTCGAGATCCCGCTGAGTCACGCACGTGTGAAGGGTGCTCGTGGACGCTTCCCCGTCAAGCTCATCTACGCCAGCGTGCTTCCCATCATCCTCGTCCGGGCGCTACAGGCGAACTTTCAGTTCATGGGTCGTATCCTCCACGGTGGTGGCCACCTTCCCGAATGGGCGGGTGTCTACGTCGAGGGACAACCCGTGAGTGGGTTATTCTATTACCTCTCACCGATCTATCACCCTGACGAGTGGATGTGGTGGACCGCCGCGGTGACACAAGAGACATGGCAGGTCCTGCTGCGTGTGAGTGTCGATATCACATTCATGGTCGTCGGTGGAGCCATCTTCGCGATCTTCTGGGTCGAGACGACGAACATGGGCCCGGAGGCGACCG
Organism: Halobacteriales archaeon; assembly: GCA_007118145.1. Classification (GTDB taxonomy): domain Archaea; phylum Halobacteriota; class Halobacteria; order Halobacteriales; family SKSH01; genus SKSH01. The sequence goes on from SKSD01000012.1 coordinate 8,479, forward strand.
CTCGACAGATCCAACACTCTGGGATGCAGATACCTGGGTTCAGACAGAACGTCGGTGTCGTCGAGAAGGTCATGGAGCGGTACATCCCACAGGTGACGATCATCGGTGGTGCCCTGGTGGGTCTGCTCGCCGTGGCTGCGAACATGCTCGGTACCATCGGCGGGGTGACCGGTGAAGGTCTGTTGCTGACAGTATCAATCACCTATAAGCTCTATGAGGAGATCGCCGAGGAACAACTCATGGAGATGCATCCGATGCTGCGCCAGATGCTGGGTCGTGGCTAATCGATACGGTTCATCTGAAGTTGCCACAGATTGATTGTTGGTTCGAAAATCAGTAATCGCGTCGGTGATACGCTCGAGCGTTCGTTAACCTCGCAGGTCTAGCAGAACTTTTTATCCGGCAGTCAGTGGTTCGCCCATGGGAGATACCGAGGTCGAGGTGGCAGGACCACTTGATGCCTATCGTCAGTTCCTCTCACTCGAACGTGATGTCCTCGTCCTCTCACTGGCGATGTTCGCCTTCAGCCTCGGCTTTCAGATGACCAACCGGTTCCTCCCAGACTACCTCGTTTACCTCGGTGCGACAGGCTTCATCGTCGGCCTGTTCGCCACTCTCGGGAACGTCATCGGGGCGGTCTATCCCTACTACGGTGGTGTCGTCTCCGACCGGATCGGGTCACGCTTTGCCCTCACCGTCTTCGGCCTCGTCTCAACCCTCGGATTCGGCATCTGGCTGGCCTCGGCCTTCATCGATCCCATCGGTATTGGTGACATCGTCCTTGAACCGTGGGTGTGGGTATTCGTCGGCCTCCTACTCGCACAGTGCTGGAAGTCGTTCGGTATCGGTGGTCACTACGCGATTGTCAAACAGAGTGTCCCACCTGATCGACTCGCCAGAGGGTTCGCGAGTACGGAGACGTTCAGGCGAACTGCCTTCCTCATCGCGCCGTTGATCGTGGCCGTACTGGTCGCAGATGCGCTCATCCCGGGATTCCTCTGGGTGTTGGCGATCGCGATCTTCTTCGGCCTCATCGGAACGCTCGCACAGCACCTGCTCTATGAGACCGAGGCGGACTCTATTGGCAAGCGATTCCAGGGCTTTGGACAGATCATCGACGATATCAAAGCCCTACCTGTCGAGCACCGCCCGTTGATCATCGCCGATACACTCGTCCGATTTGCGAACGGTATGGTCTATGTATTTTTCATCCTCGTCATCACGCGAATCATGGATATCGGCCTGACGGTAACGCTACCCTGGATGGGTACCATCAACCTCTCCCCGGCTGCCTTCTTCGGTGTGTTGCTGGCGATCGAGATGCTGATCGCCCTCATCTCGATGGCACCGGTGTCTATCCTTGCAGAACGAACCGGGCTCAAGACGGTGATCGGTCTCAGTTTCCTGGTCTACGCCATCTTCCCCGTGTTGCTCATCTTCGCACCTGCAGATCAGCTGGTATTGATCGCCCTGTTCGCATTCTCCGGGCTCCGCTTCGCCGGGCTTCCCGCACACAAGGCATTGATTATCGGCCCTGCGGAGATCGGTGCAGGGGGTCGTACCACCGGGTCGTATTACTTCGTCCGAGGTGCGCTCGTCATCCCGAGCGGTGCCCTCGGTGGTGTCATCTGGGAATTTCTCAGCCCAGAGCTCTCATTCTCGATCGCAACGGTGATCGGCCTGATCGGGGTTGGTTACTTCGCGATTTTCGGCAAGGAGTTCGAACCATATGCCTGAGGTGAGTGCAACCGATTAAGCGACCGATGGATGTTGGACTTCGTCCTCTCCGGGCGGTTCCAATCATCCTAAGAGTCTGAGGTTCGAACCCAGGCCCGATGAGCGATCTACAGATATTGATGTTGGGCCCACCGGGTGCTGGCAAGGGGACGCAAAGCAGTCGGATCGCCGAGGCGTACGATCTCGAGCATATCACGACCGGTGATGCACTCCGCTCGAGGAAAGACATGCAGACTGCACATGGAACCCCGAGGGAGTACATGGACGCAGGTGAGCTCGTTCCAGATCCCGTTGTCAACGAGATCGTCGAGTCAGCGATCGAGGAGGCGGACGGGTTCGTCCTTGATGGGTATCCGAGGAACAAAGCGCAAGCTGAATTTCTCGATGAAATTACTGCCCTTGACGTGATCATCTATCTCGACGTCGACCGGGAGGAATTAATTCGTCGACTGACCGGTCGACGGGTCTGTGAGGATTGCGGGGAGAATTATCATGTCGAGTTCGCTCCACCAGTCGATCAGGGGATTTGCGATGATTGTGGTGGAGAACTCATTCAACGTACAGATGATTCGGAGAAGACGGTGAAAGAACGCCTTCGGGTCTTCGATGAGACAACCAAACCGGTGATCACGTATTATCGGTCAGACTCAATATTCCATCAGATCGATGGCAACACAACCCCTGATAACGTCTTCAAACATATCGTCGACCTACTCGACTCGGTCAGGTAATTTCGACAACGGCTACGTTCTCGGTGATATGCAGGAACATCACCGGTGTCGGTGTTCCTGATAGATCGATGCTCCTTCCTTCCAAGGCCGGATCGTAAGCAATGTCGGCATTGCCATGAAGCGACAGGCTGTTTGCGTAAATTGCACCCCGAATAGCAGGATTACCTCCAGTGCTGATGTCAGCATTCGGAGCATATATCACAGCATCTAGTTCGATAGTACCAGATCCCTGAGAATCAATCAGGACATCTTCGCCTACGATGAAGATATTCCGGAACGACTCAATGTCCTCGCCATCGGTACCGACGAATGCGTTTCCTTGGAATTCCAGGGTTCCATTGACATAGTACATTGCCCCATCCTCACCAGGAGTAGTCACAATAATGTCGTGATTTCGAACATCGAAATCTCCATTGAATGCAAATGTCACGTTCCCTTCAGTCGTATTAATGTGCAAATCTCGATCCAGTTGGACATCCTCATCGAAATAGTATGAGCCAGCCGGTATCTCACATGGGTCGTCTTGGATGAACCCAGTCTCATTCAGACAGTCTACTGCGTGATTATCATTGTCATCCTCCGATTCGAGTGCTGCAAGCTTTTCCAAAATGACCGGTTTACTATCCGGGATATATGACCACTCTGTCCAACCTTCATCGTCGACGTTACCAGATACAGATACGTCTCGCTGGACCTTGACCGCGTTATCAAACTCCATCTCCTGTAACGAGCTCAAGGTCGTTGTGACCGTTTCATTTTCGTGATCAACAACCACCGTCCCTTCGGTGTATTGGTTAAAGAACTGTGCCCATCCCTCGTAGAACTTGCTCTGAACGACGATATCGACCGAACCGTTCATGACGGGATTGTCAAACGGTAGGTTGTTTTCATAGAATTCGGTCTCGTTCGGAAAGGCAGGACGGACGTGCTCACCCGGTGAGATAGATAATTGGGTGGGTCCTGCCTTCGCACCTTGACCATCCATACGGAGGAGCGGTATATTCGCGGTCAGGCCACGATAGGCCATCTTCGGTGGAGCGACCATCGACCCGTGACCATCACTGATACGGAAGATGCCACCTGCCTCAAGTCCATACAGTTCGCCGTTATGTGCGACCTCGAGTGTACCAATCTCCGATTGGTTGTATAGCACCTGCGGGTCGACCGTCTCATTGCCCATATAGTCATGATGAATGATGGTGATGCTGGTGCTGGTACCGTCCATCGTCATTTGGGCGCCTTCTGGAGGCTCAACATGGATATTACGTTGTGTTTCACCCTCGATGGCAACGGCTGAGACCGATGAACGGATGTCCAACAGATATTGCTCGATCGCCTCTCTGTCAGCTTGGTCCTGTGTTCCACCGAATGCACCAAGGGCGAGTCCAGCGACAGCCAAAGCAGCGATGAGGACAATCCCGATCAACATCACAGTCCCCAACACCTCAGACTGCCCTCGGTCAGAGTCCCACACGGTAGTCATGCTCCTAGAGAGTACAATCCTGTTCCAATTTAAGGGATAAGTCAAAATTATCACTGTTGATAGACGTTTTCGGCATCACGTCGATATTGCAACATTGAAAACCGACGGCGATGAACACCCAGTAGATGGGTCACGCTGCGGAACGCGCGAAGAAGCTGATGGACGAGGATGCTGCATTCACGAAGGCCATCGCCGCCATCCGAGAGCTAAGCGAGGAGCATGACAGCGAGGTCGAGTGGCGTGATGTCAAGGATGAGCTGACCAGTGGTCAGTGGGGTCGGCTCATCCAGGAGGGTGTCCTCGAAAGTGGCGAGGAGGGGTTCCGCCTCGCTGATCCCGAGGGTATCGACCAGTTGATGGATGAGGGGTACGAGCCAATCAGCGCGAGCGTCCCAGAGGTCGATGCTGATGTCAGCTGGACGACCTATGACAAGCTCGCCGGTGGGATGACGGTGTTGTTCATGGTCGCCTACTGGTTCGACCCACTGCGTGACCAGATCGGCGAAGGCATCAACCTCATCCTCTCACCGCTTGAGGGCTCGATGCCATTCTTCGCGGTCGTCCTCTCACTCGCGATGCTGACAGGACTGTATTCGACACTGCTGCAGGCGAACCTCGCCGATACCGAGGTAATCGGTGCATATCAAGAGCAGATGAAGGCTGTACAGGAAAAACGCAAGCAGGCTGAAGAGCGGGGTGACGAGGAGGCACTCGAACGCATCCAGCAAGAGCAGATGGAGGCCATGGGTGGCATGCTCCAGATGTTCAAGGCACAGTTTCGCCCCATGGTATGGATCACCCTGCTCACCATACCGCTGTTCCTCTGGCTGTGGTGGTTCGTCGGTACCAGCCAGCTCGCCGAGGCAGAGATGGCCATGGTGTTACCACTCCTCGGTGATGTCCGGTGGGATGATACGTTCCTCGGGCCGATGCCGATGTGGATCCTCTGGTACTTCTTGTGTTCCCTCGGGTTCACGCAGTTGATACGCAAGGCGCTCAACCTGCAGACGACGCCATCGTAATCGGAAACGACTTTGTACGCGTGGCGGCCTCACCACGATATGTTACTCACTGTCTCCGGGCCACCCGGAGGGGGCAAGACGACGACAGCAGCCCGATTGGCAGAGCACTACGGGCTCGAACATATCAGCGGTGGTGATATCTTCAGATCGGTCGCCACAGAGCGTGGCCTTAGCGTGGTCGAGTTGAACGAACTCGCTGAGGAGGACGACTCGATCGATTTCGAACTCGACCGGCGACTGCAGTCGATCGCGGCAGGTCGTGACGATATCGTCATCGAATCGCGCCTCGCTGGATGGCTAGCCGGCGAACACGCCGATTTCCGGTTCTGGCTCGATGCACCGACATCGGTCCGCGTGGCCCGTATCGCCGACCGTGAGGAGGGGACCATCGACGAGATTGCCGAGCAAACAAAGCGGCGTGAGACGAGTGAGGCGACACGGTACAGCACCTATTACGGGATCGATATCGACGATCAATCCATCTATGACTTGGCCATCAACACCGCCAGGTGGGATGCGTCGACCGTGATCGACATCATCGCTGTCTCGATAGATGGCTACGATGACGCTGTTGATGAGGGTACCGTCGAGATGGAGCCGGTCGAGATACCGGGATGACACCATTGCGGACTCCCCCGACAGAACGCGATATCAAGGAGTTGCTCACATTCGGAGTGGTGAACCTCGACAAACCAGCTGGGCCGACCTCCCACCAGGTGAGTACCTGGGTGCGCGGGCTCACCGGGGTGGATCGCTCCGGTCATGCTGGGACGCTCGACCCCGAGGTGACAGGCTGCCTGCCGGTACTCCTGGGTGATGCCACCAGGACGGCGACGGCATTGACCGCTGGTGACAAGGTATACGTCGCAATCCTCGAGTTGCACGACGAACCACCCGAGGGATGGCGTGTCATCATCGACCGATTCACCGGCGAAATCTACCAACGGCCACCGCGAAAGAGTGCCGTCAGCCGGTCACTTCGTACTCGGACGATTCATTCGATCGACGTGCTCGAGCGTGACGGCCGTCGCGTGCTCATCGAGGTATCCTGCGAGGCGGGGACCTATATCCGCAAGCTCTGTCACGATATCGGCCTGGCGATCGGTACCGGTGGACACATGGCGTCACTGCGTCGTATCGAGAGCCAGCCGTTCGATGACCGCTCACTCGTCACCTTGCATGACCTGGCCGATGCGCTCGCCTTCTGGGAAGACGACGGTGACGAGACAGCGCTCAAAGCGATCATCAGACCGGCTGAGGAGGCGATCGCCCACCTCCCATCGGTGACCGTCGCGGCCGATGCGGCCACAGAGATCGCACACGGCGCACCCGTGTATGCACCAGGTGTGCTCGACATCGACGAACAGATCGAGGCTGGTGAACTCGTCGCCTGTGTCACGCCCGCTGGTGTGGCGGTCTGTCTCGGACACTATGTCGGTGAACCTGGACAGACACATGGCGTGGTGGTCGAACTCGAGCGTGTGCTGCTTTGATCGGTGAAACCTCCATCGATATCCCAGCATGTCTGCTTGCCGCCATCAACCGCAATGGTGGCATCGAGTCGAACCCCTTAACCCGTCGAATATCGTTGGAGTGGATAAGGGACCGTGGGGTAGCTTGGCATCCTCAGCGCATGGGGTGCGTTGGACCTGAGTTCGAATCTCAGCGGTCCCATGCTTCATCAAAAGCTCGTATACCGAATTTCTGAGCCGTTTGGCGAAGATATTGGCCATCGTGTCGGAGATTATCGGTGATGAAAACCTTGCGTAACCCGTATAATACCACTGCTCCAACGACCGCCATGGCACGTATCCCGTTTGGCATCTCGAGGTTCGATGAGCTCATCGATGGCGGTGCACCAAGCGGGAGCAGCGTCTTGCTCTCCGGTCAACTCGGTGCTGGAGCCAGAGAGTTCTGCTACACCAGTGCCACGATGTCCGCGCTGGCACTGGCCGACCGCGAGCTGTTCGAGCTGTATTATGGGACGCTCGATGAGGAGGTGGGGATGCTCCCAGACGAGGTACATTACGTCTCCTGTTGCATGCCACCTCGCGCGGTCGAGACCGAACTGGGGTACGTCCTCGAGGATGACATCATCGAGACGGCGATTGACTCGATCAACTTCCTCGATCTCTCAGATCAGTACTTCAAGCGAAGTCGGGTACCGATGGAGTGGTACTCCGAGGCCACACCCGATATCGACTCACTTGGTGAGATCCGAGGCAGTCGTGGGGTCCTCGGCCTCCTCGGTGATTACCTCAGCGAGCACGCCAGAGACAACCTCATCGTCATCGACTCGTTGACGGACATGGTCATCAGTGCTGATGAGACCATGTCTTGGACGGATATCATCGTCCTGATGAAGGGGCTCTCCGCGGCCGCACATCGATGGGATGGTCTCATCCTGATGCTCGTCAACAACGAGGTGCTCTCAGAGACGGAGGTAGCCGGTCTGATGAACGCAGCTCACGGTAACATCGTCTTCGAGTGGGAGACCGGTGGTAACGAGCGCACGCGGACGATGTACGTCAAGCAGTTCAGGGGCGTACTCTCCCGTCTCGAGGATGAGGATATCATCCGCTTTGAGACCGATATCTACGATCATGGGTTCGACATCACCGGTGTCCGGCGCATCAGGTGATGACACCCGTTCCGAAGCACATACCTGTTCGCTCGTCCCAAGTGATGTGTATCGACGATGCAGTTTTGCGACCAGTGCGGTTCGCTCATGCGACGCGACGGTAGCTGGATGGTCTGTTCAGCAAGCGGATGCGATGGACGACAATCCGTGGATGAAGATCTCGCCGCGTCATTCGTCCATACGGAGGAACAAGGCGAGACCGAGGTGATCGAGACGGATGAGTCGGTTGCACAGGAGGGGCTTCCCACCACTGATGACGTCCGTTGCGATGACTGTGGAAACACGACCGCATGGTACACCTTGAAACAGACCGCCTCTGCCGATGAACCGCCGACGCGATTTTTCAAGTGTACTGAATGTGGCCACCGCTGGAGGGGCTACAACTGAACGGGCGAATGCTGGTGGTTCGAAGGCTTTATCCACCGCGTTAGCCTCATCCTGGTATACGAACCATGTCCGACAAGCCGGCCTCGATGTACCGTGCGATATCAAAGCCCCCCTATACACGACGAGAATACATCACGGGCATCCCCGCCAGCAAGGTCGCCCAGTACCACATGGGCAATCGCGAGGCACATCCGGATGACTATCCCGTACAGATCAGTCTCATCGTCGAGGAGGACTGTCAGATACGCCACGGTGCTCTCGAGGCATCCCGACTGAGTGCGAACCGATTCCTGATCAAACAGCTTGGGGAGGGTAACTACAAGATGACGCTGCGTCGCCACCCACATCACGTCCTCAGGGAGAACAAGCAGGCGACCGGTGCCGGTGCAGACCGTGTCTCCGATGGGATGCGACTCTCCTTCGGGAAGGTCGTCGGTCTCGCCGCGCGTGTCCACAAGGGTGACCGACTGTTCACGCTCTACTGTGATGTTGACGATGCCGAGATCGGCAAGGACGCACTGCGACGGGCGTACAACAAGGTCTCACCCCCGTGTCGGATCGAGGTCGAACGCGGTCAAGACCTGCTCGTCGGGTGACCACCGACGACGGCGTCTGTGGCACTGAATCTCGCTGTTTCCTCTGATGGACCAACGCGACGAAGACTGTATCGACACCTCCCACCTCACGGTATCGCTGTGTATCATCTCCCTGTCGGTGGGGCATGCTACGAGCTCGATTCGATCAGGGACCACATCGACTTCGAGATCGATGTCGGATTTGTCTTTCCAAAACGTGTCGTCGAGGGTTCGGTCATCACCGCCGCACTCGACATCCCCTGGATCAACGGTCGTGACGATATTCTGACCACACGTAACAAGGCAAGTGTGCTGACACAGCTCCAGAAGGTCGGTATCCAGACACCGCGAACGGTGCTCGTCTCATCGCCGGCCGACGCAGATGCCATACGGGACGTGTTCGACCGATTCGACGGCCCGGTTGTCATCAAGCCGAACTCGACCACACGCGGCACAGGCCACGTGCTCGTCGAGGATCCCGACTCGTTTCGCGGTGTCGTCGACTACCTCGAGTTGATCCACGACTTCCCGGCAACCGGTGACCGCTCATTTCTCCTACAGGAGTACATCCCCGAGGCAAGAGATGTCAGATTGACCGTCATCGACGGTGTCGTCGCCGGTGCGGTCGAGCGCCGACTCGACGGTGACGCCGATGGATGGGTGAAGAACGTACACCGTGGGGCGACACCCGTGCCGGTCACGCCGTCAAAGCGGTTGTCAGATATTGCAGAGCACGTGGCAGATACCCTCGGGGTGGCACTCCTCGGTGTTGATGTGCTCATCGGCCCGGAAGGGCCGGTCGTCATCGAGGTGAACGGTCGACCCACGATCGATCGGATCGAGCAGTACCCCTCGGACTTCTATGACCGTCTCGCAGCCTTGATCAGACGGGTTGCAAAAGAGGGAAGCTAGCTGATATCGATCGATCTGCCACCTTCAAGCAGGTCGAATCGGATCTCGAGGACACCATTGTTATAACGTGCAGCAGCCGACTCCTCATCGACACGCTGTGGGAGTCGGACGCGTTCGTCGTAGCTTCGACGCTCACCATCGGCCCTGATGCGAACAACGCGACCGTCACACGTGACATCGATATCCGACTTCTCAACACCTGGGAGGTCTGCCACCACGCGGAGGTGCTCGTCCTCCTCGTAGATGTCTATATGGGTATCAGACCCGGACTCCGCCATCGTCTCGAAGTGGAACGAACTCGCCCCTCCGAACATCTCGTTCATCATCCGCTCGAACTCTTCGAAGAACTCACCAAATGGGTCATCGCGGTCCTTTCGACGCATACGCTGAGGTAACAGTTGTGATGGGAAAAGCCTTCCTCACAGTCCCAGGCCGAGGGCTTCGTTGGTCATCGCCTGACTCGTCTCGGCATCCACCTCACCGACGAGTGCTCGGATCGCATCGATATTCTCTGGGACGACGTCGCTCTCCTGGTGGATAGCCTGAAACAGATACAACTCGCCATCCTCAACAGCGATCGACTCGGCCCAGATACAGTTCTCCCAGAGGTCTCCCCGTGGACGACCGGCATCGAGCGCGAAGTCCTTGAGCTTCCCAGCACCGTCGATACCCATCTCATCGGAGACGAGAAACAGTCGATCCGATGCATCGAGGCGGTCTCGAATCTCCGCAGGGGTCGCCTCGGAGTTGAGGTCGATACTCAGTGCGTGGACATGCATGAGCGTCGCGGGCACCTTCAACCCAACCGTGACGATATCGAGGTCGGGAAGGATCGTCTTCACATCTGGCCCGTGATGTGACGGAAGTGAGACGGGGTTCGGAAGGATATCGTTGATCGGTCCACGACCGGTCTGTGAGGGGTCTCCACCGCGTCGCACAAGTGTGGCTCGGACGCGATCGACACCGAATGGCTCATCGAGTTGTTCGATGAGTCTGACCAACCCCGTGGTGTTACATGAGACAACGCGCGCTGAGGCACGGCCCTGAGCGTCGTCATAGTTGGCACAAGCCGTGAAGCTTACCTCGGCGACATCGGCTGCCTCTCCCCCCTGGAAGATCGCCGGGGTGCCCGCCTCGAGGTAATCCTCGGCATACTTCGCACCGATACCCGACGGCGTTGCGTCGACGATGACATCGCTTGTATCGATGAGCTCGTCGACAATGCCCGCGGTCGGGATACCTGCAGCATCGAATGCCTCGACGCGATCGTCCGACGAAACGAACAGTGGATATTCACGCTTCACTGCAGCCTTGGCCTCATGGTTCGGACTGGTCTTTGCCACCCCGACGACCTGCATATCGGGTTGCGCCGTGACCGCGTCTGCGACACGTTTGCCGATCGTCCCATAGCCGTTGATCCCCACATCGATCATATCGGAAGATGGCCGAGACACCGGGTTAATGGTTTCGAGCCACCCCGAAGGTAACACCTAACCATCCCGGTCGCAATCGCGTCGATATGACGGCGTCGTCCATCGATGAGGCAGCACGAACGGCCATTGAACAGTGCCTCGCGCTCCAACCTGACGAATCGTTCACCGTGGTGAGTGATCCGAACACCGAATCGATCGCCGAGGCGTTGTACCGACGAGCCCACGACATCACCGATGCGGCTGTCTCGGTTCGCTATCCAGAGGGACAGACCCACGGTGGCGAGCCACCCGATCCGGTCGCCGGTGCTCTCGAGCGGAGCGATGTCTTCCTCGCACCTACCTCAAAGAGCCTCAGTCACACCAGGGCACGTCAACATGCCTGTGAGGCAGGTGCCAGAGGCGCCACACTACCAGGTATCACCGAGGCCGTCTTCACGACCGGTCTCGATGCGGATTACAATCGCATCGAAGATACATGTTCGAGGATAGCACAGGCGGTCGAGGAGGCAGCGACGATCAGTATCGAGACCACACGTGGGACCGATGTGACCTTCGATGTCCGCGATCGCACATGGTTGCGTGATACGGGTATCGTCCATGAGCCCGGGGCGTTCTCGAACCTGCCCGCAGGTGAGGTGTTCATCAGCCCTGCTTCCGCCGATGGGACGGTCATCATCGATGGGACGATGCGACCGTACGGCCTGCTCGATGAACCGATCCGGATCGAATGTACCGATGGCTACGTCACCTCGATCTCCGATGAGCACATCCGCGCCACGGTCGAAGCGGCGAGCGAGGCGGTCGGGCGTGATGCATACAACGTGGCCGAACTCGGTATCGGTACGAATGATGGTGTCACGGAACTGATCGGGTCCGTCCTCTTAGATGAGAAGGCAGCGGGAACTATCCACGTGGCGATCGGTGACGATGCCAGCATCGGTGGCGACACGGAGGCACCCATCCACCTCGATGGGATCGTACGAGACCCAGTGGTAAAGGCAGATGGTGAGCTGATCGAGCTCCCTTCACCCAGCTGAGCGAGGGAAGGAGGTTTACGCATTGGAGGGTTACTTCGAACCATGAGCGAAGTCGGCGATCAGGTGGCGGTGAATTGCCCTGCCTGTTCCCCCACTATCGAGACCCTCCACGAGGTGCTCACCTCGAACGGTGATACCACGGTCAGGTGTCTCGAGTGTCAACACGTGCATCGAGCAAAGATCGAGACACACCCGCCAACACGGGAGGTGCGAACCGTGGTGTCGCAAGCCGGTGATTCGATCACGACGACGATCGATGTCCCAGATGACGCCGTGTTCTCCGTCGGTCAAGAGTTCGTCGTCGAGACCGACGAGGCGGTTTTCTCCGTAGAATTGACCGATATCGAAGGTGTCGATGGGGCTCGCCATGACCAACTCGATATCGGGGATACAGCCACCCTCTGGACGCGAGATATCGGTAACGTGGCCGTCCCGGTCACGATCCACCCACCGAAACGAAGCGAACGCACGTCACGCTCGACCACCATGCATGTGCCAGGGGACAGGATGTTCGAGATCGGTACGGAGGAGACCATCGGTGATGAGCCGGTCAGTATCTTCGGTATCTTGCTGCGAGACGACAGGGGTGAGCGAAAGCTGAACGATCCTGGTGAGAGGGCCATCGCCAGCGATATCGATCGATTGTATGTCAGATCCCAACGACGCGTGCCACGAGAGCCCTGGTAGATGACCGCCTCGGATACGTATCGTGAGGCACGCGACGAGATGGTCGACAGGCTGGTGCGTTCGGGGACCATTTCCAGGGATGTAACGGCCAAGGCGATGCGTGCGGTTCCTCGACATGCGTTTGTTCCAGAGGCACAGCTGTCGCAGGCGTATCACGATCGGCCACTCCCGATCGGTCACGGGCAGACCATCTCAGCCCCACATATGGTGGCGACCATGGTCGAACTACTCGACCTCGAACGCGGAGACACCGTGCTTGAGGTGGGGACCGGGTGCGGTTATCATGCCGCAGTCACTGCCGAGGTGGTGGGGGCAGCAGGAGTCTTCTCCATCGAGGTATCACCCTCGTTGGCCGAATCCGCACGAGACAGGTTACGCAGGCTCGGGTACGGTGATATCACTATCACCGTCGGCGACGGACACGATGGGTGGGCTGAACACGCCCCCTACGATGCCATCTACCTGACCTGTGCAGCCGACTCGATACCCGATGCATTGCTCGACCAGCTCGCCGCGAACGGGCGGTTACTCGCGCCGGTTGGTCACTACCGCCAGGAGCTCGTACTCGTGTGTATCGATTCCGAAGGCAGACAACACAGGGAACACCACGGTGGCGTCCGATTCGTCCGGATGCGCGAGGGTCCTCCAGAGGATTGACACCATCGGCAAGCGTCGGACAGTTGAGGTATCTCATCGCGGCATTAAAGGCAGAGACGGCATACACCCAGGTATGGACCTCGGGGTGTTGCGGGAGGATATGGTCGACAGCCTCCAGCACGAGTCGAAGGGCTTCCTCTCAACACCCGAACTCGCGCTGGCGATGCGTGAGGTGCCACGACACGAGTTCGTCGAGCAATCGACCGCATACGAGGACATAGCCCAGCAGCACCAGGGGAGTACCGTCCTCGCACCGAGTACGGTCGCCATACTGCTCGAAGCACTCGCCCCGAGCGACGCAGACCGCACACTCATCGTCGGTGCCGGCGTCGGTTATACCGCTGCGGTCGTCGCCGAGATGACCGACCCGTGCCTGGTCCATGCTGTCGATATCGATCGGTCGCTCGTCATCACCGCCAGGCGAAACCTCGCTCGCTCGGGATACCGCGAGGTGCTTGTCGACTGTCGTGATGGCGCTCTTGGCCTCCCAGAGTACGCACCTTTCGATCGCATCCTCCTCGAGGCAGCTGCGATCAGACCACCGAAACGATTGCTTGACCAACTCACACCAGATGGTCGTCTGGTCATGCCCCTCGGGTCGAACCCACAGGAGGTCGCCACGTTCGATCGGCGGTCGCAGGTGGCAAGTGGACAGCCCGTCCGGTTCAAACCGCTACTCGTCAAGGGGGAACAGGGTACGGCGATCGAACGAAACCGAACCATCAGAGAGGATGCCGAGCGGGCACGTCGAACACAGCATGCTCGATCGGGCTGGGAGCACGACTGGATCGACTGGTGAGCTCATAGTCGCCCAGCTACTGAGGATGATGACGAAAATGGAACGTGTCGTTTAAGCCACATTCGCTCCCATCTCCGCGACAGATGGTCCGGGATCCTTACGCGGTGGAGGAGGAACCAAGTGTCGAGGAGGTGCTCGACATCTTGGCCGACGATGACGCTCGGACAATCATACAGACACTTCATGAGCCTATGACTGCGAAGGAACTCCAAGAGCGATGCGATATCCCCGAATCGACGCTCTATCGAAAGTTGGATCGCCTCACCGAGGCGGGGTTGTTGCATCAGCAGACACGTATCAGACGTGATGGCCGGCATACGAGTGAGTATGTTCCGGCATTCTCCGAGGTGATGATACTCCGAGATGGTGAGACCGGTGAGTTCACGGTTGAGCTCACCAAGCCACGAAAGCGTGCGGACGAACGACTTGCGGAGCTCTGGTCGGAGGTGAGCAAGGAGCTATGACGCCACACGATATTGCAGCCGATTTCGGGACGATCACCTTCCTCTCGGTCGTCAAGACGTTCATCCTCCTCGTCGGGGGCTACGTAACGATCACCGCGTATCGTGCCTATCGACGCACGGGCGATGGTGCACTCATCTACCTCGCGATCGGGTTCGGCTTGATCACTCTGGGGACGTTCCTTGCAGGGGCGGTCTACCACCTCGGGCTCACACTTGAAGAGGGCATCCTCATCGAGAGCTTCCTCGTCTTCATCGGATTCCTCGTCATCGCCTACTCGCTATACTATCGCCCATCGTGAGTTGACGCAGAGGCATCGCCACGTCTCGCTCAACGTGGTTGTATCACGTCACGAAATGAACCCGCCCGAAGCGGGATTTGAACCCGCGTCACGACCGTGACAGGGTCGTATGATAGGCCACTACACCATTCGGGCACAGATAGCAACAGAGGCTATCGTGATTGCGATATTAAGGCTTTCCAATAGCGGACAGGAAACCGACCGGGTAACGGCCAGTTGGCAAGTGTTAAGTAGTGCCGTGAGATAAGTCACTGTAGTATCTCGTGACCGTCGCATTTGCGTCGGAGTCCCACCCATGGTAAATGTACACGCCCACACCTTAGTACCGGAGCATCGCGTGATGAACGAGGATGAAATCGAGGAGTTTCTTGAGGAGTACGACATCGACCGAACCGATCTACCGAAGATTGTCGCCGGTGATGCAGCTATACCCGACGAGGCATCGGTCGGCGATGTCATCGAGATCAAACGAGACTCGCGAACGACAACAACCGCATACGTCTACCGGCTCGTGATCGAGGGATGAAAGACACACAACGACGCGTTCTATCGCGCGGCTTCTTCTCAGAGGAACGGCTCGCAGACCACCACTTCCGATCGTTCGACTCATTCCTAGAGCGCGGCATGCAGGAGGTCGTCAAGGAGAAGGCACGCATCGAGACCGACATCGGTGACAAAGAAGGGGAGGAACCGGTTTGGGTTGAACTCGGCAACGTCAGAATCGTCACGCCTCGGGTGCGCGAGGCAGACGGGAGCGAGGAGTTGCTCTATCCGCAGGAGGCGCGACTGCGGAACATCACCTACTCCGCACCGGTCTTCATGGAGATGGCCATCATCAAGGGAGATCCACTGGAGGACGAGGACCGCCTCGTCGACCAGGATGAGGTGAAAATCGGGAGGATGCCGATCATGGTCGGCTCGAGTAAGTGTAACATCCGCGATTTCACCGACGAGGAGCTCATCCGCATCGGAGAGGACCCTGCCGACCCGGGTGGCTACTTCATCGTGAACGGATCCGAACGCGTCCTCATGACGAGTGAGGATCTTGCACCGAACAAGATTCTCTGCGAGTATGATACCAAGTACGGTGACCGTGTCGAGATCGCCAAGACGTTCTCCCAACGACGAGGCTATCGAGCACTGGTTCTCTGTGAGCGGACGCGTGATGGCCTGCTCGAGGTGAGTTTCCCGAGTGTCAGTGGATCGGTCAACTTCGTCACACTTGTTCGAGCACTCGGGCTCGAATCCGACGAGGAGATCGTCCACCGGGTCTCTGAGGACCCTGAGATCGTGAAATTCATGCTTGAGAACCTCGAGGCTGCGGAGGTTCAGACCACCGAGGAGGCCATCGAGACCCTCGGCCAACGTGTCGCCAGCGGCCAGGGCAAGAACTACCAGCTCAAGCGGGCGAACTACGTCATCGACCGCTACCTCCTCCCACATCTGCACGAGGAGGGTATCGACGAGGAGGTCGTCAGGATGAACAAGGCCATCTACCTCTGTCGCATGGCCGAGGCATGTTTCGAACTCGCCCTCGAACGTCGTGACCCAGATGACAAGGACCACTACGCAAACAAGCGCCTCAAGGTGAGTGGCGACCTGATGCGAGACCTGTTCAGAACGGCGCTGAACAAACTCGCCCGCGACGTGAAGTACCAGCTCGAGCGTGCACACATGCGTAACCGCCGACTACAGGTGACGACCGTCGTCAGATCTGACGTGCTCACCGAGCGCCTCGAGCATCCGATCGCGACTGGCAACTGGGTCGGTGGCCGAAGCGGTGTGAGTCAGCTGGTCGACCGGACCGACCACATGGGGGTGTTGAGCCACCTCCGCCGGCTTCGAAGCCCACTCTCGCGGAGTCAGCCACACTTTGAGGCACGCGACCTCCACGCCACGCAGTGGGGAAGGATCTGCCCATCTGAGACACCAGAGGGACCGAACTGTGGACTGGTCAAGAACTTTGCACAATCGATGGAACTCTCACAGCACATCACAGACGAGAATGAGTTGAAGCGCGAGCTGGCCAAGCTCGGGGTGAGCGGCGTCCAACCGATCGAACGTCCGCAGGAGACGGAGGCTGATTGATCATGAGTAGCCCAGCTCGAGAGGCGAAGGTGTTCGTCAACGGTAGTCTCGTCGGGACATACCCAGACCCCGAGGAACTCACCACAAAAATCCGATACGCCCGTCGGCGCGGTGAAATCAGTCACATGGTCAACGTGTCGATGAACGAACGGACGAACGAGGTAATCATCAACGCCGACGCCGGGCGTGCACGTCGGCCGCTCATCGTCTGTCGCAATGGCGAACCGGTCATTACCGAGGAGGAGGTGGCTGCGCTGGAACGGGGAGATATCTCGTTCGAGGACCTCGTCGAACACGGTTACATCGAGTATATCGACGCCGAGGAGGAGAGTGACCTGCTGGTCGCCGTCGACGAGGGGGACCTTACTGAAGATCACACCCACCTCGAGATCGACCCACAGCTCATGTTCGGTGTCGGGGCAGGGATGATCCCCTACCCCGAGCACAACGCCAGCCCGCGTATCACGATGGGTGCAGGCATGATCAAACAGGCACTGGGTCTGCCCTCTGCGAACTACCGAATCCGTCCCGATACCCGACAACATCTATTACACTATCCGCAGCTGTCGATGGTCAAGACGCAGACGACCGAGCAAATCGGGTATGACAACCGACCAGCTGCCCAGAACTTCATCGTCGCGGTGATGAGCTATGAGGGGTTCAACGTGGAGGACGCCCTCGTCATGAACAAGGGATCGGTCGAGCGAGCTCTCGCCCGCTCGCACTTCTTCCGTACCTACGAGGGCGAGGAGCGACGGTATCCAGGCGGGCAGGAGGATCACTTCGAGATACCAGAGCAGGACGTCCGTGGTGCACGCGGTGAAGATGCGTATACCCACCTCGATGAGGACGGCCTCGTCAACCCGGAGACAGCGGTGGATGAGAACGATGTCCTTATCGGGAAGACGAGTCCACCTCGATTTCTCGAGGAGCCTGATGAGATGGGTGGACTCAGCCCGCAAAAACGACGGGAGACGAGCGTGACGATGCGTTCGGGAGAGTCAGGCATCGTCGATACTGTCACGCTCATGGAGGGAGAGGACGGGTCGAAGCTCTCGAAAATCAGTGTACGTGACGAGCGTATCCCCGAACTCGGCGATAAGTTCGCCTCGCGACACGGACAGAAGGGTGTCGTCGGGCTCATCGCCCCACAGGAGGATATGCCGTTCACCCACGAGGGGGTCGTCCCCGACCTCATCGTCAACCCACACGCCCTCCCATCACGGATGACGGTCGGCCACGTGCTCGAGATGCTCGGGGGCAAGGTCGGCTCGCTTGAAGGTCGTCGTGTCGACGGTACCGCCTTCACCGGCGAGGACGAAGCGAGCCTGCGAGGCTCGCTCGAGGAACACGGATTTCACTCCTCGGGGAAGGAGACCATGTACTCAGGGATCACCGGCGAGAAGGTCGATGCGGAGATCTTCGTCGGGACGATTTTCTACCAGAAGCTGTATCACATGGTCTCGAACAAGATCCACGCCAGATCGCGTGGTCCAGTCCAGGTGCTCACTCGGCAGCCGACTGAGGGTCGAGCCAGGGAGGGCGGTCTCCGTGTCGGTGAGATGGAGCGCGACGTGCTCATCGGCCACGGTGCCGCGATGGCACTCAAAGAGCGCCTCCTGGATGAGTCCGACCGTGAGTTCATCCACGTGTGTGGCGAGTGTGGGATGACCGCTGTCGAGAACATCGACCGGAACTACGTGTACTGTCCGAACTGCGGCGAGGAGACGGACATCCACGAGATCGAGATGAGCTACGCCTTCAAGTTGCTCCTCGATGAGATGAAGGCCCTCGGTATCGCGCCACGACTTCACCTCGCCGATGCAGTCTGACCACCCATGGTAATCACGCAATCACCCAAAGAGATCGATTCCATCGGCTTCGGCCTGATGAATCCAGAGGAGTACCGAGAAATGAGTGCGACCAAGATCATCACCGCCGACACCTACGACGACGACGGGTTCCCCATCGATATGGGATTGATGGATCCCCGCCTGGGTGTGATCGACCCTGGGCTTGAGTGCAAGACATGTGGGAAGCACTCAGGGCAGTGCAACGGCCACTTCGGTCACATCGAACTCGCCGCACCGGTCATCCACGTCGGCTTCACCAAACTCATCCGCCGTCTGCTTCGTGGTACCTGTCGTGAGTGTTCGCGATTGATGCTCACCGAGGAGGAGCGAGATGAGTTTCGCGAGATGCTCAAAACCGTTCGTTCGCTCGATCAGGACGTCAACGACGTGACCAAGGCGGCGATCAGACAGGCACGAAAGAAGGATTTCTGTCCGTTCTGTGGCGAGAAACAGTACGAGATCAGCCATGAGAAGCCGACCACCTATTATGAGATTCAAAACGTCCTCGCTAACGATTATCCACAGCTCATCGCAGCAGCCATGCAAGACGAGGACGATCCCACCTCACCTCAGGAACTGGCTGAAAAGACGGGTATCGAGCTCGCGCGTATCAACGAGATTCTAGGCGGGACGTTCCGGCCGGCACGTGAGGCAAGGCGCTCGATTGAGCGCGCACTCGATGTCGACCTCACCGTCGAGGACATGAACAAGCTCATGCCGAGTGATATCCGCGACTGGTTCGAGGACATCCCAGATGAGGATATCGAGGTGCTCGGTATCAACGCACAGAACTCACGCCCCGAGTGGATGGTGCTGACGGTGTTGCCAGTCCCACCGGTCACCGCACGGCCGTCAATCACGTTGGATAACGGTCAGCGTTCGGAGGATGACCTCACCCACAAGCTGGTCGACATCATCCGTATCAACCAGCGGTTCATGGAGAACCGTGAGGCTGGTGCACCACAGCTGATTATCGAGGACCTCTGGGAGCTCCTGCAGTATCACGTCACGACGTTCATGGACAACGAGATCAGTGGCACCCCGCCTGCTCGACACCGCTCCGGACGGCCACTGAAGACGCTGAGTCAGCGTCTAAAGGGTAAGGAAGGGCGCTTCCGAGGGAGCCTATCGGGCAAGCGAGTCAACTTCTCCGCACGGACAGTCATCTCGCCAGATCCCACACTCAGCCTCAACGAGGTGGGCGTCCCTGACCGTGTCGCCACCGAGATGACACAGACCATGCACGTCAACGAGCGCAATCTCGACAAGGCGCAGCGGTACGTGGCCAACGGCCCGGAACGACACCCTGGTGCAAACTATGTCCGACGACCTGATGGTCGGCGTCTCAAGGTGACAGAAAAGAACTGTGAGGAGCTCTCTGGGAAGGTCGAACCGGGCTGGGAGGTCAACCGCCACCTCATCGACGGAGATATCGTGCTCTTCAATCGTCAGCCTTCATTGCACCGTATGTCGATCATGGCGCACGAGGTGGTCGTCATGCCGTACAAGACCTTCCGATTGAACACGGTCGTCTGCCCCCCTTACAACGCAGACTTTGACGGGGACGAGATGAACATGCACGCGCTGCAAAACGAGGAGGCTCGTGCTGAGGCGCGTGTCCTCATGCGGGTACAAGAGCAGATCCTCTCACCACGCTTTGGCCGTAACATCATCGGGTCTATCCAGGACCATATCTCCGGGTCGTATCTATTGACACATCCCGATCCAGAGACTGGCGATCCACCGAGGTTCAATGAGACCCAGGCTTCTGACCTACTCAGAGGGACGAGCATCGACGAACTCCCTGAACCTGACGGAGTCGAGGAGAGTGAGGCGTACTGGACCGGTCGGACGATCTTCTCACAGCTGCTCCCCGACGACCTCTCGATGGAGTTCATCAGCGAATCTGGTGATACAGTCGTCATCAACGACGGCCAGCTTATCGAAGGGACGATCGACTCTGAGGCGACCGGCGAGTTCGGGGGTGAGATTGTCGACAAGATCACGAAGCAGTATGGGACGACACGTTCACGTGTATTTATCAACGAAGTGTCATCACTCGCGATCCGGTCGATCATGCATTTCGGCTTCTCGATCGGGATCGATGACGAGACCGTCCCACCTGAGGCGAAAGAGCGTATCGCCGAGGCTATCGAGAACGCCTACGATCAGGTCGAACGCCTGATCGAGACATACGAACAGGGCGATCTCGAGTCACTCCCTGGACGGACGGTCGACGAGACGCTCGAGATGAAGATCATGCAGGCGCTGGGACGAGCACGTGACAACGCCGGTGATATCGCCGAGGACCACCTCGATGAATCCAACCCAGCGGTCATCATGGCCGAATCAGGTGCCCGGGGGTCGTTGCTCAATCTCACACAGATGGCAGGATGTGTGGGCCAACAGTCGGTACGTGGTGAGCGTATCAACCGTGGCTACGAGGGTCGTACCCTCAGTCACTTCAAGGCTGACGACCTCGGAGCCGGTGCCAGAGGTTTCGTGGAAAACTCCTACACGAGTGGGTTGACACCGAAGGAGTTCTTCTTCCACGCGATGGGTGGACGTGAGGGGTTGGTCGACACGGCAGTCAGGACGTCCAAGTCAGGTTACCTGCAACGTCGGTTGATCAACGCGCTGTCTGAACTCGAGACGCAGTACGACGGCACGGTGAGGGACTCACGCGATAACATCGTCCAGTTCGAGTTCGGTGAGGATGGTACCAGCCCGATGATGGTCGGCTCGAAGGAGGACTTCGATGTCGATGTCGAACACATCGCCGATCGCATCATCGAGGCTGAGTTCGATAGCGATGAGGAGAAACGTCGCTTCCTCGGTGAGGTACCACAGGAGACGAACCTGTCAGAACACACCGAGCGGCTCAGAGCCGCGGGGGTGATCAGCGATGACTGAACTGAAACGATCGATCGAACGGGTGATCGATGACTCGGAGCTCCCAAAGCGACTCCGCGAGCGGGTGCGACAGACGATGATCGACCGCGAGGTTGACGACAAGAGCGTGGCTGAGGAGATCGTCCAGGCGGTGAGTGCACAGTACGAGGCGAACCGTGTCGATCCTCTCGAACCAGTCGGGACGGTGAGTGCGCAGTCGATTGGTGAACCGGGAACCCAGATGACGATGAACACCTTCCACTATGCAGGTGTCGCCGAGATCGACGTCACGCAGGGTCTTCCCCGACTGATCGAGCTGGTCGATGCACGCAAGAAACCAGACACGCCGATGATGACGGTCTACCTCGAGGATGAGTTCGCTGACGACCGTGAGAAGGCACACGAGGTCGTCTGGCAGATCGAATCGACACGTATCCTCTCACTCGGTGACGTGAGCACGAACGTCGCCGACATGCGGGTGACGATCACGCTGAACGAGGAGACACTCGAAGAGCGCATGATCGAACCAGAGACGGTGCAAGAGCGTATCGAGTCACAACTCGGTGTGGACGCCAGCCTCGACGGCACGGTGATCGAGTTCGGTCCTACCCAACCGAGCTATCGCGAACTCTTACAGCTCGTGGAAGATCTTCGAGATATCGTCTTCAAGGGCATCGAAGACATCTCACGTGTCGTCATCCGCAAGGAGGAACTTGACGAAGGCGAGGAGTTCGTCCTCTACACCGAGGGGTCGTCCTTCGGCGATGTACTCGATATCGATGGGGTGGACGCCACGCGGACGATCACGAATGACATTCACGAGATTCACAAGAACCTCGGCATCGAGGCCGCTCGAGAGGCGATCATCAACGAGACGATGGAGACCCTCGAGGAGCAGGGACTGGACGACGTGAACGTCCGCCATCTGATGCTCGTCGCTGACATCATGACGAACAACGGTGACATCAGCTCGATCGGCAGACACGGTATCTCCGGTGCGAAAGCGAGCGTTCTCGCCCGGGCGGCGTTCGAGGTGACGGTCAATCACCTGCTCGACGCAGCCGTCCATGGTGAAATCGACACACTCAGCGGCGTGACGGAGAACGTCATCGTCGGTAAGCCGATCAAGCTCGGTACCGGCGATGTCGACCTGCGCGTCGGCACGGCCGATCAGTAGGTCAGGGACATCAATGGTACGTCGTCTGACCGATGAGGCCATCCGGTGTCTCGCCCTGTTCGAGGAGATAACGGATGTCGAGGCCGTCGACTGCGTCATCGATGACGAGTACGACCGTGTGGTCATCGTCGTCGCACAGGGACGACTCGCTGATGCGATCGGTCACGAGGGGCAGACGGTGAGACGGGTCGAACAACGGCTCAATCGTGATGTACATCTCGTCGAATTCGCCGATACACCAGAGGACTTCGTCGCGAACAGCCTCCGACCAGCTGCCATCTACGCTGTCCACATCGATGATGGTGTCGCCAACGTGGAGGTAGCAGACCGCGACCGCGGGGTGGCGATCGGCAGTGATGGCCAGACCATCGAGCTCGCTCGTGAGCTCGCAAAGCGGCACTTCGATATCGATGAGGTACGAATCGAGTGATCGACGGGTGCTAAAGGCGATACTTAAGTTGCTCCATCCGATACCACGGTACACTAATGGCCAATGGGAAGTACGCGGCCCGTAAGCTCAAGCGCGACCGTCAGCGCCACCGCTGGTCGGACGACAGTTACGCGCGAAGAGCGAGGGGTCTCCGACAGCGAGCCGACCCACTCGAGGGTGCACCTCAGGCACGGGGTATCGTTCTCGAGAAAGTCGGTGTCGAGGCAAAACAGCCCAACTCAGCGGTTCGAAAGTGTGTTCGAGTCCAGTTGATCAAAAACGGCAAGCAGGTCACGGCCTTCTGCCCGGGCGATGGGGCGATCAGCTTCATCGACGAGCACGACGAGGTCACCATCGCCGGTATCGGTGGTGCGAAAGGTCGTGCCATGGGTGACCTGTCCGGGGTGAACTTCAAGGTAGAGAAGGTTAACGGTGTGTCACTGATCGAACTCGTCCGCGGCAATGCAGAAAAGCCAGTACGGTGACCGAGTCATGAGTGAATCAGAGACAGAAGGCCCCGACTTCTCGACGAAACTCTTCGGACGCTGGGATGTCTCGGAGATCGAGTTCCGTGACCCAAGTACCGAGCGATACATCACCGTGACACCGGTCGCACACTCGATGGGTCGACACGCGAGTCAACAGTTCGAAAAGAGTGATATCAGTATCGTCGAACGGCTGATCAACCGGATGATGCTCCGAGAGGAGAACACCGGGAAGAAACAACAGACCACGAAGATCGTCCGTGATGCGTTCGAACTTGTCCACGAGCGTACCGGTGAGAACCCGATTCAGATCCTCGTCCGCGCCATCGAACACGCGGCACCACGTGAGGAGACGGTCCGCCTCAAATATGGTGGCATATCCGTCCCCAAGGCGGTCGATGTGGCTCCACAGCGTCGGGTCGATCAAGCACTGAAGTTCATCGCCGAAGGCGCTTACAACGCGTCGTTCAAGACAGAGACGACGATCGTCGAGGCCCTTGCCAGTCAGCTCATCGGTGCGTCGAACAACGACGTCGAGACATACGCCATCAATCAGAAGGAAGAGAAAGAGCGCGTCGCGGCTGCGGCACGCTAGGACACAGTCCGTTTTTACCTGTCACACATCATCTTCAACCGACGGGTGTTGCTGGGGTCGGTCCGGATGGTGATCAGCTAGATATCCCCGCATCACCTCGAGGTGGGTATCCTCACGCATGAGTCGCTCATCTTCATCAATCTCCTCACACCCGGGCGGGACGGGTCGGTCTCGCCCGGTGAAGTAACCCTCGGGGGCGACCCAGTCCTGGTAGAACGGTTCGTCGTCATCCTCAAGGATGGTAAAGCCTACCTTCGCACCATGGCCGGCACTGATCACCGTCTGATGCGGCTCAAGTGCGAGCCGTCCAGCCGCGTACAGACCCTCCACCCCCGTGCGACCGCGTCGGTCCGTGTCGACGAACTGTTTTCCTCGATCGAGTATCTCGACACCATCGAGCTCATCAAGGTAGGCAACCTCGTTCTTCGTCGCAGCAACCACGTAGCGAGACGTCAGGGAATCACCGTCAGCCGTCTCGATGACGAACTGTTCGTCAGGGTGGCGAATCGCTTCGACCTGTGTGTTTTGGACACGACACCCAGCCCGTTCTGCCTGGTCGCGCATCATCTCGAGTAACAATCGCGCGTTGATACCAGCTGGGAAGCCTGGGTAGTTCTCGAGGTGGGCATTGCGCCGGAGTATCGATGTACCGGTATCAAAGATGACTGTCTCAAGACCGTGACGAGCGGTGAAGATTCCTGCTGAGGTGCCGGACACACCGCCGCCGATGATCGCGACATCGATCTGTGATCTGGATGGCATACAGGTGGCGACAATGCCGTCGTTGTACAAGAGTTGCGGGGAAAACGGGCTAGATAGCCAGCTCGGGTAACAAGAAGAGGGCGAGGCTGAAGTAGATGATCAGTCCGGAGACGTCCTTGATGGTCGTGATGACCGGGTTCGACGCCGCTGCAGGGTCTGACCCGAAGATGTAGACGAGCCATGGGATGACGAACCCGACGAGCGAGGCGACGATGCACGTTCCCACCATCGCACCGAGGACGACGTACGCGAAGTTCACATCACCGATCCATACCCATGCCGCGATAGCAGCGACCGCACCCACGAGTAGCCCGATGAGGGCACCGACGACGGTCTCCTTGACGATCCGCTTGATCACATTGGCACGCTCGATATGGCCGAGGACGACACCTCTGATGAAGATTGTCGATGACTGTGTGCCAACGTTCCCACCCATGTCCATGATGACGGGGATGAAGAATGCAAGGAAGACCACTTCCTCTAAGGAGTCCTCGTAGACACCGATTACCCCACCGGCGAGCAATCCGCCGGCGAGTGCGACGATGAGCCACGGCACCCGAATACGAAGGATATTGAAGATTGGGGCATCGAGCATGATCGTACTCCGTCGGGTCTCGATATCGGTGTAGGTGCCCTTCTCCTCGGGCAGGTCCATTCCTTGCATTCTGAGCAGATCCTCAGTGAGCTCCTCCTCGACCACACCGAGCAGGTCATCGGAACGTACGATACCGATCATACGGTCCTGTTCATCCACGACGGGAACCGCAGGGAAGTGTAACTCCGCCAAATCCACCGCGACCATCTGTGCATCAGCGTTCTCAGCGACTGAGATCACCTCACCAGAAACGACCGATCCAATATGTTCATCGGCATCAGCGTTGAGGAGTTCTCTCAATGAGGCCACACCGATGATCCGACCCACATCGTTGAGCACGTAGACATAATAGATGGTCGTCCGTGTGGGATCATCAGGGCTGAACTCGCGGAACGTGTCTATTGCCTCGGCGACCGTCGCCTCCTGTTGCACCGAAACGTACGACTCGGTCAGTATATCGCTGACAGCGACATCGTACTCGTCTGCCTGGTCAGGTGGATCCTCGAGCACCCCCTCGATAGCGTCTGACATAGTGGTGCGGTATTGAGAGTGTGAGGAGAAAATAGTTGGGTGGATTCACTGTGCTCAGGGCACGAAGGTGTGATCCCGGTGTCTCGACCCTCCAGTCTCGCCTACTTAGCAGCCCGATGGACGCGTGCGTATGATCGGATCGTACCGACCAGCTCCCTGCGGTACTCTGTCTCGGTCGGGTCGGGTGTCAACGACCGAAATCGCTGTTTGAACTCAACAAGCGGCATGTCGGGGGCATCATAGGCCGCCGCGTGTGCGAGGTCGTACAACCGGTGGTCTTCATCGATGAGGTCATGGCGCTCACAGAGTGCGAGTGCGAAGGCTGCGTTCACCGCGATGATAGATGAGGCGTCACCGATCGCGTTGTCAGGTTCAAGCACTGCAGAGGCGAGGCTGGATTCGAGGAATGAGACGAGCTTGTCACCGGGACCGACGCGAAGGGTGAGATCGTCAGCATAGATGTCCTTCATATGATTGGCAATCTGCAGACCGTGCAGGGTGAGATTGCGATCGGTGTTGGGTTCGGTGAGGGCGAGATACAACGCCTCTCTCGAGGACTGAAGATGGGATGCGTGACCCTCCTCATATCGCCGCATATGGGCGAACTCGTGGATCGCGAGTTCACGAGCCAGAGCACTCGATGCGGTGCGTTTTGAAACGTTGAGGATATGATAGCCATCGTAATGAGCGGCCCACGTTCGTTCATCCGGATCGTCTCGGAGCTTCACGTGAACCGGGTGCTCGAGATCAAACTCTGTCTCGAAGCAGTCACGTGCGCTGAGAAACGGTCCGGGATCTGCAACTCCATGAACGTACAGCTCCATGTATCCAATTGGATGGGCCGGTATGGCTTGGATGTTGCGGCGGGAGATGTCCGCGAGCAAGTGGCGTGTATCGCCCGTGGTGCGTTGATATCGGCATCGAAACACTATCCTTTTGTCGGCCCTCCAAGGTAGTATTCAGTAACATGGCCAGACGGAGTGAAATTGTTGCGCAGTGTGAGCGATTGATGGATAAGCCAGATAAAATCCGGAATATCGCGATCGCTGCACATATCGATCACGGCAAGACGACGCTAAGTGACAACTTACTGGCGGGTGCGGGCATGATCTCGAAAGATCTCGCCGGCCAGCAACTCGCGATGGATACCGAGGAAGACGAGCAAGAACGCGGCATCACCATCGATGCGGCGAACGTTTCGATGACACACCAGTACAATGACGAGGAGTATCTCATCAACCTCATCGACACGCCCGGCCACGTCGATTTCGGTGGCGATGTCACACGTGCGATGCGTGCTGTCGACGGTGCGCTCGTGGTGGTGGACGCTGTCGAGGGGACCATGCCCCAGACGGAGACTGTCCTCCGTCAGGCACTCCGTGAGGACGTCAAACCGACGCTGTTTATCAATAAGGTCGACCGCCTCATCAACGAGCTACGTGAGGGACCCGAGGAGATGCAAACACGTCTTCAGGCGGTCATCCGTGAGGTGAACGAAATCGTCCGTGGGCTCGCACCGGAGCGATACGAGGGGGACGACTGGAAGGTACGCGTCAACGACGGGTCGGTCGCGTTCGGTTCGGCGCTTTACAACTGGGCGATCAGCATGCCGTTCATGGAAGCGACTGGCATCACCTTCACCGATATCTACGAGCACCATCGAGAGGACACGGTCGACGAACTCCGTGAATCAGCCCCGCTCTCTGAGGTCGTCCTCGACATGGTGGTAGATCACTTCCCGAATCCGGTTGATGCCCAGCCGTTCCGGATACCCGCCATCTGGCGAGGAGATGCCGACAGCGAGATCGCCGAGAGCATGCGGCTTGTCGACCCCGATGGCGAGGTAGTCTTCATGGTGACCAACATCAGCATCGATCCACATGCCGGTGAGATCGCCACTGGTCGACTGTTCTCTGGGACGCTTGAGCGTGGTCAGGAGCTTCACGTCTCCGGTGTGGCGGGGACCAACCGCGTCCAGAGCGTTGGTATCTTCATGGGTGGAGAGCGCGAGGAGGTCGATCAGGTCCCAGCAGGTAACATCCCTGCGGTGACCGGCCTCGGAGATGCCATCGCCGGCTCTACCGTCTCGAGTGTCGAGATGACTGCCTTCGAGTCGCTCGAGCACATCTCAGAGCCCGTCATCACAAAGTCGGTCGAGGCACAGCGGATGGACGACCTACCAAAGCTCATCGAGACACTTCAGCAGGTATCGAAGGAGGACCCGACCATCCATATCGAGATCAATGAGGACACCGGTGAGCACCTCATCTCCGGACAGGGTGAGCTCCATCTTGAGGTAATCACCCAGCGTATCGAGCGAAACAAGGGTATCCCGGTGCGGACAGGTGAGCCGATCGTCGTCTACCGTGAGGCGGTACAGCAAGAGTCCGAGGTGGTCGAGGGTGTCTCGCCCAACCGGCACAACCGATTTTACATCTCTGTCGAGCCACTCGGTGAGAGGGTCATCAACGCGATCAAGATGGGTGATCTCTCGATGGATATGCCCGAGGTAGACCGACGTGAGGTACTCCAGGAGGCCGGTTTCTCCAAGGATGATTCACAGAACGTCGAGACGATCATTGGACCGAACATCGTCATCGATGATACAAAGGGCATTCAGTATCTCAACGAGACGATCGAGCTCGTCCTTGAGGGTATGGAGGACGCCGTCTCCGAGGGTCCACTCGCTCGTGAACCGGTACAGGGTACGCTCATCAGACTCGTCGACGCACGCTTGCACGAGGACGCCATCCATCGCGGTCCAGCACAGGTGATCCCTGCGGTCCGTCAGGCCGTCCACCGGGCGATGATCAACGGGCGGGTCGCACTCCTCGAACCGATCCAGAACGTCCGTATCGACGTGCCGAGCGAGCACATGGGTGCCGCATCGAACGAGATTCAGGGTCGCCGTGGTCGCGTCGACGACATGTACCAAGAGGGCGATCTCATGGTGATCGAGGGGATCGCACCAGTCGAGGAGATGATCGGCTTCTCATCAGATATCCGCTCTGCGACTGAGGGACGTGCGAGTTGGAACACAGAGAATGCCGGCTTCCAACGCTTGGTGGACAACCTCCAGGACGAGAAGATTCTGGAAATCCGCGAGCGCAAGGGACTCAAACTTGAGCTTCCCTCCGGTGTTGACTACTTCTAGTATCTTCGGACACTAACACGCGGTATTGAGCAGTGTTGAAGTGCCAGGCGATTTCGACTCTCACAGTACGGGAAGTGACTGTCTTGCTCATGACATGAGAGTATGTGCCACGGTGATACCTAACAAACTTGAATCGTCCGTAAATCGGCGGGAAAATCAAGTGAAACGGCCGATTTCAGACACTCTATCGAAATCGTTTTAACGTAAACTGATAAACTTCCCCGACACAGCGCACCTGCGCGTGAGACAACCATGAGCGAGGACAAACCGCATCAGAATTTGGCCATCATCGGCCACGTAGACCACGGGAAAAGTACGCTCGTTGGGCGACTGCTCTTCGAGACAGGCAGCGTCCCAGAGCACGTTATCGAACAGCACAAGGCCGAAGCCGAGGAGAAGGGCAAGGGCGGATTCGAGTTCGCCTACGTCATGGACAACCTGGCTGAAGAGCGAGAGCGCGGGGTCACCATCGACATCGCGCACCAGGAGTTCGACACCGACGACTACTACTTCACCATCGTCGACTGTCCGGGCCACCGCGACTTCGTCAAGAACATGATCACGGGGGCGTCCCAGGCGGACAACGCCGTCTTGGTCGTCGCAGCTGACGACGGTGTTCAGCCACAGACCCAAGAGCACGTCTTCCTAGCGAGGACGCTTGGTATCAACGAGCTCGTCGTCGTCATCAACAAGATGGACCTCGTCAACTACGACGAGGGTCGCTACCGTGAGGTCGTCGAGGAGGTCAGCCAGCTGCTCAAGCAGGTGCAGTTCAAGGTGGATGATGCGAGCTTCATCCCTGCCTCGGCATTCGAGGGTGACAACATCGCCGAGCGATCGGGCAACCTGGACTGGTACGATGGTCAGATCGTCCTTGAGGCACTGAACGACCTCGAGGCACCTGAGCCACCAACGGACGCACCGCTACGACTCCCCATCCAGGACGTCTACACGATCTCAGGTATCGGTACGGTCCCTGTCGGTCGCCTCGAGACCGGTGTCATGAACGTTGGTGACAACGTGGTGTTCCAGCCAAGCGATGTCGGCGGTGAGGTCAAGAGCATCGAGATGCACCACGAGGAGGTACCACAGGCCGGACCTGGTGATAACGTCGGATTCAACGTTCGAGGTATTGGCAAGGACGACATCCGCCGTGGTGACGTCTGTGGACCCGCTGATAACCCGCCGACGGTCGCAGAGACGTTCCAGGCACAGATCGTCGTGATGCAACACCCATCTGTCATCACTGCCGGATACACGCCGGTATTCCACGCCCACACAGCACAGGTGGCGTGCACGATCGAGTCGATCGATAAGAAAATCAACCCGGCCAGTGGTGAGGTTGAGGAGGAGAACCCAGACTTCATCCAAAGCGGTGATGCGGCGATCATCACGGTGCGGCCACAAAAGCCGCTTGCCATCGAACCATCGTCAGAAATCCCAGAGCTCGGCAGCTTTGCCATCCGTGACATGGGTCAAACCATCGCGGCTGGTAAGGTCATGAGTGTCACCGAGCGATAAAATGCAACAGGCACGCGTCCGCCTTGCGGGAACCAACCCGGAGGACCTAGACGATATTTGCAGTGACGTTCGCGATATCGCGAACAAGACCGGTGTCGCCATCTCGGGTCCGGTACCCCTGCCGACGAAGAAGCTCGAAGTCCCGGTCAGGAAATCTCCTGATGGGGAGGGGACGGCCACGTGGGAGCACTGGGAGATGCGCGTGCACAAGCGGCTCATCGATCTCGACGCCGATGAACGAGCGCTACGCCAGCTGATGCGGATTCAGGTTCCGAACGACGTCAGTATCGAGATTGTCCTCGAGGACTGAACGACACACTACTTCTGCGAGCTGACGGTACGGGCTTCAAAAACATGCCATCAGCGGTTGCTGCACGATCGCAGATAACGCCTGAGCTGTCGTCTGCCATGAGGCGTGTGGAGGTGGCCGATCGCCCATACGCCTGACTGGGTCAACCAGAGCACCTTGTACAGCCAACCTATCTGGTCAAGTGCACCAGGGAGCGGCCGATGTTGTCGGTATCCGTCGTGAAGTGATGTCCGAAGCCGATCGCGTTCAGCCAGAGGGAATCTGAACCAGTCGATGAAGCGAAGCTCTGTCTTCGCGAGTGCATCAACCGGGGTGGTCACATGTGCATTCGCCCAATCGACAATTCCCGTGAGCTTGCCGTCAGTATCGACAAGCAGGTTGCCGGGGAACAAATCACCATGATCGAGCACCGGTATTCGGTCGGTGGGATTGCCACCCGCGAAAGATGATAGGAGGGTATGTGCGACTGGTGCCATCTCCGGACAACGCGGGGCACCTAACACAAGTGAATCGCCATCGCAATCGAACGCGCCGAATCGGTCAAACTGAACGCTATCATGTAACTGACCGAGGTATGAGCCTATCTCGAAGAGTAGCTGTGAGCGCATATCAACAGAATACTGTGTGAATGGTGTCGGCGAGTGCCCCGCGAGATGCTCATATACCGCCCATCGATGATTTGGATGGTCCTGTCCAGGTAACCAACCTGTTGCGATCACGGCCGGTACTGGAATGGAGGTCGATGCACGTACGAGTTCGACGACGAGAGGTTCGACGATAGCATCTGTGTAGACGTTTGCCCCACCAATCTTGCAGACTATCTTCGGATGGCTCGAGGAGAAGTCGATGATGAAGGTGTGTGAACTCTGGCCATCTGCTGCGAGGCGGTACGAAGCGATCGATGGGTCGCATAACTCGTCGATGATCGCCTCTACGTGCCGTCCCGAGATGCCCATACGTCTCGCGTAACAGCCAACCCATCATGATTCTTCGTGACTTGATATGGACAGATGAGAACAAAGCACGTGTTTCAGCAAAAGCTATCGACCGGTTTGGCTCCGGTGTGGGAGCTCGTTCCTGTCGCTTATACCGTAACCCTTCGAAAGACGACTGACGATCGAATGAGCACCGTCAGGAACATGGTTCTCGGGGCGATCGGTGCAACAGTCGTCTTTGCACTTCTCATCGCACTCGTCGGAGTCGGTGAGTTCATGCAGACGGTGATGACCATCTCGCCACGTGGGTTTGGTGTGTTGGTGCTCGTCGCCCTCCTGGGTATTGCCTCTATGGGCACCTCCTTCTTCACCATCAACCACAGCCTCGAACTCGGCTTCTCTCACCTTGAGGCGGTTGGGATGTTCACTACGATTAATCTTGCCCATAACCTGACACCGTTCGGTCAAGCCGGCGGGGAACCGATTGGTGCCGTGTTCGTCTCCAGACACACATCACGTCCATACGAGACATGTCTCGCAGCCATCTCAGCCTTCGATGTCATCAACTTCGTCCCCGCACTGTTGATCTTCGTCTTCGGTGGGATGTACGTCGCTGTCTTCAACCCCACAATCCCAGCAGACCTCAGACCCATTTTCGGTGCGTTCTCGATATTCGTGCTGGTCGTCACCGTTGCCATCATCGTGATCCATCGATGGTCTTCATCGCTGCAGCATGTGCTCGAACGCGTGATTTCCCGATTCCTCAGGTGGAAAGATAAGTTAGCGTGGGTCCCCTCACTTGGCCCAATCGACGTGATCGAACGAGTCAGAGGGTATTCCGAGGCACTCGGCGTGGTGGCGAACAGGCCACGCGTGATACTTATCGCAAGTTGTTTCGCCACCCTGGCGTTCGTCTCACAGGGTATCTTACTCTGGGTGGCGTTACTCTTGGTAGACATACAACTCCCTCTCGCCCTGACGATCGTGATCGTGCCGATCTCACTCCTAGCATCGGTTATTCCGTTACCAGGTGGGGGTGGTGGTATCGAGGCATTACAGGTAACCTTGATAATCGCCCTCGGTGGTGGGTCGATCGGACTTGTCCTGACAGCAGTCGTCTTGAGCAGAGGTATCGTGTTTTGGCTGCCCGTGTTGCTTGGACTGCTCACGTTAGGGATGCTACGTCATCGAGAGAAGAATACGGGGTATGACGACGAGTAGGCATTTACTGCGATACGTACGTGACGTGGTTGGACTCGGAAATACCATGTATTGCCCAATTGAATATCTATCCGATATCGATGCGCATTGCCCACTACTGTGAGTTCGAAGACCGCATCAAAGGTGGCATCAGCGTATCGGTCAACCAACAACGTTCAATGCTGACACACCGTGACATCGAGTACGTCACGAGACCGAGGATGGATGTTGATATCGTTCACCTCAACGTCATGGGGCCACGGTCGATCGCCACCGCCTATCGGGCACGTCGCCATGGCATCCCGGTGATCGTCCACACGCACGTCACGGCCGAGGACTTTCGAGATAGTCTGTTGCTCTCGAACACGGTCTCAAAACCTCTCAAACCGTATCTTGGATATGCATACGGGCTTGGAGACCACCTGATCTGCCCGTCTCAATATACCGCAGACATCATCGATGCATACACCGATACTCCGCGTTCGGTCATC
Organism: Halobacteriales archaeon; assembly: GCA_007118145.1. Lineage (GTDB taxonomy): Archaea > Halobacteriota > Halobacteria > Halobacteriales > SKSH01 > SKSH01. The sequence continues at coordinate 42,362 of SKSD01000012.1, forward strand.
TCCAATGGGGTCAACACGGAAAAACTCGAAGGCTATGAGTCACTTCGCGAGGAGTACCTCGACCGGTTCAACCTCACACCACCCGTGGTGTTCATGGTGGGTCATGTATTCAAACGGAAGGGTCTTGCGACGTTTGTCGAAGCTGCCCGTGAATTACCGACCATGGACTTCGTTTGGTTCGGCCCGATTGATCGACACCTCAAGGATCGATCCACGAAAAAGTTGATCGATCGATCACCCGATAACTGCCGATTCACCGGATTCATTGAGGACATCCGAGGCGCATATGCCGCTGGCGATATCTTCTTCTTTCCAACATATGAAGAGAACGAGGGGATGACACTCCTCGAGGCGATGGCAACGGAGAAGGCAATCCTTGTGCGTGATATCGAGACCTTTGAGTGGCTGGATGACGGTACACATTGTTTAAAGGCTTCAGGTGACTTCAGCAGGAAACTCGAGCGGTTACAGGATACCGAGTTGAGAGAAGAGTTAGGCAGTCAAGCGGGAGAGTTGAGCAATCAGTTTGAACTCACGAAGATCGCTCGAGAGCTTGAGCAATGTTATGAAGCCGTGCTTCAGGGCAGTGCGAATGATGAGCGAAGCTAGTGGCTTGTTCAGGAGGTCTTGCTGGATCTATTGATCGGTTGTTTTGGAAGTCATGTGAGGCTTCAAAAGGGATTAATCGAGGCAATCATAACGGTGAAATACCGTCCTCCGGCTACGAACCCTATACGGGCTCGTAGATCAGCGGCAGATCGCGTCCTTCGCAAGGACGAGGCCCCGGGTTCAAATCCCGGCGAGTCCATATACGGAA
>SKSD01000058.1 GCA_007118145.1 Halobacteriales archaeon
GAGACCCTGCAGAGCGAAAACGGCATCGACGTAATACGCTGATCCAGCCGGTTCAGACGACGAGTCACTTACCTTTTCTCGCACTCACGATCGTAGCTCGGAGCTGACAGGCTCGGCAAGTATCCCCGGTGGTGGGCCGTCCACATTCTACACACGAGTGTAATACACGCCCGTCACTATTATCAGAAAAAGCCAGGAGTGATGCATACTCCTCGTATCCGGCGATGATCGAGTGACGTGTCCCGGGATGGGCCATCTCGAGGTGATGAAGGATCGACTGAATCTCCCCACGGAAAGACTCCTCGGCGTGTGGGCAGGTTGCCATGTGAGCAGGTAGTTCGCGGAGATGTGCATAGAGTGCTACCTCCTTCTCAGGGATGTCACGAAGCGGCTTGGCACGTGGCACGAACGGTGCCGTATCCCGCTCGTCAAGTGGTGCGAGACTGGCATCATAGTGTTTCGCCATCTGAAACAGGTCACCCTCGAAGATGTTCATTAAAGCTGTCTGTGCCTCATCGTCGAGGTTATGGCCTACCAGCAGGACATCGGCATCGAACTCACTGGCACAGCGTTCGAGCACATCGCGCCGAAAGACACCGCAGTATGCACACGGCGCCATATCGAGTGGGTCGAGAGCTGCCACATCGTCCATCCTGAGGTCATACAACTCGTCATACGACCGTGTTTCAAGCTGAATATCTAGCTCAGCAGCAAGATCCCTCGCTGCCTGGAGGCTGCGGTCGCGATACCCCTCGATACCTTCGTGAATGCAGACCCCTCTGAGCGTTATCTTTGGGTTCTCCTCGAACGTCTCCGCGAGGATGGTCGCCATGACCGCACTATCCTTCCCGCCTGAGAGGCCGAGCAACCAGGTGGTCTCCTCCCCAGTGAAGAGGTTATCTCGCCTGATGCGCCGCTTGACACGTTTTTCGACTGATTCGAGGAAGTGTGATTCACAGAGGTGTTCCCCAGCGTAAGGGGTCTGCATGATCGCAGATGATTCACACCGGGAACATGTCTGATTGTTCATCCGCGATACCGGTCTATCAGGTTCACTAAGGTGGTCTCGTCTTGTACGCCCACCAGTCGCTCGGCTGGTTCGCCATCCACATAGAGTATCAACGTAGGGACACCCCGTACGGCGTGATCGGTGGCGAGTTGTTGGTGGCGATCGATGTCGACCTTGAGGACGGTGAGGTCCGCATCGGTGGCTATGCGCTCGATGGTGGGCTCGAGCATCTTACACGGACCACACCAGTCGGCGTGGAAATCGATCAGTGCGAGACGATATGTCTCGATCTGCTCGGTGAAGTGTGCTAAACCGTTGATGTGGACTGGAGACTCGGGGATCGAAGGTCCCTGAAGGCGCTCCTCAAGTTCAGCACGCCGCTTCGCACGCAGCTGATCGAGTTCGTCCTCGTTCATCACCATACACTAGTCACACCTTCGGTTTAAACTACACTCCACAGCACCGAACAGGTTTTCCCCCAGCGGGCGATAGGTGGCGTCGATGGAGCGAGCCCGTGCAGTCGATCTTCTCGAGGCGATCATCGATACGGTTGAATCTGAGGAGATGCCCGTCCCTATCAGGGAGCTATGGGTCTTCGGTGAGCTCGCCCTTGGACTCGATCCGATCGACCGAATGGATGTCTATCTCACGAAGGAAATCATCGTCGATGGATCATCGGAAGTGGCCAGGGAACACAAAGCACGCTTCGATGTATCAGGTATCGGTACGGTGGTTAGGGCGTCATGGGCCACCGACTTTCCAGAACATATCCGGACGAACCCGAACGGCTACGTCGCACCGGAGAAATGCCTCGCCGCACACCTTCTCCCCGACGACGAACCAATCCACCTCGAGGTGTGCAACGCAGGCTTCGAGTCGAACGTCACCCAGCGACTCGAAGGGGCTGTCGCTCGTGGTACCTACGAGGAACTGCTCGATCCGCGGGCGGTCTGTGTGTGGCAAGACGGTGTTCGAAGTGACCAGGCACTTGAGAAGTTGCGTGATGGGGCATACGTCTTTCCCACCCTGGAAGAGGCACTTGGTATGCTCGGTTTAGACGCTGAGGAGGCAGCCGAGGCGACAGCGTCGCTAAGGTCATGGAAGGCTGACCTCGAGGGGAGAAGTGTCCGTGGTGATGTGATTTAATCCTGATACCTGCCTGTGCAGTCGGCTACGCGTCCCGAAGCTCCTTTGCCCGAGCCACATTCCAGGCGAAGTCCTTTCCGTCCTCGGTGGGGGTCTCAAGGACGAAGGGCTGTTCTGACCACGCCTCGTGGTTCAAGATCGCTCGCATGCCTTCGACACCGATGAGACCCTCACCGATGTGCGCGTGCTCGTCCTTGTTCGTCCCACACTCGTGTTTCGAGTCATTCAGATGGATGCATCGAAGGTGTTCGAGACCGACGACATCGTCGAAAACATCGACCGTGTGATCAACGGCAGCTGGTGTTGTGAGGTCGTATCCGGCCGCGAATATGTGTGCCGTATCCAGACAGACCTCGACAGAACCGATCGTCTCCTCCCTTACCTTGGCAAGATGTTCGAACTCGTGGCCGAGCTTGCTTCCACTACCAGCATCGCTCTCGATAAGAAGTGTCACTCCATCAGGGATGTCCAGCCTATCGATCGCAGTAATCGCATTTTGTAAGCCCGTCTGTACACCTGCCCCGGTGTGGGCGCCGAGGTGAACACACACGTATGGTATGTCAAGCAAGCTGGCCGCATCAAGGTCAGCCTGCAGGCTCTCAATCGATCGATCTCGAAGTTCATCCTTCGGTGTGCAGAGGTTCACAAGATACGCCGAATGTACCACCCATGGTTGGATTCCTTGTTCCGATGTCTCCTCGCGGAATGCTGTCGCATCCTCGGAATCGATATCTGGCAACGCCCAGACACGAGGTGATGTGGTGAAGATCTGCCCGCAGTTTCCACCGATATCCAACTGGCGTTCGACCGCTTGATGGACCCCACCTGCGATCGAAACGTGTGCACCGATACGCATACCCGGTGAAAACAAACCAGCTCGTTTAGGGGCTTCGAATCAACGAGGTCTGTGATCAATCAAACAGGAGAGATGGGTTGTCGATGGTGAACACGACATGGTCATCGTCCGAAAGCGGTCGGATCTGAATCTGGATGAACCCTGCAGCAAGAGCCCGTTGCTTGATCGCCTGACTCTTTGGACCGTGGATGAACAATGGACAGCAGACGGCTGCCTGTTGGTCATGATCTTCAGCGATGACCAGGACGAACCTCGACGATCCAACATCTGCGGTGAACACGCTGTACTCATCGATTTCAAAATCGTTCATCAAAGTTTGTAATGTCTCGAACTCATCCCCTGGTGCGAGAATATCGATTGCTGCGTTATCTGGGAGGGCAACTACGTCACCAGTATGTATCTCGACGACTTCGTAGCCCCGATCGCGATATTCCTCGGCTGTGGTGTGAAGGTCGTCCATGAAGGCAGACCATGAGGATGCAAACGACGATGAATTACCCCCGTTATCTGTCATCATTAGTATGGCTGTATCGGAGTGGTAAAAGATTCTCGACAACGATGGCGAGTTCAGTCCTCCGGTGGCCAGTGGAGGTGACAGGCGACCTGTCGACCACCTCCTTGCAGGGAAGGGGATATTCGCTCACAGACGCTCTCATATCGCTCTCGAAGCAGCTGTTCTGCCTTGCTAAACTCATCTTCGACTACGAGATCGAGCGCCTCACTGACAATCTGGTCATGCTCGGAGGGTAGCTCAACCTCGAGGACGCGATCTGCAAGCACCTCGACAGTCGGTGTATCTGCCTCCTCAGCGGCATCATCAATCGTTATCTCCCTAGCCCCGAGACGGTCTCGGAGGTCCATGACTTCCCGGAACTGTTCCTGTGTGAGCCCTAGGTCATTAGGAGGGATCACCTGCGGACAACGTGTCCTAAAGCGACAACCGCTCGGTGGATTTCGAGGTGATGGTACGTCACCGGTCAATGGGTTTATCTCCCGTTCACGCTCGTGAATATCAGGCCGGGGTACGCTTTCAAGAAGTGCTTCGGTATACGGGTGTTCAGGATTGTCGAATAACGCAGCAGCAGGTGCCACCTCGACGAGTTCACCGAGATACATCACAGCCACCCGATCACATACGTGTCTGATAACAGATAGATCGTGACTAATGATGAGGTACGTGAGGTCGTACTCCTCTTTCAAGTCGACCAGCAGGTTCAACACCTGTGCCTGGACGCTCACGTCAAGTGCACTGGTTGGTTCATCCAGTACGAGGAAATCGGGGTCAAGTGCCAACGCCCTGGCAATTCCTATCCGCTGGCGTTGTCCACCTGAGAACTCGTTCGGGTACCGCTCAAGGTGCTCGACTGACAGGCCGACACGTTCGATGAGTTTCTCGACACGTTCTCGTCGCTCTTGACGGGTTCCGATTTCGTGTACGTCAAGAGGCTGACGAACAATATCCTCGATGGTCATCCTTGGATCCAGGCTTGAGTACGGGTCCTGGAAGACTATCTGTGCCTTGCGTCTGATTGGGGGTGGCTCAACGAAGGCACCACGAGCGCGAAGCATTCCAGCCATAGCGATACCTAGCACCGCCACACCGACCATCAACTCGTAGACCTGCATGAGCGGTACGAGGATGAAGAGCACGACGGTGGCAAGTCCGAACAAGATCGACACAAGACTCCATGCCCACAGACGAAGCCGCCAGATGCCATACGCCCCGATCCATGCGATGAGACCACCGAAGATCCAGAACCCTCCTGCAATCTGCATCGAGAGCGAGCCGTTCTCAATCAAGAGCCACGAACCCCCGACACCCATAGCCAAGCCGATGGCGACCACCAATAGAGCCCCTATCTTGAGGTTCCTCGGTGCCTCACACTCATCGGTTTGCTCACTCTCGAGTTGCTCGAAGATATCGCTACCCTCGAAGTACACTGAACCCTCCGTTGCCTGCTGCAGTCCAAGTAGAGTCTCACCTGTCGTCGACTTTCCGCACCCAGATTCACCGACAAGTCCGAGCGTCTCACCACGTCTTATCTCAAAGCTAATCCCATCGACGGCACGTATGGAGACCGGTTTGAGACCCATCAATCGGTCGAGGAGTGAATCCTGCTCGAAAAAGTACTTCACGAGGTTATCGACAACCACCAGCGGTTCAGTCCGATCAGGCTCCTCATTCGACATGAAGTCAGTCTCCAATGGCTGTGTTTCAGGTCTGCTAGCCATCGAAGTAATCCTCCGGAAGTGCATCCCCCTCGTCATACGGTTGCTCTGCTAGATAGCACTTGGCACGGTGTTTCTCTGAGCCATCAACATCGAACATGGGTGGTTTCTCCAAGCATCGTTTCATTGCCTTTGGACACCGGTCGGCGAAGTAACACCGATCTCCGAGTTCCGCTGCTCTGAGACTCGGGACGTTTCCAGGGATCGGTTGTAATCGCCCTTTCACCTGGTCTAACTGAGGGATACTCCCGATCAATCCCTGAGTGTAGGGGTGAACTGAATCTCTGAAGATGTCCGTCAGCGTGCCTCGTTCGACCATCTCACCGGCATACATGACACCGACTCGATCACAGGTCCGAGCAATGACACCGAGATTATGTGTGATCAGGAGGATAGTCATGTTCGTTCGATCACGTATCTCTTCAAGAAGTTCGAGCACCTGTGCCTGTATCGTGACATCCAAGGCCGTCGTCGGCTCGTCCGCAAGGAGGATATCTGGCTCACTCGCAAGCGCCTGTGCGATCATCGCCCGCTGCAACATTCCCCCAGAGAACTGGTGAGGGTACTCCTCAGCACGCTGAGCTGGGTCGGGAATCCCCACCAATTCGAGTAGTTCAATCGCTCGGTCGCGACCAGCTGGAGTGACGAATCGTTTCGACGGGAGTACTGTTGCCATAGCGAACTGACCGAGGCCGAAACCTTGTGTACGTGACGCTGTCGAGCGTGGGTTTGCCTTCGCACGGCGTTGTACCTCGACAGCCTCAGCGATTTGTTCACCGACTGTAATTGATGGATTGAAACTGCTCATCGGGTCCTGGAAGATCATACTAAATGCTGACCCACGTAAGGCGCGACGTAGCCTCGGGTTGATTGACCGTAGATCGACCATCTCACCGTCGACAGCGTCGGGGTTGTCCGATCGTATCGAGTCAGCAAGATGGGGATTCCGCAACCAGATGCGACCGGAGACAATCTGCCCTGGTTTCTCGACGATATCGACCAATGATAGCGCGGTGACCGACTTGCCAGATCCGGACTCACCAACGATGCCGAATATCTCCCCTTCATGGATTCGAAAGTCAACATCCTCGACCGCGTTGATCTGCCCTTCGTCTGTAAAGAAGCGCGTTGTGAGCCCCTCGACGCGGAGGATCTCCGTCATACACCACCCTCTCCCTCGATGCTCGGATCCAGAGCATCCCGTAGCCAATCACCGACTAGGTTGACTGCGACAACAGCCGCCACGATCGCTAGTCCAGGCATTGTTGCCATCCACCATCCACGTCTGAGATCGCTCTGACCGCGTTGTATATCCTGCCCCCAGCTGAGACTGATACCAGAGAACCCGAGATAAGAGAGAGCGCTCTCCAGAAGGATAATAGCTGCCACCTGGATGGTGGCCAGGACGATTATTGGTGTCATCGAGTTCGGGAGCACATGCTTTCGTAAAATTGTGAGTTTGCCTGTCCCCATGCTCCTTGCGGCCTTGATATAGTCTTCTTCACGGACACTTATTGCCTCTCCACGTGCGACACGGGCGAACCAGACTGTGTTGACAAGTGCGACGACGATAGTTACAGTCACAGGAAAGGTCATAGACTCCGGCATCTCGGCGACGTGACCGGCTCGTGGAATCAAGATGTTGGGGACAAAATCCGAATTTGCTGCCCAAACGAATGGATCGCCTATAGCCCGGGTATGGAACGGTGTCCCTCTGAAGATACCAACGAGCGCTATCGCTAGGACGAGCGACGGGAACGCCAACATGACGTCAGCCCAGCGCATTAAGGTGTCATCCACTCGACCGCCAGCGAAGCCAGCAGCCAATCCCCAGGGTACTCCAATCAGTGCAGCCAGAGCCGCACCGACGAGTCCCACAGAGAGTGATACCCTACCTCCGTAGAGAATCCGAGAAAGGATGTCACGACCATGTCGATCGGTACCGAGCACGAAGCTCCAGTTGCCCTGGGTCGTAACCTCACGTGTGACCCGCTCACCATCCTCAAAGACTGTCACGTTCTCCGTGGTCGAGAACACAGGTGGTGGCAGATACGACATGTCCTCAGTGGTACCTGTACCAATGCGCTGTTCAGTTGGGTCGTGTGGCGCAAAGAACGGGGCGAAGGCTGTCGTGATAAAAATCACCACCAGGATGAGCGCACCTACCTGTGCCATCCTGCTCTGGCGGAACTCCCGTTTGAGACTTCTTCGAAGACGGGCCGAAATCATCGTAGTTCCACCCGTGGGTCAAGGTATGCATAGGCTGCATCCACGGCTATATTGATCACCACGAAACCGATGCCTATGATGATGATGATACCTTGGATGACCATCCAATCTCGGGAATGAATCGAGTTAATCAAGAAGCGACCCAGCCCTGGCCAGGCGAAGACGAACTCAGTGATGACGGCACCACCGATGAGTGTCCCGAGTTGAAGCCCAAGGACGGTGATAATCGGGATAAGCGTGTTCCTGAGGACGTGCTTATAAAGAATGATTGTCTCAGGGAGCCCCTTTGCCTGACAAGCCTTGAAATACGCCTTGCCGATCTCCTCAAGCATACCACTTCTCGTCAACCTGGTCAGCAAAGCCGTGAAAAACGTTCCGAGAGTAATCGCCGGTAGAATCAGCTGTGCGAACCATCTTGATATCCCATCGAAATCCCCCTCCATCAAGAGTCCACCCCATGCTGCAGCGAATCCGATAGAGCGGCCACCAGTCGGGAGGAAATCGACGGTGACTGCCACGTAGAGGATGAGCATAATACCGAGCCAGAAGTTTGGCGTTGAGATGCCAACCAGGGAGAACAATGTTGCACTGTAATCTGCCGGTTTGTGACGCCGACGTGCACTGATCACCCCGAGAGGGATCGCAATCACCATCGCCACGAGGGTCGCAGCCACAGCGAGCTCGATCGTTGCGGGGAGTCTGATCAGGATAAGATCCATCACCGGTACCTGGGTTCGCAACGAGCGACCCATGTCGAGGGTGACTAGATTCCAAATATAGTCAGCGTACTGTACGTAGAGTGGTTCGTCGAGACCGAGTCGCCGGGCGAGTTGTTCTCGAACGTCCGTAGACGCATCTGGTGGGGTCAGAGCAATGGTTGGATCTCCAGGAGTCAAGAATCTGAGGAAGAAGACGACTGTCACCACACCCCAGATGACGAACAATCCTTGAAGTTCTCGCTTGACGAGCCATGCACCGTATACGAGATGAGCCCAGAGCAGGCACCCAACCACCATGCTGAGGATGATTCTTGTGCTAGTTTCCTCAGGTCCGATTCCGGTACCACTGAGAACCACATAGACAAGCAATGCGGTGATAGCTGCGAGAAGTACTCTACCGGTCCGGTGACGCAGCAACATATCAATCTTATCCCATGGAATCACGTCAGAGGTGGCAGTCTTCGTCGCCATTCAACTACCATCCTCAAGCGGCGACTGAGTAAAAAACGCATCGCGTCTCATCATTCGAGTCGTGTTGATGATTAGTGGTTGACGTGCATTCTCTCCTGCAATTCAGTCGATGACAGGAAGACCGAAGAGATTCCAATCAACGCAGGGGATCAGCTACTCTTCAGGGGTCTGATTGGCCTGGCGGAGAAGATCGACGATCTCCTCGTCGTTATAATGCGTGAACACCGGGTCATCGAACCATGGTGACATCGTATAGTTGGCATCGAACGTCGGGTTACCCCATCCTATCAGGAATATCTCCGGAGAGGTATCTTGTTCACCATCGAGAGTCTCGGCGAACATCTCGTCGGTGTCGCGGAACTCGGCCTCAGCCGAGACGTTGTCGAGTTCGTTGATCTGCCCGGCAACGGCATCGGCGATATCTGTATCACGAAGGTAACGTCCAGTCGTCGTGTGGATCGTTATCTCCTCACCGACATGCCCAGACTCCTCAATCAGGCTGTCAGCCCGATCCGGGTCATACGGATATGGTTCGACATCTGGATTATGGCCGAAGTGCCCGGGTAACGTCGGTTGACTGGTGACATTCCCTGCACCGGCGAGTTGTGTGTCGATGATGGCCTCAACATCGACTGCGAAGTTCATCGCCTGGCGGAAGTAAACATTGTCGAACGGCTCGAAGTGGTCGTTCATGACGATGAATATACTCCGGATACTGGCGACGTCCTCGATACGCACGCCGTCTGCCTCCTCGACCTCGGAGATGTCACCTGGGTCGACGTTCACGACGAGGTGGCTCTCACCAGTGAGGAGACGGTCGATACGGGTACCCTCCTCTGGGGCGTGGTTGAAGGTGACCTGCTCGATATCGGGTTCCTCGCCCCAATAATCATCGAACTTGGTGAACACAACACGGGTACCGTCGAGATACTCGTGTAATTCATATGGACCGGTTCCGTTCATCTCACCAGCGTTGAGGTCTCCGATAGAACGTGCCTCAGTCCACTCCTCCTCCATCACACGTCCGAATGCAGCGAGGTTACGGAAGATGGCTGGTTCGACGATCTCCAGATCGATGCGGAGGGCATCACCCTCAACGTAGGCCTCATCGATCGCACCAATCACACCGATGACGCTCGAGTCCTCATGCGTACGAGCCCGGTTGATGCCATAGGCAACGTCACTGAGTTGCATCTCGTTCCCACTGTGGAACATGACGCCATCGCGGATGTCGAACTCGACGGTCGTATCGTCGATGCGTCGCCAATCTGTGGCGATATTCTCGATGAGTCGGCCCTCCTCGTCACGGTAGAGCAGCTGATCGTAGACGTGATCGACGACGTTGTGCGTGGGCGTGTCGTTGTGATTGTGAGGTGCCAGTGCAGTCGGGAAGGTCCCCTGGGTGATAGTTATCTCGTCGAGGTCGGAGGACATATCCCACGCATTGATATCCTCATCCTCACGGGCTGTCCACTCGACTTCGTCGCTCACACCATAGATACTGAACTGTTGGTGGAGGAAGATCCATGGCGCTCGTTCGTTCGAGAGTCCGTTCGCGTGTTGAAGCAGCTCCTCTCTTGATGGGTCATCGGGTAGCTCCCCATCGAACTCACGCAAGAGTGCCTCTGGGTCAGTCGGTGTCGGGGTTGGCGTTGGGGTCGGTTCTTCGTCGTCATCACCAATACAGCCAGCCAGTGTGGCACTGACAGCTCCACCGGCTGCCACACCAGCGAACTTAAGGAACGAGCGTCGGCCTGTTGATTGCGATTCGTCGGTCATTGCACCAGCATATCTTACCGGTGTCGCTGTCAAAACAATTTCGGATATTTCTAGGCATGAAAGGGTCAAATCACCGTTTGAGCCAAGAATATCCTCAAATACATGTTGATTCGAAAGAGTTGATACCTTCTGCTCAGCTACGTTCAATCCACGATGATGCGGTGTACTTCTCCTCGGCAAGGCGTCGAGCGGAGGTTAGCTCATCCGCAGTCCACTCACGTTCAGTAGCACCACTCCACGATCGTAGCATCTGTTCGAGTTCGACGACCACCTCAGCTCGGGTGAACTCGACGTGTTCGTCGACACTGGTCACACGCTGTTGAAAAAGATCTGGTGAGAGTTCTTCAGCAAAGACACCGAGATGGCTATCGATCGCCTGGCTACTGATGATCGATCCATGTTGGATCACCGCATCCCGTTGGCGGTACTGTGCGTTGCCACTGATCTTCTTGCCCTCGACGAGTATGTCGTGGGCGGGGTGGATATCCCTGAGGAAACAAGCAGGTGCATAGACTGCATCGTGTTGCTCATCGGCGAACGAGGCATCGATGCCAATCGCATGGAAGAACTCGATGATCGGTTCACAGAGGGTATGATACGACTCTAGCAGATCGCCAGAGACGGCCTCACGCGGGACGACGATCGAATATGAGATATCACCCCGTGCATCGTGATAGATGCCACCACCGCCTGTTTGTCGACGGGTCACATCGATGCCGTTCACCTCACAAAATGTCCAATCGACCGTCTTAGTGGCTTGACCATACCCCATCGAGAGTGTGCTCGGTTCCCAGCTGAACACACGTACCAGACCTGCACCTCCCTCAGAGACACGTCTGGCGGCCACCTCCTCGAGTGCCATCTGCATCGCCCCCTGACGCGACTCATCAGCGACGAATTGAAGGTCTAAATCGGCATCTATCGGCATTGGTGAAGGTTGCGGGTTGACTCCTTTAGCCGTTGCGCCACGGCGAGGCAGCCGATTACTTTTACCGGGCTGACCGGCTAACAACCGATAATGGTGAAGAACGTCGCCCCACTGTTCGCCGAGCTCGAGGGGAGAGATTTCTATCTCCTCTCCGGTGTCGAACATGGCATGCGTTTCAGCGCGTGGGTCGACCGAGACCGCCTTCCATCGTTGACCGGATTGACCACGGATGAGGTCTCTTACCGTCTCGAACGCTCACTCAAACGAGGTCTGATCGAAAAGCGGACAATCCAATACGAGGGCTACCGACTCACCTTCGAGGGATACGATGCCCTTGCGCTTCGTACCTTCTCAAAGCGCGATACCATCGATGGTGTCGGGGCCAAACTCGGTGTGGGCAAAGAGAGTGATGTCTACGAGGTCAGTTCCTATCGGCCGATGGCACTCAAATTCCATCGCGAGGGTATCGGTAACTTTCGCAAACTCAATCGCGAACGCGATTACACTGCTGACAGGCGACATTCATCTGACCTGTACACGGCACGGATAGCCGCAGAGCGAGAGTTCGATATCCTCGAGGATCTATACCCAACGGTTTCTGTGCCTCGACCGGTCGATCATAACCGTCATACCATCGTCATGGAGAAGGTACACGGCCAGGAATTGGCACGGACGACCCTCGAGGAGGATGCGGTGACACCTGTGTTACACCGGCTACTCACCGAGGTGTCCAGAGCATACGACGCTGGTTACGTCCATGCCGATCTGAGCGAATACAACGTGTTCGTGACCGAGGATGATATCATCCTGTTCGACTGGCCACAGGCGGTCGATATCTCACATGAGAATGCCGACGAACTGTTGCGACGGGACATCGTGAACATCGTGCGCTATTTCGAGCGATCGTATCCAGGTGTCATACCTGCTCTCGACCCTGGGGAGATTGCGACAGCCATCGCGACGTCGAACTTTGGTGAGATCCGACTGTGAGATACGACACAGACCCACACCGAGACTGCCCCGTGGCTTCGAAGCGCTTAAAGTCGTAGCTGGTCGACTCTTTTACATCTCGCTGGCGGTCGGGCACCAGCGGGCACCTGCCACGCGCGGGTCGGGATGTGAGTCGCCATGGGCGACTTGAACCACGCAACGCCCGAGGTGAAACCATGGCACGAAGCTACTACTCACACGTCAGAGAGGCGTGGAAGAACCCGAAAGAGGGGAAACTCCGACAGTTACAGTGGGAACGAAAACAGCAATGGCGCCAAGAGGGTGCCATCGAGCGTATCGACCGTCCCACACGCATCGACAAGGCTCGTTCACTGGGCTACAAGGCCAAGCAAGGTGTGGTACTCGCCCGTGCTCGTGTACGAAAGGGTACCGCGAGGAAGTCTCGATTTCGCGCTGGGCGTCGCTCGACCCGACAGGGTGTCCGACGTATCGGGCGGACGAAAAACACCCAACGTATCGCTGAAGAGCGGGTGAGTCGGAAGTATCCCAATCTGCGTGTGTTGAACTCCTACTGGGTCGGGGAGGATGGCTCGAACCGCTGGTTCGAGGTGATCCTCGTCGATCCCAATCACCCGGCCATCGAGAATGATACGGATCTCAACTGGATCTGCGAGCCAAGTCAGCAAAACCGAGCATTTAGGGGATTGACCAGTGCAGGCCGACGCGCACGTGGGCTTCGAAGCCGGGGTCAGGGAGCTGAGAAGGTCCGCCCGAGTCGAAACGCCAAGTAGCAGTAGGAACGTACACGCTGGCATTCTCAAGCGCATACCTTGCTATCGAGTAGCTGTGTCTGTCTACGAACTGCGAGAGTGTCACCGACTTGGTGAGCGAGGTTGCCACAATCTTGGCGCACGCCGGTAAGCGCCCCATAGTTCCGGGGGGTCTATTGCGCTGGGTACCGAACACGCCTGGCGATGACCGCGAGTTTGCTCAGCGGGGGCGATATGTCGCAGACCGCGATTGCAGCGGTGAATTCCGACCGTGAAGGTGAACTGTCGTATGACTCGACCGGGGGCGATCGATGAGAGTCGCTGCACCGGTGTCCCAACCGGTAGTGCTCACGATCGCGGGGAGTGATTCCGGTGGGGGTGCCGGTATCCAGGCAGATCTCAAGACGATCGAGGCACACCGGTGTTTCGGTACCAGTGCGATCACGGCGTTGACAGCACAGAACACCGTCGGTGTCGAAGGGATCGATGTCGTCACACCGACGTTCGTGGCTGAGCAGATCGAGGCAGTGGTAGACGATATGGGCGTCGATGCGATCAAGACGGGCATGTTGGCAACGACGTCGATCATCGAGACAGTGACCGCTCAGCTCGAACCACTGGATGTACCCATCGTCATCGACCCAGTGATGGTTGCAGCCTCTGGTGACCGGCTGCTCGACAGCGATGGTGAGGCAGCCTATGACGCACTCATCGAGTCGTCGACGATCGTGACGCCGAACGCCGACGAGGCAGAGGTGCTGACCGGCATCGCCATCGAAGACCACCGCGATGCCATCAAGGCGGGCTCAGCGCTCGTCGAGAGCGGTGCTCAGGCTGCACTCATCAAGGGCGGACACTGGGGTGGCGAACTCATCGAGGACGTGCTGGTCACCCGGGACGATGCACTCTCGTTTTCCCACCCTCGGATCGATACCGATGCAACACATGGGTCTGGATGTACACTCGCCAGTGCCATCGCCGCGCGACTCGCGAGGGGTGCCTCACTTGAAGAGGCAGTCGGCCAGAGCGTAGATTACCTCGGCAGAGCCGTGCGTTACCATCACGCCGTCGGTCAGGGACCGGGTGCGGTTAATCATCTCATCGACGTTGAGCACGATGCAGCCGCAAGGGAGACTATCGATCGAGTGAGGACGATGGTACGAAGCCTAATCGAGGGGGATATCAGCAATATCGTCCCCGAGGTTGGTATGAACGTTGTCGGGACCACACCGACGGGAGAGTCGCCGGACGACGTGGCTGCTGTCGATGGCAGGCTCACCAGACGACTCGATGGTGTGGCCCGATGTGGTGAGATCCGCTTCGGTGGGTCTGGTCACGTCGCTCGTCTTCTCATGGCCGTCAGAGAACACGACCCCACAGTTCGATTCGGAGTGAACTGTCGGTTCGGTGATGATGTCGAGCTGGCGATGGAGCGGTTGGGCTGGGAGACGATCGAAATCGACCGTGAGGGCCAACCCGAGTCAGTGAGAGTGACTGAGGGGAGCACGATGGACTGGATCGCCCGGGAGGCATTCGGTTCCACAGCGACAAGACCGACCGCCGTGTTCGATCGAGGTGCGCCGGGTAAGGAGGCGATGACCCGCATCCTGACCACCACCGCAGGTGAGCTCAGACAGCGCGTGCTCGACCTCTCAGACGAACTCGCATAGCCGTTCACATTCGAGGCGGTTTCCACATCATTTTACCACTCGAGGCTGTTTGCGATGAGTATGGACGTGGCGGGGGGTATCGTCGGTGAGTATCAGCAGTTGAGCGAGGAGATGGATGCTGACGTACTGGCGATGCAGGTGGGTGACTTCTATGAGTTCTTTGGTGACACAGCCGAACTCGTCCACGAGGAGCTCGACCTCAAGCTCTCAACGAAACCGTCAGGAGGCGAGCGATATGCGATGGCGGGTGTACCCGTCTCAGAGATCGAGGGCTATGCCCACGCACTCGTCGAACGTGGTTACCGCGTGGCCATCGCCGATCAGGCCGAGGGTGGAAACGGTCACGACAGGTCAATCACGAGGGTCATCACACCAGGTAACTCCCTCCGACGCACTGTCGAGGGTGGTGATTACCTGGTCGGTGTGGTCATAGAGGACAACCGAGCAGGACTGGCGCTCATTGACGTCGCCACTGGCAGGTGTTACATCGATCGGCCACATCACGTTGAAACGGTCGATGACCTCATCGAGATCCTCGCCGGGCTGTCCGTGGCCGAGGTACTCATCGAGGAGGGAACTCGGTACGACGAGCAACTCAACCAGGGTCTCGACGGGGTCGTCTCCGAGGTCGACCCTCGGTGGGGAGACCCGCTTCGAAGTACCCGTCGCATCGAGGACCACTTCGGCGAGACCGTCACCGATGCGCTCGATATCGACCCGGTGACCTCCCGCGCGCTCGGTCTCACCCTGGCCTATCTCGATGCAACTGATGCATCAGTACTGGCATCGCTGACACGGCTACAACGTTACCGGTCTGCAGATGCGGTCTCGCTCGATGCGACCACGCAGCGCAACCTCGAACTCACCACCACCTTTCACGGTGATTCCGATGGGTCGCTCCTTGCGACGATCGATCACACAGTGACCTCAGCTGGCCGTCGACTCCTCGAGGAGTGGCTCAGGTGTCCAACACAAGACGTTCCCAGGTTGGAACGACGCCTGGACGCCATCGAATCGCTGACAGAAGCGACCCTCGCACGCGAATCTCTCAGCGATCAGCTAGCTGAGACATACGATGTCGATCGGCTCATCACCCGTATCCGACACGGCAGTGCATCACCGCGGGACCTCGGCATGCTGAGAGAGACACTGCGAGCCATCCCAGATATGGTCGAACTGGTCGACAATCAGCCAGCATTGGCTGACTCTGCGGTTTCCTCACTGCTCGAAGCGACCGCAAGCCAACCGGTACATGAGATTTGTGAGTGGTTGACTGACCGACTCGTCGATGAGCCACCCACCTCAACGAATGACGGTGGCATCATACGACACGGCTGGGATGACTCGCTCGATGAACTCATCGAGGCACACGAGACGGTATGCGATTGGTTCGACACGGTTGCCGAGCGTGAGGCACGTCAACATGGCTTTGACCGGATCTCACTCGGGCAGACCAAAGCGGATGGATACTACCTCGAGATACCCGAGCGCGACCTCGACAACGTCCCCTCATCGTATCGGAAGGTCAAGACCGTCTCGACTGGGACGCGATTTCGAACCGATGCGTTAGCCGAAAAGGAGCGTGAGTTGTTCAGGCTTGAGGAACGTCGAGTGGCGAGGGAGGCTGAGGCGTTCACCGAACTCGTCGATACCGTGGCTGAGCGGATCGAACCGTTACGAGATGTGGCGAGCGTGTTGGCCGGGCTCGATGTTCGCATCGCCCTCGCTGAACATGCTACGAGAAACAGTTGGACCCGGCCGGTATTCCGTGACGATGGCATCATGGAGATCGACCAAGGTCGTCACCCCGTTGTCGAACAGACAACGAGGTTCGTCCCGAACGATGCCAGATTTGATGTGGCGAACGAACAACAACTGGTGACTGGCCCGAACATGAGTGGGAAATCCACCTACCTCCGACAGGTGGCACTCATCACACTCCTCGCGCAGATCGGCTCTTTCGTCCCGGCCGACCGGGCAGCGATTTCGCCGGTGGATGGTATCTACACCCGCGTCGGTGCACTCGACGAACTCGCACAGGGACGATCAACGTTCATGGTCGAGATGCAGGAGTTAGCACGTATCCTGCACCAAGCAAGTGGGCACTCACTGGTCATCCTCGACGAAGTCGGCCGTGGTACCGCGACGTATGATGGGATGTCGATCGCGTGGGCTGTCGTCGAATATCTGCACAATCACGTCGGTGCAAAGGTACTGTTCGCGACACACTATCACGAACTTACCGTCCTCGCCGAGCATCTCGAAGGGGTGGCCAATATCCACGTGGCTGTCGACGAGACCGGTGATACCGTCTCCTTCCTCAGACGAGTGGAGGACGGACCCGCTGACAGGAGCTACGGTATCCACGTGGCGGACATGGCAGGTGTACCAGCACCAGTCGTCGCGCGGGCGAAAGACGTGCTCGTCCGTTTACGAGAGGA
>SKSD01000004.1 GCA_007118145.1 Halobacteriales archaeon
ACTTGCCGAGCCTGTCAGCTCCGAGCTACGATCGTGAGTGCGAGAAAAGGTAAGTGACTCGTCGTCTGAACCGGCTGGATCAGCGTATTACGTCGATGCCGTTTTCGCTCTGCAGGGTCTCTTGACCCCCATCGCTGTGTGCGGCGGCGGTGGTCGCGTTGAAGCTACCGGGGCCGTCGACACTGTCGACACCCTCGATGCTCGAACGTGACCGATCTGCCTGCTTTTGAGTCGTTGGCCCGAGGATCTGGGCACTCTGGACACCGGTCATGATCGCCATGACCCGTACCTTGCCCTTGAAGTCCTCCTGGATGCGGGCGCCCCAGATCACATTCGCACTGTGCTCGAGGCGCTGGGTGAGGTTCTCAGCGATACCCTCTGCCTGTTGAAGCGTGAGGTCTGGACCCCCGGTGATGTGCACCAGTGCACCACTCGCGCCTCGGTAGTCGACATCGAGTAGTGGGTGACTCATGGCGTCTTTGACGACCTCTTCCGTCTTGTTCTTGTCTTGGGTCTCACCAACGAGCATCACAGCCACTCCACCCTGGTTCATGATCGACGTCATGTCAGCATAATCCAGGTTGATGAGCGACGGTCGGGTGATCGTTTCTGAGATACCCTTGACTGTCTGAGCGATGAGCTGGTCCATGACCGAGAATGCCTTGCCGATAGGCAGGTTCGGTACGTACTCGAGCAGTCGGTTG
The DNA here is from genome assembly GCA_007118145.1 of Halobacteriales archaeon. GTDB lineage: Archaea > Halobacteriota > Halobacteria > Halobacteriales > SKSH01 > SKSH01. The sequence continues at coordinate 705 of SKSD01000004.1, forward strand.
TTGTCGAGGACGATGATCGAATCCGCCTCACCGCGCAATTTCTGCAGACCCTCCTCGGCTTTGACCGTGCGGGCCTTTTCAACATTGAACGGCGTTGAGACCATCCCGACGACGATGGCTCCCTGCTGCTTTGCGATGCGTGAGACGACCGGTGCGGCACCGGTTCCGGTTCCACCACCCATACCAGCAGTGACGAAGACGAGGTCTGCCTCGCCGAGTTCCTCCTTGATGGTGCTCTGTGCCATCTCCGTGGCACGTTCACCCATCTTAGGGTTGCCGCCGGCACCGAGGCCACTGGTGAGTGACTTGCCGACGAGAATTTTCGTGTCTGCCTCGATCATCTCGAGGTGTTGTCGGTCTGTGTTCACGGCGATGGTTGTCGCACCATCAACACCCATGTTGTACAGACGGTTGATCGTATTGTTACCTGCACCACCACATCCGACGACCACGATACGTGGTTCACCGAAGTCTTCGAAATCGTCCTCGTCTAGCTCTTCCTCTTCTGCGTGACGAAGTGCATCTTCGACGATGTCTTGCATTGTCTTACACCCTCGCCCATTCTGGTCGCGTCGAACGACGCTGACGATCGTCCAGCTTGTGTTGTTTCTCGTTGATCAGTTCGCGAACTGCCGAACGGATTGCCTCGCTCCGATTCGGGAATTCGCCTTTTTCGACCAACTGTTCGACCCCATCGATCTGTTGTTCCGGAATTCGCAGTGTTACACGCTCCATGATTGTTTACCCCAGTTCTCCCCGGTAAGGGGGAGTACCGCACGGCCAGTCTCTTACAGGCCATATCCCACAGAGACACCCTGAGCAGGTGGGGAGGTCGGGACTGTAAGACGACCGTCGTACGCAATTCGATTGTCATACGTAGACCACTTAAAACTATCGCCTAATGTATGACGTTTGCCGCCCCTATTGCATACATATGTCTTGCAATCCGGCCAGCAATAACGTTCTACAACGCTCTAACACGGGATGGTTTGTCATACATCTGTCCGCCAGACAGCCGTCGTAACATGGGTAACTGGTGTGAAGAATGGTAATCCTTATTGGTCGAATCGGGCTACCATCTGTTGCAACCGCCCTTAGCTCAGTTTGGCAGAGCAGCCGACTGTAGATCGGCTTGCCCCCCGTTCAAATCGGGGAGGGCGGATACGATCTATCAGCCGTTCTAAGCAATATTCCGTATACTGAACTCATCTCGCTTGAGGCTACTCAGTGTGGAAGCTTGCAATGTCGATTACACCTTCAACCCTCGGCGAACATCGCGATGTCAAACGAGACAGGGTACGTCACTAACCAAACCCGCAGATTCGTTGAACGCACCGATGTGGCGGTCATTGCGACCAAAAGGTGCAAATTAGACCAACAACTAGTAATTGATGACATCTCGTGTCCCCCGATCGTCCCATCCTCCTAGTCCTCGCGGTTGTTGGACTTTTTGTGCTGGTCGCAGGAGCAGCTAATATCGCCGATCCAGTAGTGGTCGAGGATAGTACCAGCGGATTTCTGGATCGGATCGGATCGGATGTGGATCATGAGCGTACTCCCTCAGGACCGACCAATGAAACCACGAGTGGCGACTCCGGTATCATTGAGGAAATCTCGTTGCAAGTAGGGTATGATATCTGCATCGAAGAGATTAGTGGCCTGACACCGTTGCTGGTATTCTTCACGTTCATCATCGCAGGTGGTATCCTGCTTGCCCAGTTCAGACCTTGGGTGCTTTCATTGGCGTTCGTCACCGTGTTAATCCCACTGACGATTTTATCGCATCTCATACTGACGGCTGGTTGTGGTTACACGGATGATGGTGATGGTGGCATCTCGATGGACGGACCGCTCGACGAAATACTAGTTCCTGTCCAAGAGTCCACAGCACAGGTAACGGCTGTCACGACCGATCCGCTTGTCATATTCCTGGCATTGATCGGAGTTGGACTCGTCGCGATCGTGCTTGTCACCATGCGCGACGACTTCGCCATATCGGGAGATCTTGACATCGCGAACCACCAGGATGCACCCGCCGATCAAACAGCGATCGCGACAATCGCGGGCCAAGCAGCCGATCGTCTTGAGACAGGAACGATCGACGTTGAAGCCGACAACGAGATTTACCGCGCATGGCTGGAGATGACCTCTCACCTCGACATTGCCTCACCTGAGACCAGCACCCCGGGTGAGTTCGCGCAGGCAGCAATCGATGCAGGAATGGAACCGAATGACGTGAACGCGTTGACACGGTTGTTCGAGGACGTTCGTTATGGCGATCAACCGGTGACCGACGACCGCGAACGTGCTGCTATCGACGTACTCAGACGGATTGAGCAGAGTTACGGAGCTACGGATGGATAGACGCCAGCAGATCGCCGTCACCGTAGCGATACTTAGTGCGGCAATCGGCGTAATGATGGTTGTCGACCCGGGCATGGCCGCTATCATCCGAGGGGACACGTTCGCTCTTGCTCTGGTAGGTTTGGTCATGGTCATTCTGGGATACGTGCGGTATCGTCGTGCCAAGGCGAACGAACGATCTCGGTATGAACCTGACACACTGGAGGAGTATCCCCCAATCGCCACACCAGGAGACACATTCGACAAGACGTGGGAGCACCACCGGTTCGAACTGGCTGCCATCAGGACATTGGTCAGGTCAACAGGATGTTCTGAAACCGAGGCCGAGCAGATGCTCCACGATGCGAGCTGGACCGATGATCCCTTTGCAGCGGCGTATTTTTCCCCGTATGAATTGCGCTCAGAGTTCGAGGAAACCAGGGTATGGCGCCGAATATTGCTCGGGCAATCGCCGGTGTCACGTCGTGCCAGAGCGGTTGATGAGATCGCCACCTTGATAGATGACCCACCGTCGGGAGGTGAATGAGTCCCATGGCAGGTCTCCATCAGGCGGAACTCCCTTCCGACATCAGAATCACCCGTGATGCACCACCTGAGGAAGTGTCGACCCAGACGCTACGACTCGAGACCTCGATCGAGACGAATCGATGGTACGGACTTACCGCTATCGCACTCGTCATCGTCGGCGTCGGGATCATCGTTCAGGTACCGAGCATGTTGCTGATTGGAGCGGTTGGTATCTGGTTCGCCTTGTATTATCGATTGTGGAGACCGCCAGATCCACACCTCGAGATCACCAGGAAAGTCGAGCAACCAGAGGTGGTCGCTGGTGAGGAGGTCATGGTCACGCTCAGCATCATGAATATCGGGTCGAGTTTGCTTCCAGATATCAGCGTCATCGAGGGGATTCCATATGGACTCTCGCTTGAGTCCGGGAGCTCGCGACTCGCGACATCCCTTTGGCCTGGCCAGGAGACAAGTGTGTCCTACACCGTGACGGCTCGTCGGGGGTATCATTCCTTCGAACCTATCACCGTCATCTCGCGTGATTTGGCAGGCAGTCACGAGGCCGTCTACAAGGCTGAGACGGATGGATCGCTTCAGGGGAAGCCCCATCCCGATCCACTACCGATTCCTCCGCTTCGACAACTTACAATGGGGATCACCGGTCGTCTTCCAACCGCCGAGGGAGGTTCTGGACTCGAGTTCCATGCGGTGAGAGAGTACCGATCAGGTGATCCACTCAATCGTGTCGACTGGCGACGCAAGGCCCGCACAGGTGAACTCGCCACGATCGAATTCAGACAGGAGCAGATGGCGACCGTCATGCTTGTCATCGATGTCAGAACGTCATCTTATGTATCGCCACCGGGATCAGATACACCAGCCGTCGATGTATGCGTGGATGGTGCCATGTCACTGTTCAACTCACTTCTCGACGCTGGAGACCGCGTCGGCGTGACCACCCTCGGAGACAGGGATATCTGGCTTCCACCAGGGGTAGGATCGGACCACCGTGCAATGGGAGATATGCTCTTTCGGTCGCACCCCAGCCTTGGCCCCCAACCGCCTGGTCAACCTGTGTCTATCTACGCTGAGGGTACCGGGCTCTTTCACCGCATCCATGGGCAGACGCAGCTCATTTTCCTCTCGCCGCTTACAGATATCGCGGCTGAATATTTCGCCACGATGTTCGAGGCTCGAGACCATCCCGTTACGATCGTCAGCCCCGATCCGACGGGTGATGAGACACCTGGTCAACAGCTCTCCCGTATCGAGCGCTCACTCCGGATCTCAAGGCTTCGTGAGCGGGGCATCCGTGTCCTCGACTGGGAGTGGGGTAAACCACTTGCGTCTGTCATCGAACGAGCGTCTGTAGAGGTGTACCAATGAGCGAGCTGATCGAACACCGCCCTACCGCCATCTCCTGGGCCATCGGTCTGATCGCCATCGTGATGGCCACGATCGTTCTCGCAGCCGGAGAGCTCATCGGAGGCCTCCTCGCTGGGTTTGCCGGGCTCATATTCCTCATCGCTGTCGGGCGATCAGATCGCAGCGTGTTCAATATCGGGATCGCTGTGTTGGTGTTGGCTCTCATCGCAGCGGCCATCACGCCCACACCACCCACCTCGGTATTGGTGGCCACGATCCTGGCCGTCATCGCCTGGGATCAGTTCGAAACGGCGTTCACCCTCGGGGAGCAGATCGG
>SKSD01000015.1 GCA_007118145.1 Halobacteriales archaeon
CCGTGACCCCGTTGCCAAGTGCACCGATACCTTTCTCAAGTTCGCTACGACGACCAGATGGATGCCCGAGCATGGCACCGTCACTCACGGGAGCTGGTCCTCAAAGCGGCCGTCAAAAAACATCGACATCGGAACAGGAAACGCACACGACTGAGTTCGAACCGCCAATATGACCGAGCTGTCTGTGTGGGTCAATGGCTTCCGGATTAAACCGGGAAGAGCATTGAAGCAATGTCCCTTTTCCTGGATGTCATGATCGACATGTGTGGTTAATCGATAGGTAAAAATTCGATAGTCAGTGTGATGCGTGGGACCGGATTTGCGCACGGATTTTACGGGCAGAATATCGCTCCGACGAACCAATCAAAGATTTCGAAGGACCCCTATTTCTGTCAAGAAGTATGATATACAAACCCGATCTCGTCGGGGAATTCCTTGATGAGTCATAATAATTGTAAACGAAAATATGTAAAATAACGTATAGGTAATATGGGAGAAAACAATAATATCATACTCGTGGTCCTTCCTATAATTGCGATCAATGGTGGCTGATCAACCGGTGTTCAGTGGAGGGCTACGAGTCGACCATCGTAGGTTGGAACGAGGAGCACATCATCAATCACCACCAACTCACCGACTGATCCCGAGACCTGGTGGCTCCACCGTTCATCCCCATCACGAGGATCCAGGCAGTGTACGACGGGCTGGATTCCGTTATGCGTGAAGGATACGAAGAGGGACGTGCCGCTAAGGGTTGGGAAGTCATAAGTCACCGTTGGTGTTGGACCTGCTGATGCGTACTCGCTGTCAGGGTATCGAGTCTCCCAGTTGGTCGACCCATCGGTGAGATCGAACGAACGGACGAATGCCTCACGAACGTCGCCGTCTCCATCATCGGTGTGCCAGGCCGCCGCGGCAAGGTATCCGGTTTTGTCTCCGTCGACGATTGGGGCTGAGACGATGTTGCTAAGTGATCCGAGATTTCCAAGAGTCGTACCCTCCACATTGTAGAGTCTGATGGTACCGAGATTATCCTCAGGAGCGATCATCACTGACTCAGCCAATAGGACGTATTCATCCTGCATGACGGGAGGTATGTAATGGTCTTGGGCTGGCAAGCGTGCGATTGGTTCGTCGAGGGGTCCATCCCATTCAAACACAGCACCTCCGCTATGGTAACGAATGACGAGGTGACTACTGGTACACGCAGGCGGTGCTAGGCTGGACAGCCGTGCTGAATGCCAGATTCGTTCACCATCCGCAGCTCGGAAGATCGCGTAATGATTCGTTGAGGCCGAGACGACCAACCCACCGATGACGGTGGGCGGCCTGACCTGATTGAATCGATATCCCTCATCGAGTGGCTCACTCCAACGGAGTTCTCCAGTCATCACATCGAAGCAGTTCATGTAGGGAATGATGATCCGTTCTCCGTCGGTCTCACGAGTCGTCCTACTCCCGATGTACAGGACGTCGCCAGATGCTGCAACCCCCTGGAACGTGTGTCCCTCAATCTCACGTGACCATCGTTCTTCACCAGATCTGAGGTCGAGTGCATTGACGCGATCGCCGCCGATGAACACGGTCTCGTCGATGACGACCGGGTTCGTCCACGGCCCACCATCTCCGTATTCGATAGCCCACGCCTCCTCAGGCGATGTTAGTGGCCCGGTAGCGGAAGGGTTGTGGCCAGTGTTCAGGGTATCGTGACGGACCTGTGGCCAGTCCGGTGAGTCTTGTGCTGTCTCAATCGGATCTTCTAAGGCAATTGAGTCATCTGAAAGGAATCCCGTACATCCGGCCAAAGATACAAGCGATGCGGCAGATACCGTATTAAGGAACGTTCTTCGTTGTATGGTGTTCATGTATAATCGAAGTTCAAACTATCGAAGAATCTATCGCGAGTTATTAATTGTCACTTTCGGCGAGGCAGTATACACGATACCGTCTTGCTTCGAATGAAATTGTTCCCTTCTATTAGGCATTACAGGGACTCTCTCGATGAATTCTTCAATCGAGTGCTGTTGCAAGTTATACTCATTCGCCATATGTTGGCTAAGTGAATCATTTTCAATAAAACCTGCCGGTGCAAATGGTGGTGCGCTAATAGTTAGCCAAATGTGATTGACCGTGCCAGCCCGGTATTGTTCATACAAAGTATGGTCTTTGTAACTAACCGTAATTTCGTCTCCTGCCCCTAATCCTTCCAAACTGTAATGTGACCAATGAGTGCCATTTTTTGCACCATCCGATGTCACATCTTTCTCATCGTCTTTATTATAATTCCAATACCACGTTCTTTCATACGAATCAGATGAATCGTCCGACGAACCAATCGTAACAATGCTATAAAGCAACTTTCCAGCAGCGTACGGGAGGTTGGCCTTATCGGCCAATTCAGAGATTGCAATGTCTCCTACCTCATAGAGTATATTGCTCCAACCACTAGATTCATCTTGTACGATGTTTGTTCCACCAAAATACATGTCAGCTATATCCCCGGATACGATTATACCATCTCCAGATATTTTGTCTACATTAACCCGAGACCGATATACACCGCTTCGATTATTCTCATATTCATCAAGTAAAACGGCACTCCCGGCCACAGGGCTAGGAATTTTCCAAAAATTCTCAGATTCATGAGAATATGCGTCCCAAACGGTAATCACAGTAGAACTTACACCAGTTAACTCCTCATCAGTAGCTAGACTGGTAAAAGTCGTAGTATCCGTCATTTTGTGTTCAACGTAATCTTCACCACTACCACCCCCACCACCAGAATCCCATGGTTCGTGACCGTGGTCGGGTTCAACTTCTTCAGCGTGCACAACGGGTAGTTGAGCTAACCCGACAACGCCGATTCCAGTCAATCCAACCCGTTTGAAAAAGGAGCGGCGGGATGATGACTGGGATGATAATTGATGGTTATCAACCATAAAAACAGTGAACGGTTAATTGTATATATATTGATTCGAATGTGCTAGCACACTCAGTATTCAAACTGATGCGAGATTGGTGATTATATCTGTTGCTGAAAGAAACCGCCGCCTGAAATCGACCATGATGCAACAGCGATCCAATCCCAGGAGGCAAGTTGTGGGGTTATCCTGACGGAGATATTCTGCTGGTGATACGTATTGTTGATGATTCAATAATCAAATCGCGCTAACCAAGGACGAGAGAACATCGACAGACTCACGAAGACCTGTATACGACCTCGCCATCGACGATCGTCTTCCTCACCTCGATCTCCGCGATCGCGTTGGGTACCTCCCATGGTGACGCCTCGAGGATCACGAGATCGGCGAGTTTCCCCGGTTCGATACTCCCGAGGTCGTCCTCGGCGAAGCCTGCATAGGCGCTACCGATGGTGTACGCCGATGTTACCTAGACCGGATATCTGGTAACTCGCCAATGGCCACTCGTCGGGTCTTATACCTGTCGCCCGTGGTCAAACATGGCTCTCTATTACCGATAATCGTCTCGAGGGAGTCGAATGTCAGTAAATTGGTCACCGCCAAAGAGGGGGTCGGGTAGGATGTGACCAGGGAAACTCCGATCCTCAACGAGGGTGTTGCCTGGGACGTTAAGATATATCTCAATGTAGATGCACAATTATCCTTGATGTCCTCGATAACCTAGGCGTAATAGACGATTTGATCCGACTGGCAGGGACCGCATCGACATACTCGACCGAGAGACCAATTCTCCTCGGCGATGTACTGCCATCGTTCCTTCCGCCCGAGAGTGTCATGGTACACGACGACACGTCGCTCTTTGATAGAAACCGTTTGTCCATATCATCCAATAGACTCGTAATCCACATTGTTCGGGGAAAATAGTGCGTGGGACCGGATTCGAACCGGCGGACCCCTATGGGACAGCGCCCTCAACGCTGCGCCGTTGACCTGGCTTGGCTACCCACGCTCAGCCCATCACGGGCAGTTGTGGAGTAGTTGTTGGATTGATTATTAGACTTCCCTTTTCGTCCACCCAGTGGAGTGTCGCTTAAAGCCCTCCATACCTTACGAACGTCCATGGCTAAGTACTCCACCGGTGACGCGGGTGGCAGTAATGATGGTGATGCGTGCGAGTTATGTGGCACCGTGAGTGAGTCACTCCGCCCGGCGAACATCGCCGGTGCGAAGCTCTTCGTATGTCCATCTTGTCGACCCCACGACGATACCGCTCACCAAGAGAAAAAGAAGCGAGACCAGACCCCAAAGCGCGAGACAGCCGATCGCAAGAAGCAACTCGCTCGCCGAATCGCGAAGGCACAGGATGCGGCGAAACCGGACACCACGAGGTGGGAGCGAGAGGGTGCTGGCTATGATGACGATCCCCTCCCCTATCTTGTCTCCGGGTACGGCAAGAAGGTGACCGAGGCTCGTCAGGCAGCCGGTCTCAAGCTTGAGGAGCTCGCCGACGAGCTTGACATCCCCGAACGAGACCTGCTCGCGGTTGAACAGGGGCGGGCAACCCGAGCGGATATCGGTGGGTCAGTGATCGCTATGTTGGAAGAGTTCCTTGACGTCGAACTGAGCGAGGAGAGCTGAGCTGACTATGGCTTCACAGCTGGCATCTGCATATCCGGAGGTACTTGAGTTCGAATCCGAGGTGACGGCGATCGATGGGAGGGCTGTTACTCTTGCAGAGACCTACTTTTATGCCGAGAGTGGTGGGCAGCCATCCGATCGAGGGATGATCGATGGGATTGCGGTCGAGGAGGTTCGTATCGAGGATGGCTCGACGGTACACGTGCTCGCTGAGGAGGTATCGACAGAGGTGGGTGAAACGGTCGAGTGCTCGATCGACCCGACCTTCAGACGGTACTGTATGTGCGCACACACCGCGAGTCATGCGGTGTACGGTGCCGCCCGTGAGCGATACGATTCGGTTGGATACGGCGGCTTCGAGATCACACCAGAGAAGGTCCGCATCGACCTGGAGGTACCCGAGCCAATCGATGACGACGGGCTGATCGATCTCGAGGAACTCACAAATCGCGTCATCTGGGAGGACAGACCGGTGACCTGGGAGGAGTGGCCAGCCGAGGAGGTCAGGGCGAACGACGAGATTGCACTGAATGTCGCGACCGAGGTGGTCGAGACAGAGCCCACGGTGCGTGTCGTTCAGATCGACGACTGGGACATCGCAGCCTGTGGTGGTACCCACCTCAGGTCGACCGGTGAGATCGGAACCGTCTCGATGATCGCACGATCGAACCCAGGTGAGGGGCAGACCAGGGTCGAGTTCGTCGTCGGCCCGGAGCGAATCGAGCAACAACTACGCGAGAAGCAAGCCGCCTGGCAGGCGAAGACTCACCTCGGTGTTGAAATCGAGGAGGTGCCAGATAGATTGGTGAAACTCACCGATGAACTCGAAGCAGCCAACGCCCGTATCTCATCACTCGAAGAGGATCACACACGCGCTCGGCTGGTCGGTGAGGGTGCCAATCGCTTCATACGAGATGGCCATGCCTGGGTGTTGACTACGACCGACGAACTGGATGCTTCGACCGCAGCATCGATCCTCCCGTCTCTCCAGGGGGAACACGGAGACATCATCGCCATGGCTGGCGGTAGCGGACGTGCCTATCTGGTCGTTGTCACCCCCGGTGAACCTGCCGCGACCGAACTCACTGATACCGTGCTTGAAGCGTTCGACAGCGGCGGTGGTGGCGGCTCACCGACAAACGCCCAGGCTGGGGGTATCGATGCCACACCGACCGCCCTGATCGATCTACTCACAGAGCGATTCGCACCGCAATCGGCCACGCAGGACTGACCCTCAACCACCTCCACAACCCGGACGATTTTTGCCACTCGCCATCGGAGCGTACCGGCATGGAACTCACGGGTGAGCAGGCGGCGATGCGAGATGTGCTCCACGAGATCGCGGTCGAGGAGATCCGGCCACGGGCACAGGAGTGCGATCAGGAGCAGCGCTTCCCCGAGGATATCTGGGACCGACTCGTCGAACTCGATGTGACGGGGATATCAGTCCCACTCGAGTACGGCGGTCTCGATGTCGACCGTCGGACGTACTGTGTCATCTTCGAGGAGATCGCCTACGGGATGCTCGCTGTGGGGACTGCCCTCGGGGTACATACGATGGCGACCGCGTGTATCGCACGGTTCGGTGACGACGAGCTCAAGGAGGAGTGGTTGCCCGAGATGGCTGCAGGCCGGCCGATCGGTGCATTCGCTCTCTCAGAACCCCACGCGGGGTCGAACCCTCGGGCGATGACGACCACTGCCGAACCGACCGAAGACGGATACGTGATCAACGGGACGAAACAGTGGATCACCAACGGTGAGCGATGTGGTGTGATCATATTGTTCGCCCGGACCGACAGAGGCGACCCGGATTCCGTCACGCAGTTCATGGTCCCCGCCGATCTCGATGGCGTCACAGTCGAGCGTAAGGAGGACAAACTCGGGCTTCGTGCGAGTGATACCTGTCAACTCACGTTCGATGATGTCGTCATACCCGAACGATACCGACTCACCGAGGTGGGTCGTGGGCTGAAGGCGGCCTTCGAGATACTCAACGGTGGTCGAATCGGTATCGCGGCACAGTCAGTGGGATTAGCACGATGTGCACGTGATGACTCGGTCACATACGCCCAAGACCGCGAACAGTTCGACCAACCGATAGCGGAGTTTCAGACCATCCAGCACAAGCTGGCTGATATGGAGACGAAATTGACGGCAAGCAAGTTGCTCACCTATGAGGCAGCACGCCGTGATGATGAAGGGCTTCCCGTCGCCAAGCATGCGAGTATGGCGAAATACTTCGCGACGGAGGCAGCCGTGGAGATAGCCAACGAGGCGGTGCAGATCCATGGGGGGACCGGATATGTCTCACCGACGGACGTCGAGCGTCTCTATCGAGATGCGAAGGTGACGACCATCTACGAGGGAACCACACAGATTCAAAAGACCATCATCGCTCGGCACCTTCTCGGTCGGGCTTGAGTACCCAGCGGGCATAGGCATATACCAGCATCGCCGTGAGGAGCCACACGGCTGCGGCCACCATGGTGGCATACGTGACCCGTGCAGTCCAGGTAGGCAACTCGATGAGGAGGCTTCCGATTGCGATCAGGGGGGCTCCAATCACCACCGTCAATACGAACGTGACCTCAAGGACCCACCCGTAATCGACCGACCTGGTCATCGTCGCAGCCTCGCCGTCGAGGTCATAGCCACGGCTGTGCGATCAAGACCATGGCGAAGCCGATCAGCACGATACCTATCCCCCGGATGAGCTGCTTCACCCGAGGTGTTGGCTCGGGGGCTTCTCCATACCTTCCATGTCTTCCTGTGTCGGCGAAATATAAGAAAGACTGCAGGCGGTAGATGGTCGTGGGAAAGAAGAGCAAAGCCAGTCCGAGGAGAACTGCGAGCACGATCGCGAGCAGCTCCTCGATATAGTACATGGAGGAGGGAATCAGGTGCGCGATTAAAAACGTGCCGAGGAATCACCAGCATTATCGGTCAGCACGGGAACTTCTGCATATGGGTGTAACGGTCGCAGATATCATGGCATGGGATAAGGAGCGTCCCATCACGATGCTCACCGCATACGATGCACCGACTGCGGCGCTCGTCGACGATGCCGGTATCGACATCATCCTCGTCGGAGATAGTGTCGGGAACACCATGCTGGGCTACGATTCGACCCTACCGGTGACACTCGATGATATCGAGAGTCATACCTCAGCTGTCACACGGGCAACAGAGGACGCACTTGTCGTCGCTGACATGCCATTTCTCAGCTATGGTCTCGACCGTGGTCAGAGCATCGAGCACTGTGGCCGGATGTTGAAACACGCTGATGCATCTGCCATCAAACTCGAGTCCGGGCCACACACCGTCGGCCTCACTGAGTCGCTTGTCAACCTGGGTATCCCCGTCATGGCACACCTCGGACTGACCCCACAGCACGTCAACCAGCTTGGTGGATACAGCAGGCAAGGTACCGAGTCGAAGGCTGCAGAGCGTATCCTCGAACTGGCCCGGGCACACGAGGAGGCGGGGGCGTTCTCGTTGGTGCTGGAACACGTTCCATCGAACCTCGCTGAACGTATCACCGACACACTCGATATCCCGACAATCGGTATCGGAGCCGGACCGGCTTGCGATGGCCAGGTGCTCGTCATCACTGATGTCATCGGGCTCACCGAGTGGTCACCACCGTTCTCACAGCAGTTCGGAGATGCGCGTGGGGAGATATCCTCGGCCATCGAGGATTATCGGGATGCTGTCGTCCAGGGGCAGTTCCCAGGTCCGGATCATTCTTATGAGGAGAGTGACCTGTTCGACGATTAGCTGAGTTCATCGACGAAGGCAGCGAGATGCTCATTGAACGTCTCAGGCTCTTCGAGCATGAGCAAATGGGCGGCATCATCGACGAGCACGAGACGTGACTGTGGGATCTGCTCATCGAGGAACTCGTGATACCATGGTGGGGTGAGTCGGTCATCCATCCCGCCGATGGTAAGCGTCTCTACCTCGATCTCATCGAGTCGGTCGCGGATATCGAACTTGTGACAGGTGAGAAAATCACGTTCGGTGATGCGACGGCCTACCTCGTACATCGCCTGCCGTGATGCCTCCCCGAGGGGCGATTCTGGCTCTTTGAGCAGCCAACCAGGGCGGTGGAGAGTTTCGACCGCCGTGTCGAAGTCTTCACTGAGCATCCTCCGGATGCGCTCATGGACTGCAAGCTTGGCACCGGTGCCGACCAGGCACATGCCCGTGAGATCACACTCGTACTCAAGGGCGACCCACATCGAAACGGCACCCCCCAGAGAGTTTCCGACCAGTACGTCACCATCGACGGCCTCGAACACCGCTTGAACATCCTCAGCATAGCGGTCGAGTGTCTCACTACCTGGTGGTGTGGCGATATCATCGGAGTCACCGTGACCACTGAGGTCGATGGCTGCGATCGCCATGTCTCTGGCCAGGCGATCCTGTGACTTCCAGACGCGGTGGTCTGCACCGCTACCATGGACGAAGACACACGTCGTATCGCGTCCGCCACGGGCTGCGTATCGGTAGGCTGTCTCACGACCATGATGGTCGATATACTCCATGGTCGACATGCTCATCGATGACCTTTATAGATGTGTCACGTCGACAACAGCGCACGTCAGGTCGTAGAAGATGTCAATCACCTTGGTGACCCGATACGATGTGTGAGAGACCGAATATCTGTTCTCCAGGAGACGAGCAGATGGGAGGAAACGTATTTAAGTATGAGAAGATTACCTGAGGTTAGTGTTATCACGATATCGATGCCGACAAACGCCGGGAGCGGTGATGTGTGACGCATCGAACCAAAACTCAGACTACCTTGGACGGTGAAGGACATACAATGAAACTACAGGTTAAATCACTGAATCAGAAGGACGCTGGCAGAGGATTGGCTGCAATCGACCGCGAGGCGATCGAACGGATGGGTATCGGAAGCGGCGATTACATCGTCATCGAGGGACCTGGCGGTGACCGAGCTGTCGCACGAGTCTGGCCAGGATACCCCGAGGATACCGGACGGGGTATCATCCGTATCGATGGTAACCTGCGACAGACCGTCGGGGTGAACATCGACGACCGAGTGAACGTCGAGGCGGCTGATGTCAGTCCGGCCACACAGGTCACGGTCGCACTCCCACAGAACCTACGGATCAGCGGTGATATCGGACCGCTTATCAGGGATAGGCTCAGTGGTCGGGCGGTGACGAAGGGACAGACCGTCGCCATCCCTTTCGGCTTCGGTGGTATGACCGGTTCTCGTGCAGTACCACTGAAAATCGCAGACTGCGAACCGGATGACACGGTCGTCGTCACCGAGACCACCGAGTTCGTCGTCAGTGAACGCACAGCTGAACAGATCGCCTCCGAGGCAGAGGTCGAACGTGCCACACCGTCGGTCACGTACGAGGATATCGGTGGGCTCGACCAGGAGCTCGAGCATATACGCGAGATGATCGAGCTACCGATGCGACACCCCGAGTTGTTCAGACAGCTTGGTATTGAACCACCCAAGGGCGTATTGCTCTATGGACCTCCTGGCACCGGCAAGACGCTCATGGCCAAGGCGATTGCCAACGAGATCGATGCGTTCTTCACGACCATCTCTGGGCCGGAGATCATGTCGAAGTACTACGGTGAGAGCGAGGAGCAACTGCGCGATATCTTCGAGGAGGCAGAGCAAAACGCACCGGCGATCGTCTTCATCGATGAGATCGACTCGATCGCACCAAAGCGTGAGGAGGTGACCGGTGATGTCGAACGCCGTGTCGTCGCCCAGCTACTCTCGCTGATGGACGGCCTCGAGGAGCGCGGGAACGTCATCGTCATCGGTGCCACCAACCGCCCAGATGCGATCGATCCTGCCCTTCGACGTGGTGGTCGCTTCGACCGCGAGATCGAGGTTGGCGTCCCGGACCGGGATGGTCGTCTCGAGATCCTACAGGTGCACACCAGAGGCATGCCACTCGCGGAGGATGTCGAACTCGAGCGTCTCGCAGAGAGCACCCATGGGTTCGTCGGTGCCGATGTCGAGAGTCTCACAAAGGAGGCAGCGATGAATGCACTGCGGCGTATCCGACCCGAGATCGATCTCGAGGCAGAGGAGATCGATGCGGAGGTGATCGAGAGCCTGCGCATCACACGCGATGACTTCAAGGAGGCGCTCAAGGGTGTCGAACCCTCAGCGATGCGTGAGGTGTTCGCGGAGGTACCCGATGTCACCTGGGAGGATGTCGGTGGCCTTGAGGACACGAAGGAACGCCTTCGCGAGACCATCCAGTGGCCGCTGATGTACCCAGAGGTCTTCGAGTTCATGGACCTCCAGGCTGCGAAGGGTGTGTTGCTCTATGGCCCACCAGGTACGGGTAAGACGCTGCTCGCGAAGGCAGTTGCCAGTGAGGCAGAGAGCAACTTCATCCCGATCAAGGGCCCTGAGCTGATCAACAAGTTCGTGGGTGAATCCGAACGTGGCGTGCGGGAGATATTCAGCAAGGCACGTGAGAACGCACCCTCGGTAATCTTCTTCGATGAGATCGACTCAATCGCCACAGAACGCGGCCGTGGAGTCTCCGACTCGCAAGTCACCGAGCGTGTCGTTTCGCAGTTACTCACCGAGCTCGACGGCCTCGAGGAACTAGAGGACGTCGTCGTCATCGCGACGACAAATCGACCGGATCTCATCGATGCCGCCTTGTTGCGACCCGGTCGTCTCGACCGCCATATCAACGTGCCCGCACCTGACGAACAGGCTCGACGTGCCATCTTCGAGGTACACACCAGGGACAAGCCACTCGCGGAGGATGTCGATATCGATGAACTCGCCGAACAGACCGAGGGTTATGTCGGTGCTGATATCGAGGCTGTCTGTCGTGAGGCAGCGATGGCAGCCAGTCGTGAGTTGATCAACACGGTCGACAAGGGTGACATCCCCGAGAGTGTGAAAAATGCACGGATCAGTATGCAACACTTCGAGGATGCCCTCGATGCGGTCAGCCCGACCTATACCGAGGAGTTAAAGCGTGCCTACGAACGGATCGAGGAACGTTTCACGACGTTACCCGAGGAGACCGACGAGCGGGCAGAGGGTATCCAGCGTACCTTCCACTGATAGGTACGGTCTGACTGTACACGGTTGGCTTCATCCCTCGAGCCCCTCGGCGGCCTCACGCTCGATCAATGCCTGGGCGTTCTCCTTCGGAAGTGAGACCACGTCACCACGTTGCAGTTCATACTCACGCTCATCGATGCCGAAGATCGTCCCGACCTCAGCCGTGATACGCACGGTCAGGCGTTCGATCTCCTCCGATGTCTCGGATGTCTCTGCTTCTGGCTGTGGAGAAGGTGATGAGTCCTCTGCTGTATCAGGCGTCTCGTCGAGAACCTCCTCAACGGAGACATCCTGTCCATCCCCGTGCAACGCAGCCGCCTCGGTCTGACGGATCGCCTCGACGAGCGTCTCATAGAGCACCTCCTCCTCGGTGGTCAGGTCTGGACGTTCAGCGTCACCACTCAACGCGGCGGTGGCAGCGTGTGTCAGCAGCTTCCCCACACGATTCTCGTAGATAGCCTGCAACACGCCGGTCGCTGACTCCAACCGATCGGAGAGCCGTGCCACCTCGGGATCGGAAAACGGTGACTCACTCTCCTCTGCGAGTGCGTCACGTTCACTGCGCAGTCGCTCGATGAAGGTGCGTGCCTCTGCATAGAACGATGGACGTAACGGCTGGATCGAACCGGTCTCGCGTTCGTCATCCCGAACGGATCTGAGTTCATCGAGGTTCATTCTCTCACCTTCTCCGCTCGACCGCGAGCCATGAGATAGATGCCCACGAACTCCGGGACGACCACCTCACCACGGGGGAGATCGAACGCGTCACCACCGAGTGTCACCGCTGTCGGTTCCCGTACGTCGATCGTGATCTCGGCGGTGGTGAACGTCGGGGCCAGTGCATCGTCAAGCGGGTCGAACGTTTCGAGCTCATCACGCTCGACGGGCTGTACGACAAGACCCGAGGCACCATGCAGGCTACCTGGGAGTCGTATGAGTCGGTGGATATCGGTCGTCACCGGTTCGTCGATTGCCGGACCAGACCCTGCCACCTTATGCTCAGCAAAGATACGGACGAAACGGACGAAGTCAGGGTGGAGATCGATCTCGCCTGCCTCGACCGCGTCCCATCGGTTCTCCACCACCCGTGCGACCGATGCCGCCCGTGTGGCTCCGATACCGTCGAACGAACCGAGTCGCTCGATGACCTCATCGCTTGGCTTGTCCCTGAGGGGGGTGAGGTATTCAAGCAACTCCTGATGGACTCGTTGCCCCCAGCCACCAGCGGTATGGAGACGACGTCGCTCGGCCAAGCCCCCACGCCCGTGGATCGTCTCGGTCGAGACAAACGCGTCGAACACGAGGCCCTCGCCACGGATATACTCGACAAGTTCGCGTCGTGCTTCACGGGTGAGTGCGTCCACACCGCTATCGCGTATGTGTACGTGATACCCACGGTTTCCTGAGAAGACAATCGAGATGTCCTCGAAGGCGAACTCGTGTTCGAGCATCCCGAGAAGGTCGAGTGTCTCTTGCTTACATGCGGTGAGCATCGCTGCATAGCTGTCCACATCGGGATCGACACCAGGGAGGTGATCGGCATCGAGATCGAAGACAAGGTCCGCACCGCGCCACCCCTTTGCACCCATCACATCTGCACCTGGTTCGTCGTAATATGCCGTCGAATGATAGACATGTCGTGGCTGTTCTCTCGTGAGGAACTCGCCCAGACTATCACCCTCGACGAGCGTCTGGTGGCGAATCATCACCGACCGTGAGCCCGAGGTGAAGGGGATGTATGCCCACTCGCGAGAGGTCGCCTGTGGTGGGAGGATAGGGGCATCTGGTGCGACCGTCTCGCGGGGTTGGCACCGACGGTAGTAATCTCGAAAGCGTCCCCTGAGGTAGGACCTCGTCCGACTGTTCACGGCATGTAACCGAACGACCAAGGCTCATAAAGGTCTGCCGGAGAAGTGGCTCACGATCCGACGTATTTTCGCAACCGGTCTGAAAGACTCGGTGGGTCACCTAGCCTGAGGTAGTATGCATCCCCACCGTCCTCGTAGTAGTTGTTGATGCGCTTGGTCACCTCGAAACCTATTCCTGTGTAAAACGCCAGAGCTTGCTCATTTGATCGACGGGCATGACAGGTGATCGAATCGTACTCCTCAGCGACAGCCGCGACCAATCGTCTCCCAAATCCCAGACCGCGATATTCCGGATCAACCGCCAGAAAGAGTAGATAACCGTCCGGTCGGGTGGCTGCGAATCCGATCAATGACTCATCCTCACCGAGGAGCAGATGTACCCGAGCACGACGGTAGGCTCGGGTGAAAAATCCTCGCCGTTGTTTCAACACACCCTCTTTCATACGGATGCGCTCTTTGAGACGCCACGCTTGTGATAGAAAGGCGTCATCACCGCGATCGATCACCCTGAGCTCGACCGGTACGCTCACTGGCGAGATATAAGGGAGATATCCTTAATAAGTTACCCTCCCATCTCCGGTCAGTATTTGTTGTCTGTCTGCGCAGTACCTACGCACGATGGCGTTCGAGTTACGCGAGCATACGGCCGACGTGGCAGTTGAGGCATGGGGTGACACCATCGGTGATGTCTTCGCGTCGGTGGCTGACGGGATGGCTGCCTGTATGTACGAAAACCCGCCAGCAGACATCGGTGAACGTTTCGATCTCGAGGTGACAGCAGAGTCACAAGAGGCGCTCTTGTTCGACTATCTCGATCGGCTCATCTTCGAACGCGACGTACGTGATGTGCTGCCCGTCGATAACGAAGCAGAGGTGGCCGGCGAAGCAGAGGTGTGGACGGTCAACGCATCGGCACGAGGTATCCCGCTCTCTGAGATCTCAGCTCGCGAGGTGAAGGCTGTCACCTACGCTGAGATGGCCCTCGAGCAGACTGATGATGGATGGCGGGCATACGTCGTCTTCGATGTGTGAGCTGACAGGGATGATTCGGCCGATCAGAGCGGGATGCCAACGCCGAAAAGCACGATTACGGCGATAATCGCGCTCGGGATGAACACGATGAGGAACACACCACGGTGCCACGCCCAGACGGTTCGACCATCGAGTGGGCCGAGGGGTAACATATTGAACGCAGCCAAGAGTGCGTTGATCCAGACACCGAAGAGACCGATCGTCTGCACTGCTCCGATCGGGGCGAAAAGTAACATCCCAAACACACCGAGTAATCCGAGGTTGGTCACCGGACCGGCAAGAGCGACCAACCCGTGGATCCGCTTGTCCGGTGGACCACGGTGATGGACCGCACCTGGTGCGGCGAAGAGAAAACCAATGATACCACTCATCACGGTCAGGAAGAGAAGGCTGTAATCAGCACGAAACACAGCGGGTCGACCATACCTGAGGGCGACGTACTTATGTGCGAGTTCATGGAGGAGGAATCCCACACCCGCTGTCAGCATGCATATCGCAAAGAGCACAATCGCGTTGACTGGTCGCTCAAGGATGGCGGGTCTGCCGATGAACATCGTGAAGGCGAAGCCGAGGGCGATCCATGCGATGGCAAGATCGCGAAGCTCGGTCCGGTCGAACGAGATCAGGTGAGTACCCCCCTGACCATCTCGAGACTATTCCTGGCTCCTTCGATCAGCATCGAGCCGAGCCCGCTGATCCCGCCCACCTCGGGTGCGAGCCACGGGAGCACGACGAAGGGAAAGAGGAAGGTGGCGATCATGCTGCCGATATTGGTCATGGCCACCACGGCGATCAACCGGAACAGTGGCACCTGGTTGAGCTCATGAAGGAGCTCTCTCGGCCCTTTGGTCTCATCAGCGAGCAACTCGTTCAACGTCTTGATATCCGCCACGTTCACGGGTCGTGTTCGTAACTCGACATAGCCGGCGAACCACCCAGGTGCTAGCAATGGGTTGATACTCGTCAGCCATGCGACGCCACCACCGACACCAGCACTCGTCCATTTTGCACCTGCGAGCTTGGCGAGAGTGAACGCGAAGATACCGTTGAAGAGGAACCACGCGATGAAGAGTCGCAACAAGAAGGTGTCATCTGCACCGGCCATGACGAGCAGGAAGAAGAAACCGATGACCGCGATCGAGACGAGGTACGCCCCGATGCGGACGATCGAGAATCGACGGCGAGGTACGGTGACGAGACTTTCGACCGATGGCAGGGTCGCAGGTGACTCGAGATACGACCTGATACCACGCTCGTGCCCCTTGCCGACGACGGCCACGACGTCCTTCCCCTGTGACTGGAGTGTGAGCAGGTGATGTGCAATATAGGCATCCCGCTCGTCAATCAACGCCTGCGCGCCGCCAGGGCTGAAGCGTCTGAACTCTTCGAGTAAGGCAGTCACCACGTCGATATCGGTGAGTCGACCATCCTCCTCGAGGAACTCCAATTCATCCACAGAAGCACCGCCCCTGGTGAAGCCGACTATCCCGAGCAGGAGTCCACCGACGAACCGTAACTTCTCGAAAAATCGCATCTTGTGCCAGAACCGCTGGATGGTGACCTGGATGTCGCGGTCGACCAGCGCGACTGGGAGGGTGCGTGCCTCGGCTTCCTCGATGGCAGCCTTCATATCCGCACCTGGGGTGATATCGAAGCGCTCCCCGAGTCGTGCCTGGATGTACGAGAGCATCCAGTAGGTGAGTAATTGGGCCACCGTGCCACCCTTGAGGAGATCGCGTGGGTCGAGGTCGTCGGGTGTGTCGCCTCTGAGTTGTCGGTAGCGACCCTCGTCGAGTTCTACGGCCACGATATCGGGATCGACCTCATCGATGGTCGTCCTCACCTCCTCGACGCTGTGTGCCGAGACGTGTGCAGTCCCGACGATCGTAATCGAGCCACGCTCCTCCCTGCCAGACATCGTCAGCGATGACTCGGCGGTCGCCGCATTTAAGTCGGGCGATGCGACCGACCGTTTCTTGGCGCGTCAAAGCGCAGAGGTGTCCATGGTGGAATCCACCCGACTCCGAGACTCGTACACCGAGATGACGGAGGTGTTACTCCCCAACGACACGAACAACTTCGGGCGGGCGCTGGGGGGAGCCGTCTTGCACTGGATGGACATCTGCGGTGCGATCGCAGCCATGCGTTTCGCCAACAGGCAGTGTGTGACCGCGGCGATGGATCACGTCGAGTTCATCACACCCATCGAACAAGGTGAGATCGTCGTCCTCGAGGGATACGTCTATGAGACGGGGCGTACGAGCCTCGAGGTCGTCGTCGACGTGCATGCGGAGGCACCTGAGGTCGGTGACGATAGACGAGAGACGACCAGTTCATTCTTCACCTTCGTCGCGATCGATGGCGAGGGTCGTCCCACACCCGTACCCGACGTTTCCTGTGAGAGTGATGAGGAGCACGAACTGCGAGATGATGCCATCGAGCGGAGACAATCCCGGCGTGAAGCACTCCTGTCAGAGACCGGCGACTGACCTGACCGGTCGGCGGTATCGTAGCATTCACCTCAGGTCCACCCGTTGGTCGTGACATGACACTCGAGGTCGAGCCACCCTCACCACCGCGGATTGTCGACACTGAACCGACCTCGAACGATGATGACCAGTATCTCAGGGGTCAGATTCAACTCAGTCTCGAGGATGGAGCCTGGGAAGAGGCGTTCAGCGAGTGGGCAGCCGACACAGAGATGGACGCACAGGAGTTCGCTATCGCCACCGACCTCGGTCTCTTCGAGCAGTTCGACTTCTTCTGGGATGATTTCGCCACACGTGTGGGATACAACGCGCCAGGCATACCTGAAGATTGGAAGGAACGCGAGTATCACCGCGAACTATCCACCTGGAAGCAGGTCTCATCGATCAATGCCGGACTCGCCGAGCTCGGTCAGGTGGTCTGTGATGTGCTCAAAGAGCGATATCTCGATGTCGAGGTATCAGACTTCGGTGAGGGCCTCGACCTTCCCGACTTCGAGTGACCGCACAGGTGTGAGGATGACCACGAGATTCAGGCGACACGTGCTATCACGACGAACGTCTCCGGTCGTGTAGCCGTCTCGACAATGTGATAACCAGCCGTCTGTAGCTGGTCGACCGCCATTTTGACATTGTACCGCTCATCGAGTGCAGGTCCCGATTCGCCACTCCCGTCGCGTGTCCAATCGATGGCCACCAAGAGACCATCAGGTTGTAATACCCGCTTTACTTCAGCGTGAGCAGCCGGTGTAGCATATTCGTGGAACGTCATCGTGGAGAACGCCACCGATACAGACCCACTCGCGATGGGGAGGTGATCGATTGATGAGGCGACCGGATGCACGTTTGAGGGTGGTGAGTTTTTCAGTAATAGCTCGAGCATCTCCGGTTGGATATCGACGGCGATGATCCGGTCAACGAACCTGGCGATATCGTTGGTGAAAAATCCCGTCCCACACCCAAGATCGAGGACGGTCCCTTTAGGACCCTCGAGGATGGCATCTGCGAGCTCCTCGCGAGAGCAGTACCGATAGCGCCCGGGGTCGTCAAGCGCAGCCGCACGTTCGAGCGGGTAGGTGTGAAATCCCATCATCCGTTCCTCAGAAGGTGATGCGATAAACCCGGCGAAGAACGACTGAAACCACCTCAGGCAAGAAGTGGGAGTACCTCGTCGCCGAGGCGGTGGATACACCTACGCATCCGCTCCGTCCCGATACCCGGGTAATAGGTACGGAGGATGACATGCACGTCTGCACCGAGCCTCGCCTCGATCCGTTCGAGATCGTCCGCGACCGTCTCAGCGTTGCCGATGATGGCACGTTCCCTCAACTCAGCACGTCGATCGGGGGCTAGCTCGTCGATCGGCTCACCGGCGTACCAGCTCGCATATGTGCGCTGGAGGTAGAGGTACCCATCACGCATCGCCGCCCACGCTGTGTCAGCATCGTCATCGATGAAACCGTGGCGGAGCACGTACACCTGGAAGGGCCGCTCGATTCCCTCGGTCTCCCTGACACGGTGTATGTCCTCGACACGGACAGTGATGGCATCGAGATCGAGCGACGATGGTGCGATCCAGCCGTCTGCATGCCTTGCTGCACGTCGAACCGCTGGCTTGGCTGAGCCACCTAACAAGATCGGTGGGCCACGACCGGCTGGTGGCGGGGTGATCGGATACTCGAGTGATTCGTTCGACTCAGACCATGCCGATCGAGCCAGTTCGATCACGTCCATCGTTCGCTCGACACGGGTGGATTTGTCCAGCCCGAATCCATCGAACTCCTCATCGCGGTACCCGATCGAGAGCCCGAGGTGCATCCGGCCATCGGAGATGAGATCGACCGTCGCCGCGTCCTCAACGATACGGATCGGGTCGTACAGTGGTGCAAGCGCGATACAGGTGCCAATAGAGACAGACGACGTGACCGCGGCTAGCGCACCCAGAGACGGCATCGTCCCAGAGAGATAGCCATCTTCTGCGAAGTGGTGCTCCGAGACCCATGCGCTGTCCAGCCCAGCCTCTTCGATGCTCCCCCCGAGTGCGAGCATCTCGTCGTAGATCTCACTGAACGACCGCTCGTCGTCTGGTCTGCGTTGACAGGTGAACAACCCGGTCCCGACCTCCATACTAGTTCAGACGCGCCTCGCGGTAGGAAAAGCCGTTACGGTTGGCTTCAGGCCCGGTCGATGATGACGTGACCGTCGGTGACCTCAGCGACGACGCCGTCGATCGATGCGTGGTGATAGTTGCTGATACCCTCTGCGGGCTCGGCCACGACATCGCCAACGGACACCTCGTCACCCGCCGAGACGGTCGGTTCCGATGGTGTGACGATCCCCTCGAAATCCGGGTTGGTGATCAACGGGATGAATACCTGCTCTGGCTCGAGTCGCTCGGTCGGTTCTCGCTCGTCATCGGGTGAGGTCCACTCCCGAGCCTCGAGTACGTTGATCCGTCCATCGCCGAAGGTGTTGTCATCTGCGACATCTCGGTCAAGGACAAGCAAAGCATTGGTACGCTTCGTGATGCCGAAGTCCTCCGGCTCGAGGTCGCACTCGAAACACCAGCCAGGGCCACCATCGGCGAGGATGGCATCGTCTGGAATCTCACCACCCTCGAGGCCTGCAGCCTCGAGCACGTCGACCGCCGGCGTGCCCACAGGCACCTCGAGGAACCGATGGTTCGGTACGTCACCGCCAGCATGCACCCATTTTGTCGTCACAGGTTGACCGTTCTCCAGTGCCTGTTGGATGTTGTACAACGTCTCGGTGTTTTGGACGATGAACTCGTGATCCATGGGTAGGTCGCGACCGATGATCGTGTCGGCGACCATGTTCAGCAAGACACTCTCCATGCCGAGTTGGTAGGTGTCGGCGGTGTAGGCATACACAACACCATCCTCATCATCAGCATCGATGGGGAGATCATCAGGATGGTAGATGACCCCAGGCGCAAGCTCCTCGAGTGGCCCCATCCACTCCTCGCGATTTTTCTCCTTGGCACCGATGACGACCGTCTGTATGAGCTCACCGAGAAGTGCGTCGAACAGGTCGGCAAATGTGTCAGGGTACTCCTTAGCCAGCCACTTGTCGATGTAGTAGTTCGGCTCGCTCTCCTGGTGATTGACCATGAGATGGTCGACCTCATCGATGCGTTGCCACTTCGCATAACTTGGAAAGCCAGCACCACCGGCTCCCGAGATACCAGCCTGCTGGATAACGTCGGCGATATTCGAGAGGTCGGCGGTCGCTGTCGAAGCTTCGTCGTCGCTCATAGGTTCACCGGAAGGTTCGCTCACGCCGTCAATAACTGTACCGAAAGTATCGAGTTACCGGTGCCACAGGCCTTATGGATGTTGGGCCACATACCCAACTCCAGACATGGACAGCGAGTCGACCGAACAGTGGAAAGAGATCCTCACGGAAGAGGAGTACCACATCCTACGCGAGCGTGGTACCGAACCAAAGTTCAGTGGTGAGTACCTCGATGTCTGGGACGATGGGACGTATCGGTGTGCGGGGTGCGGTGCTGAGTTGTTCCCATCAGAGACGAAATTCGAGGCTGACCACGGATGGCCGAGCTTCTTCGATGCCATCGAAGAGAACATCGAGTATCGACGTGACAGTCGCCATGGAATGGACCGAATCGAGGTGGTCTGTGCCAAGTGCGATGGACATCTCGGTCACGTCTTCGATGACGGGCCGGAACCAACCGGTAAGCGATTTTGTATCAACTCAGTCGCGCTCGATTTCGAGCGTGAAGAATGAGGGACGGCTCGGTCTGACGGACACGACGGTCGTATCCGCCTGGATTCTATCGTCACAAGGGGCTCGGTGGGGGTAACTCTCGTCATCGCCGCCCCCTCACACTGAGTTATGGCAGGCGTGAAAAAGGCAGTTTCGCCATGATAACGCCTATCGGTGGCCGATGTCAGCATGTATTAATCGGACTGTCACCTCTATTCGACTATGGGCCGACTTGACTGGTTCCGACTTGAGGGAGATACGCCCAAAGAGCGTATCAAGCAAAACCCTCTTCAGTTACTCGTGTTGGTCCTTATCGTCTGGTTCTTCGCCATCGGCATCTACGTCTCGATGGTGGGATGGCTCGGTGAATTCTGGACGGCCGTGCTCATGATCCTCACCGCTCTCGCAGCGGGGCTTCACATCCGTCGTTTCATGGTCTCACCGCCCAAGCAGTGACCACATCGTCGTGGACTTCGTCGATATCGACAACCCTCAGGATGAGGACACGAGTGCACGGTGTGTCTCGGCGATACGTCGCACCTCACCGATACCGAGTACACCTCGCTCCGTGCAATATCCGCTAATCAGGTGTGCAGGTGTCCGGTCGAACCTCGGGGTGAACACCTCGATGGACTCGCGTCCGTCGTAGATCGAACCCGGGTGGACGCGTTCGACTGGGCCGGGCGTATCGTCACAGAGTTTCGCCGTGGCCGTGACGACATAGACAGGAATGGACATGGCGTTGGCCACAGTCGCCAGTGTGAACGACCCAAGCTTGTTCGTCACACGGCCTTTTGCATCGACGCCATCGGCACCGAGCAGGACGACCTCGGCCTCAGAGAGTAACTCGGCGAATGCGGCATCTGGTCCAAGGATCACATCGAATCGATCGGCGAGCTCGGTCGCAACCTCGATACCCTCCTCACCGGGATGTGCGACCGTCGTGATGATGCGGTCAGGGTCGATCGTACTGAGAGCGTGCATGACCGTCTCCGATCTCGAGAACACGAAGACGTTCGCTACCTGACCCACCTCGTTCGCAACTGTGCGAGCGGCGTGTCGGTCAGCATGTTCAGCCTCGTCGGCGAGTGACATCGACCGCTCGAGGACGGTCTCAGCAGCAGTGCCCTCCCTCGTCGCTAACGCGGTGCGCACCTTCAGGGCGACCATATCCGGTCGGGCTGAGCGAAGCTCCTTTGCGAGACTTGCTAACTCATCATCACCAGTTTCCCCGTGTGAGGTCAATCCAGCCGCCCTGTCGCGAAGCACCTCGAGTGCACGGAGTGAGAGGTAGGTCGAACCGTGTGTGGTGTCCGCACTGATCGATCGGACGGTTGGTGCGACTGACTCGTACAGTCGCCACAATGAAGGCGTGGTCTCTCGAGACAGTATCGCAGGTGGCTGAACCCACTCGACCGTTCCAAATGCCGCCACGTCGAGATCAGTCGATACCACCTCGACGAGGATCGGTGTGCGTACAAGTGAGGTATGTCTGTGGGTGACTTCGATCGGTTGACCTGAACGGATGAACGTACCCGGCTCACCTCCGATCGATTCCAGCCAGTCGAGCACATGCTCGGAGATGGTCGTCTCATCGTCAATATCGACCAATGGTACACCCCACCGATGCCCAGTTGCGCTTGATTCGCCAGGTGAGGAGACGAGCATAATCCGCACACCATGGCGAATGAAGACCGCTGCCTGTGCCTCGGTCATATCCGAACAAACGCACCGGCTCGCCTACCTGTTTCGACTTTGCGACACGGCGAATGAACTATACACGGTGCGATGGTCACCCAACTCATGCAGACGATCGCAATCCTCTCAGATACCCATATCCCATCCCGGGCTGCCAAGTTGCCAGACTGGGTCGAGACAGAGATCAGCGATGCGGACATCGTCCTTCATGCTGGTGATTTCGATTCAATCGATGCGTGCGAACGTGTCCGAGCACTCTCAACAGAGTTGATCGCCGTAGAGGGGAACGCCGACCCAGACCTCGGCCTCCCCGAGATGGTGGAGGTAACGGTGGAGGAGTGCAGCTTTGTCCTCACCCACGGAAGTGGATCACTCAATGACTATCCCGGGCGCATCCGATCACTCCTCGAGGGATATACTGAACCTGTCGTCCTGATCGCCGGGCATAGTCACGAGCTGACCGATGAGCGCATCGGACCACATCGCTTCATCAACCCAGGTAGTGCAACGGGTATCTCACCAGCAGAACGTGCCTCGATGGTCATTGCATCGGTCGACGCTGGCCGCCTCGATACCGACGTAAAAACCAACTGACGAACCCGAGGAGCTTTTCGTCACAATCGACCAATCCCAATCGTATGCGTATCCGGACTGTCGAGGGGATTCCCGAGATTCAAGCTGGCGATGACATCGCTAGTATCCTTGACTCGTTGGATTCCCCTGGTGCTGACGACGTGGTTGTCATCGCGAGTACAATCGTCTCCAAGGCCGAGGGTCGGTCTCGCCGACTCGAGGAGTTCACACCGAGCGAACGTGCCAACGACATCGCCAGACGCCTTTGCGAGCGAAGTGGCGAGGAGAAAGATCCTCGTTTCGCACAGGCAGTGCTCGAGGAGTCAACCGAACTCCTGATCGAAGACCCGTTCCTGTTGACCGTGACGCACTTCGGGCATATCGGCGTCAACGCCGGTATCGACCGGACGAATGTTGGCGATGGGTCAGATATCTTATTGCTCCCAGAAGATCCGATCGAGAGTGCGAGACGGATCAGCACACACCTCAATAACCGACCGCCAGTAATCATCTCAGACACATCTGGTCGACCGTTTCGCTATGGCCAGCGTGGGGTGGCCATCGGATGGGCTAACATCCCAGCAACGAGAGATTGGCGAGGGGCCACCGACCGTCAGGGACGGACCCTCCACGTGACGGTTGAGGCTATCGTTGATGAACTGGCGGCGGCGGCGAATCTGGTGACGGGTGAATCAGACGAGGGACGACCCGTCGCGTATGTCGAGGATTGGTTGCCTGCTGATCTCGATGGTGGTGATCGGCTATTCAGGGCTGTTGAGAGCGACTTCGTTCGTCAGGCACTGCGTGGGTGGCGATATGATTCGTAGCTCACCTGGGGACAATGGCGGCGATGATGCCACCGACCGTCAACCAACCGAAGATGACGACAGCCACACCGACAAGTATCGCACCCATCAAGATGAGTAGGGCAGATAACGGGTCGACGCTTGCCGCCGTCGTGAAGTGGTCGATGAGGTCGACGAATACCTCAATCGGAGAGACCATGACTGATGCTCACCAGCGGGGAACCTTGACCGTACCGGTCGAGTCGCCGTAAAGGCTTTTTGCCAAGACGGTCGATGGTGTCAAACGTGAGTCGGAACGCGACACTCGACGAGTTCGGTGGTGCCTCTGGTGGCGATGACGGGCCGAGGCCGATCGAGACCGTGCTGACCTGGGATGCTACCCCAGCAGATTGTCCCAGGTGTGGAATGAGAATCTGCGAGCGATGGAATGATGGTGCGATACGCGGCGTCTGCTCAGATTGTAAAGACTGGTAGCCGAGCTTTCTCGCCCGACCTGGACAGTGGTCACGCACCATCCGGTACTCCCTCGTCAAGAGGTGTCACCCTGAGAAACGGCAGTGTTACAAGCACTGGGGTTATTGACATATATATGTGAGTCACTGCCATGGCCGTCCCCGTCGTTGGCAGTTCACAAACATCCCCCCACCGACCCATGAACGAGTCAGATAACACCACCCAGCGAGGTACCGTCGACCAACCTGACGATGAACCCCTGACTCACGATATCACGGCCGTCGCCACGACTGCCGAGGAGGTCATCGATAACGTCGGCGGCATCCTCGTCGGCCACAGAGATACCGTCGAGCATGTCCTCATCGCCGTCCTTGCTCGTGGGCATGTGATGCTCGAGGATGTCCCCGGTGTCGGCAAGACCATGCTGTCGAAGGCATTGGCAGGATCGATCGATTGTTCGTTCCGACGTATCCAGTTCACCCCAGACCTACTGCCTTCAGATATCACCGGCGTCAATGTGTTCAACCAGAAGACACAGTCGTTCGAGTTCCAGCCCGGTCCGATCTTCGCCAACATCGTCCTCGGTGACGAGATCAACCGGGCACCACCGAAGACACAAAGCGCGATGCTGGAGGCGATGGAGGAACAGCAGGTCACAATCGATGGCATCACCCACCAGTTGCCACACCCGTTCACCGTCATGGCTACCCGAAATATCGTCGAGCCACACCGCACCTATGAACTACCGATCGCCGAACTCGACCGGTTCATGAAGACCGTCAAGATGGGCTACCCCAGCGAACGACAGGAGATTGAGTTGCTCGAGCGTGTCGTCGGCGATCACCCGATCGAGGAACTCGAGCCGGTGATCGATACCGAAGGGGTACGCGACGCACAGATCGCCGTGTCGAACGTCACGATTGAGGAACCGATCAGACTCTATGCCACCAAACTTGCCACACGGACGCGCAAGCGTGCTGATCTCGGTGCGAGCCCACGCGGGACCATCGCCTTACTGAGAGCCTCACAGGCACGGGCGGCGATCAACGGGCGCGACTATGTCATCCCCGACGATGTCAAGGATGAGGCTGTGCATGTCCTCGCCCACCGCGTACGACCCACACTCGAAGACAGTGAGCTCGATGGCACACAGTTGGTCAAGGAGGCGCTTGACGACGTACCCATCCCATAAGGACCGTAGCGATGGTAACCAATACTAACGTCCCCCTGACCCGACGAGGATGGTTCGTGGTGGGTACCATCCTCGTGGTATTCATCCTCGGACTGCTGTTCGGTCCGAGGTCGCTCAATGCCGTCTTCGCCCCTGCATTCATCGCCCTCGTTGTCGCACTGTGGCAGGTGCGGCGTGTCGACCGGCCAGGGATGCAACGGCATATTCCCGAGGACGGTACGGTCGGTGAACAGGTCACCGTCGAGATCGAAAGTACCTCGGAGACAGACCATCTCGGTCGAATCGCTGATCAGGTATCCGACGGCCTCATGGCAAAAGGGAACGAGGCAGCGATCGATATCGATCGCGGACACATATATGAGCTGACACTCCGTCAACGTGGTCGACATCACGTCGGGCCGATGTCGGTATCGGTAACCGATATCTTCGGCCTGGCAGAACGTACCTTCGAGTATCGCGCGATCGACGAACTGCTCGTCTACCCACGTACCTACGATATCGGTTCAGAGGGGCTCGAACGACTTGCCAGATTGGCAGGTATCAGATTACACCGAGAGCGCCACGAGTTCGATCGACTTCGCGAGTACCGACCAGAGGACTCACTCCGTGATATCCACTGGAAAACGAGTGCGAAACGACCTGATGTCGACTTCATCGTCAAAGAGTTCGTCCGTGAGACCGACCGAGGGACGTTGTTACTGTCGGGTGAGTCATCGGATGAGGGTGATGATGCGCTCGCTGATATCCTTGCGAGTCTCAGCACAGCCCTACTCAGACGTGGTATCAATGTCTCACTCGAGACAGCCGATGGTAGCATCGAACCGACAGCCGGCGTCGATGATCTCACCCGGATTCTGATCGCTCTCGCCACCCTCGGACCCGGTAAGCCGAGTCGACATGGTGACGTCCACGTGATCGCTAATGGCCCAGACGTGCGTGCGGCCACCATCGAGATCGGAGACGAACAGCTCAGCTTCGCTTCCCTCATGGGTGGCGATCGATCCACGGCAGCTGAGGAAGAGGCCGCACTTGCACAGGTTCCTGCTCAGGGGGTGGCTGACTGATGGGAGTCGCTAACACCGTCGACCGATTCGAGTGGTTCACCCTCGAGGACGAGGTCGATTACTACCGTGTCGGCGCTCTGGTCGGACTCGCGATGGTGAGTGCGGCATCGGTCAGGATGCTGTATGAGATCACGGTGATCCTCGGGGGTTCGACGAGGCTGTTGATCGGTGTGACTGCGGCTATCATCGCCGCGTGGCTGGTCGCCAAGCGATTCCCGCTACGTACCGCGCTGTACATCTTCAGCGGGTTGGTGTTTATCAGTTATCTGTGGTATTTCTTCGCTGTCGGTGGTGATCTCAGGATGATCGTGACCACACCGTACCTGATCATCGCGCACACGTTGGATGATACCATCACCATCCTGACCGGGATGTCGGTACTCACCATCGGTGAGACCGATGTCTGGGCACGTTCGTTCGCACCTGCCCCGATCTTCCTGGCATGGTATCTGGGCTTTCGCCGGCGATACGCGCTTGCCAGCATGGTTGCAGGTGGGATGATGCTCGTGTTCGTCTTCTCTGGCGACCTCGGCTGGTGGTGGACACTCTTTGGGAGTACGGGAATCGTTCTGACCCTCGGCTTTGGCGCCTTCGAAGCACGACGTGCGTCGGTGAAACACGTCGAGTGGCTCGTGATCATCATCGCAGTCATGGCCACCACGGCTCTGTTGGTGCCGTTCATCCCGGGTGGTGGGGCGATGGGGCCGCTCTCGTTCATCGATGACGATACCGAGGGTAATCACTCCACGATCGAATCGAACGTGGTCGGTTCCGGGAGTGAACTACGGATTGTAGGTGAGGTCGACCTCTCCCCAACGGTACGGTACACCATCGAAAGCAGCGATGATGTCTACTGGCGCACCGGTATCTACGACAGATACACCGGATCGGGATGGGTGCGCACCGGCGATCTTGAGCCCTATACTGGACCGCAAGACGGACCTGAGAGTGGCCAGACAGTGATTCAGGACGTCCGTATCGAGTCACCGATCGACCGTCTGCCAGCGGCGAGTCGGCCGACATCTATCTCCGGCATGGGTGACATATCCGTGAGCGAGCATGGTTCCTTCGTGGCCGATGAGCAACTCGAACCTGGGACGACCTATCGGGTTGCCAGTGTCCTTCCTGACCCTGCAGATATCGACGAAGACGGTGACTATCCGACCGCACTTTACGAGCATTACACGCAACTCC
Source organism: Halobacteriales archaeon (assembly GCA_007118145.1). Taxonomy (GTDB): domain Archaea; phylum Halobacteriota; class Halobacteria; order Halobacteriales; family SKSH01; genus SKSH01. Next base: position 27,769 of record SKSD01000015.1, read on the forward strand.
CAGAGGACATGCCATCACGAGTCCACGACGTGACCGCCGAGCTCACCGAAGGGGCTGACGGACCGGTAGAGAAGGCGCAGATCATCGAGGCATGGTTGCAACACGAGAAGGACTATTCGTGGAACGTGTCCCGCCCATCGGGTGATGTCGCGGATGCGTTTATCTTCGAGATGGATGCCGGATACTGTACATATTTCGCCACCGCGATGGTCGCCATGTTGCGCTCGGCTGATGTACCCGCCCGGATGGCGGTGGGATACGCGAACGGCCAGCAGGTCGACGATGACCGGTACGTTGTCAGAGGGATGAACTCACACGCATGGGTTGAGGTATACGTCCCTGATGCGGGATGGATGACGTTCGACCCGACACCACCTGCTGAGTGGTCAGGTGAGCGAACAGATATTCTCGAGCAGGCACGTGAGGATGGCGTCGAGAACGTGGATACCGATGAATCAGCCGATCTCCCGTTCGATTATGAACCTGACCTGAACGGAGATGGCGATGAGAACGATACCATCAATGATACCGATCAGAACGGTCTCGATGATGACGACCAACTCATCGGTGGCCCGGATGACCCGATCCCCGAGCCAGGGGCCGTGCACGACTTCGGGATAGATCTCGATGAGTTCCGTGCACAAGACACGGGCGGCCAGCTACCAGGAGATGACGATGAGGGCGTCTGGGGCCTCCCTGATCGTGACGTGCTGGGGTTACTCGCGATTGTCCTGTCAGGCTTGATCGCCGGGGCACACCGGGTCAACGCACATGACCGCATGCGACGCCAACTCCGCCTGCGGTGGCATCGTCGAGCCTCGGGTTCGATCGATGACTTCAATCGCTCACTCGAGCGAGTGGAGTGGGTGTTGGCATCGAAATACCGACCGAGAAGACCACACGAGACACAACGCAAGTATCACCGTCTCTATTCGATGTCTCATGACGATGCCCGGGTCGACCGGGTGTTCGAGCTCTGTGAGCAAGCGAGGTTCGCCGGCGAGATCGACAGCCAACGCGCCGAGGAGGTCGTCAAGCTCACCAACGAGATCGTCGCCGATACGGTAGTATTCGGCGGCCGATTGCTCCCATCGAGGTCAAACACCGCCTCGTAGGTTGGCGACAGGATTTAGTAGCCACTGGACTTACCGTAATGTTGTAATGCCGGAAGTCTGCTCGACGTGTGGATTACCCGAGGAGCTGTGCGTCTGTGAAGACGTCGCTCGGGAGTCACAACAGATCAACATCCGCATCGACGAGCGCCGATATGGTAAGGAGGTAACGATCCTTGAGGGGTTCGACCCACAGGATGTCGATGTAGACAGTCTCTCATCCGAACTCAAGTCAAAGTTCGCCTGTGGAGGTACTGTTGAGGAGGGTATCATCGAACTCCAGGGGAATCACACCGATCGCATCGAGGACTTTCTCAAGGATAAGGGATTTAACGTCTCCTGAGCCAGCTACGTACACGACGGTCGGAGATTCTCATAAGCACCGATCATCACAGCGAACGCTCTGGGTCAGAGATACCCATCGGCAGCCGCGAGTAACAGACCTGAAATGCTCGCATCATTCGCAGGTTCTGTCCGGGCGATATCGATCGCCTCAGCCCGAGGGACTCGTGTGACGGTGAGAAACTCGTTCTGATCGCGATCGCTCACTCCGGGTGTGAGCTCACTCGCAACGACAATGCCCCGCTCATGTCGCAACACCCCCGTCGCGACATGATACGTCTGGATAAGGCTGAGCGAGTCAGCCTCGAAACCTGTCTCCTCCTGGAGTTCACGTCGTCCAGCCTCGACGTAGTCTTCGCCATCCTCGACGATACCAGCAGGGAGTTCGAGATGGTGCTGTCGTACCGTGGGCCGGTATTGCTCGACAAACAACACGTCATCACCGTCAATGGCGACAATCACCACAGCTGCTGGCAGAGATGCCCAGTAGTACCGTTTGATCGTATCGTCGGGCTGTTCAACCAGATCATACCCACCCCGATACCACCCGGTCTCGTACTCGGTGACCGCTTCGATGACCGGCCATTGCTCATCCATGCCTGAATCGCACGTGGCATCGACAATAACGCCCCCGGTTGGCCGTGTTCACCCGGTCTGATGACCAGCGATGGCTGCATCGATGGGCCGGGACATCACGAGGGCTGCCTCACCATCCTCATAATACTGTGGGATGCGCTTAATCACGCGAAATCCCCAGTGACGATAGAGTGCTATCGCACTCGAGTTACTCGGTCGAACCTCAAGACGCACACTCGAGAACTTCCCGTCTGGATACCGATTCACCGAGGCACGTATCAACCGACTCGCGACACCTTGGCGCCGGTATCGTGTATCGACCGCCAGGTTACGAATATGCAGAGCAGCGGAGTCATGCATGCCGGCTGGGGTGGTGACGATATAACCAGCAAGGTGACCATCGAGTGGTTGACCGGGCGTGTTCGTCATGCCCTCAACAGGGTCAATCGCCACCAGGAACCCTTCAGCATCGCTGAATTCAGCGAACGCGTTGGCAGGCCATGGCTCACTGAAGCACTGTCGCTCAAGTGCAGCTATCGCCTTGAGGTCTGCCCGGTCGACCGGTCTGATGTATGGGGATGGCACCGAGGTACCAATACGTAGCCAGGGTATTTGATTGGCACTCTCACACGGACGGGCCTATCAAAGAATCGATGCGCCGGTTGCCTAGTCGCCAGCAGCCGCTGATCCACCTGCTGCCTGGAGGTTGCGGGCGTGTTGCAACTTACCACCAGCCGCGAGGAGTTCTCGCTCTCGATGGGTGGCGTCGAGTGTCGCGGACGCCTCCAGCTCGTCATTGATGGCGATATCGAACGTATCGGCACCGGCCAGCACCGCACCACTGATATCTGACTCCACGATCGAGACGGTATCACCCTGGTCGATCTGTGCGTAGGTGTCAGCATCGATGACGAGGGGAAGGATACCGAAATTGATCAGGTTAGCACGGTGAATCCGCGCGAAACTCTGAGCGAGGACTGCCTCGATGCCGAGGTACATCGGGCACATCGCCGCGTGCTCACGGGATGACCCTTGACCGTAGTTCTCTGCGGCGAGGAGGATGCCACCGTCTGCCTCCAAGGCTCGACTCGCGAAGCTTTCATCGACTCGTGAGAGTGTGTACTCAGAGAGCTTTGGGATGTTCGAGCGATACATGAGCACATCGCCCTTCGCCGGGATAATGTGATCTGTGGTGATGTTATCGCCCATCTTCAACAGTACTGGGCCCTCGATGTGCGCTGAAAGTCCGTCCTTGAGTGGGACGTCGCCGATGTTCGGACCCTTGATGAGTCGGTCATCGACGGCATTCTCAGGGGTGATGAGATCGGTGGTCGACCCATCAAAGGTCTCGGGGATCTCCATCCCAGGTGGTGACATATCGCCGAGTGTTTCCGCCAGATCACGAGGATCGATGAGTTCGCCAGCAAGCGCAGCAGCTGTCGCCACCTCGGGGCTTGACAGATAGACAGCATCATCCTCGAGCCCGGAGCGGCCCTCGAAGTTTCTGTTGAACGTGCGCACCGAGACTGAATCACTGCCGGGGACGTGACCGACGCCGATACACGCTCCACATGTCGCCTCAGAGAAGTTGACCCCGGCTGCCATCATCTCCGCAGTCCATCCCTCTCTGGCGAGCATCTCAGATGCCTGTTTCGAACCTGGGGCGACGATCATCTCGGTCCTCGGGTCGACCTGGCGACCCTCGAGCATCTTTGCGCTAGCGAGGATATCCTCGTACGCACCGTTCGTACACGAACCGATGATCACCTGCTCGACCGCCTCACCAGCGACCTCGCGGACGGGTACGACATTGTCCGGCATCGATGGGGCTGCGACGAGCGGCTCAATCGATGACAGATCCACCTCGATCGTCTCGTCGTACTCTGCATCAGGGTCTGCTGTGACCTCTACGTAATCGTCAACCCGACCCAGTCGCTCGAGGTAGTCCCTCGTCAGCTCATCGGTCGGGAAGATCGACGAGGTCGCCCCGAGTTCGGTCCCCATGTTGGTGATGGTGGTCCGTTCGGGAACGGTCAGTGTCGATACACCCGGGCCGGTGAACTCGAAGATACGGCCGACACCGCCCTTGACGGTCAGTCGGCGCAGCAGTTCGAGGATGACATCCTTCGCCGTTGCCCACGGGCTGAGCTCACCGGTCAGGTGGACGTTGACGATCTCGGGCATCTCGAAGAAATAGGGAGCGCCACCCATCGCGACCGCGACATCGATACCACCACTGCCGATGGCAAGCTGGCCAAGCCCACCTGGTGTGGGTGTGTGCGAGTCGCTGCCGAGCAGCGTCGCCCCCGGCTTGGCAAAGCGTTCTTTGTGCACCTGATGGCAGATACCGTTGCCCGGTCGGGAGAAGTAGGCACCATAGGTACCTGCGGCACTCCGGAGGAACCGATGGTCGTCCGTATTTTTAAAGTCGAACTGGTATGTCTGGTGGTCGCAGTACTGTGCCGCAAGGTCCGTCTTGACCTCATCGAGGTCCATGGCCTCAAACTGGAGCCAGACCATGGTGCCAGTCGTGTCCTGTGTGAGCACCTGATCGATCGTGATCCCGATCTCCTCACCCGGCACGAGTTCGCCGTCGACGAGGTGGTCATCAAGTATCTTCTCTGTGACTGTGAGTCCCATACGTCTAGGTGGTCATGTGAGTAATTTAAACCCGGCGAGATTGGCATTCGTACCGAAGGGTTTACTCAGGTGCCAGTCAGGGTGATGCGATATGTACCGTTCAGGTGGGTTCGTCAGCGACTATGTCGACCCTGTGACCCAAGAGCAGGTGCAGCCAAACGGTGTCGATATCCGTGTCGATAGCATCGAACGACCGGTTGGACACGGCCGGATAGGGCGCTCGGACAAGACCATCGGGGATCGCGAGTCGGTCGACGCGACCAGTGGTACATTCGAGCTCGACCCTGGTACCTACGTCGTCGGTTACCTCGAGCGACTTCGCATTCCAGAGGACCATATCGGGTTCATCCTCCCTCGCTCATCGTTGCTGCGCAACGGTTCGACGATCTATACGGCGGTGTGGGATACCGGCTATGAGGGGCGTGGTGAGGGGATGATGACCGTCGGTGCGCCGATCAGCATCGAATCAGAGGCACGAATCGCCCAGTTCGTCCTGGCGAGTGCGGATCACCTTGGTGCGTACGATGGTAGCTACCAAGGCGAACGACTCGACTGACTTGATAGGTATGTGTGGATGGATACGTTGGGATTGACGGTCACCACCACAAACAGAGAAAATCAGGTGGAAAGGCGGTGAGCGAGGCTTTCGAGAGGGAACGTTTAACGCTGCCACTGCGTTGATATCGTGCGATCGTGCCAATATTCGACAGGTACATCACGGCCTCAGATTAGCACATCACGTTCACTTTCACCATGGCTGGCCGAGGTATATCCCCTCGACAACCTTCGATGTGTATGCCGCTCACCGGCACCCTACCAAACCCACGGTAACACGCTCGATTCCAACCCCAACCGTTCAAACCATGGCTAGCACCACTCCTCCAATCGGAGAATGCCCTCGATGTGAGACACCGCTCACCCCAGCGACCGTCCTCATCGAGTACGAACGAAAGGATGGTCAACCAAGTCAGTACGCTGCCTGTCCGGAGTGTGCTGACGTAGTACGACCCCGATAGCCGGCGAGACGGCCGACCCTTTTCTGACGAACCACAAGCTAGACGACCTCGTGTCTCGAGTGACAACCTGTGAGTATCCGATGGTGAGTACACTCGAAGCCATCACAGACTATGAGCGCGCACTCGTCATCGGTATCGGCGGTGGTGGGGATATCGTCGGGACCATCCCCACGGGTCGATTATTGCAAACCCTCGGGGTCGAAGTGTACCTCGGAGGTATCGCCTGGCAACCGGTCCCGAGAGATGTCAAGCCTGGTCCGACGCCGCTGGCCGAGTTACTCGATGTGACCCCACTCGCTGCACACGTTGCAAGAGTACATCCACACGCGCGCACTATCGACGGCACCCAGCTCCCCGAGGGGATCGTCGCAGAGGCGGTCGATGAACCGGTGTTCATCCTCGATGTGGTCGATGGCCCGTTCGCGTTGGCCGATTCACTCGCAGGCGTGCTCGATGAGCATCACATCGATCTCGTTGTTGGGATTGACGCCGGTGGTGATGTCCTCGCCATCGGAACTGAATCAGGCATTCGCAGTCCCATCAGTGATGCGTTTGGCTTGCTGCTCTTGCGTGAACTTGATGTCACGACACTCGTCGGTGTCATCGGATACGGAAGTGACGGTGAATTGACGCTAGACGAACTGAACGAGGCGGTCAGCGAGTTGGCCAGGCGAGATGGACTACTCGGTGCTTGGGGCATCACACCACGTGTCCGTGACGAACTAGAGGGATTGCTCGAATCGGTTGAGACCGAGGCAAGTCGACTCCCAGTCGAGGCAGCAGGTGGGTCATTCGGGAGGTTCAATATCCGAGATGGCCGCCGGGTCGCCACCATCACCCCCTCGAGTATGATGACCTATTACTTCGATACCCAACGGGTGATCGACCGCTCGACGACCGTTCGACTCATCGAATCAGCCACCGGTGTCGGTGAGGCAGCCGAACGACTCAGAGAGGCAGGTATCCATACCGAACTCGATACTGAACGCTCCCTGTTGCGAGACGATACAACGTCTTGAACTTATCCAATGGCTGAGCAGCAACCTTGGGCCAGTCTCGGTATCATCCTATCCGGGGGAGAGCTTCGCATACGGGCTGAGGTTGGTGGGCTCGAGTACCTCCGCCCGTTCAACGACCATCTCCGTCAGCTGATCGAAATCATCCGGTTCGAGCTGATCGATATCGGCAACACTCGCCTTCGTCATCACTCGATCAGGGGCGATCGTGGGACATCCTGTAGGGACAGTTGACGACCGGAAGGTGCCGATATCTCTGGCGATATCCGTGATCTCGACCTTGTCCATCGTCAGCAGTGGCCGGTGAATCGGTAGCTCGGTCGCCATACCTGTCACCTCGAAGTTGGTCGCTGTCTGACTCGATTTCTGCCCCAGTGCCTCCCCGGTGACGATACCGACTGCGCCCACGTCACGGGCGATATGCTCGGCGATCATGAACATGAAACGACGGAGGAGGAGCATCCGCCCGGCATCGACCTCGGCGACGAATCGCTCGATGATATCACCAGCAGGGACGATATACGCCGGTTCGCGCTGGTCACCCGCATAACTGTGCAGTCTGGCGATCGCTTCGAGGGCGCGTGCTTGGTGATCTGCGCCACCGTACGTCCCAAGATCGACATAGACAGGAATGATCGGACTGCCTCTGCGCATGATACGATACGCGGCGACCGGTGAGTCGATACCCCCGCTGATCAACGCCACCATCGGTGCCTGCGTCCCCACGGGCAGCCCTCCGACGCCGGCAACGATATCCGTGAACACATAGGCGTGTTCTCGGCGAACCTCGATATGGAACGTGATGTCCGGGTCATCGAGGTCGACCTCGGGGTCGAACTGTCCCTGAACGGCCTCGAAGACGGCCGAACCCGCCTCACGCTCGAGGTCGCCACTGGTGTAGGGAAGCCGCTTGTCTGCCCGTCGTGCCCGAACCGCGAAGGTGCCTCGTTCATACGTCTCTGAGGCCACCTCGGCGACCGTCGAGACGATCTCATCACGGTCGCGAGAGATGCACAATGAGGGGCTCGCTGAGACAACACCGAACGTCTCCGACGCCACCTCCGTCGCTCTCGCAATCTGACCCTCATCGACGGCGATGAACGGTCTGGACCACTGGAGGTCGATGTTCGCATCGATACCTGCACGGTCGAGTCCTGCACGGATATTGCTGACGAGCCGGTCCTCCATCATCCGCCGAACGCTCGGGCTCTTCGTCGAGATATCCCCGTATCTGACGAGTACGACATCGGCACCTCGGGGGATGATCATCGACCCTGCTTAGCTGCCGTGTGGTATTACCCGCTTCGCCTCGAACGTACGAATGTGAGGATGACCAGCCCGGAAAACAGCGATATCACGCCTATTTCGTGCGTGTGGCCTCCATGACACCTAGCGACGAGAAGGATCAAATCCGTAAGGAGGTGTGGGACACGCTCGAGACAGAGGGTCTTGCCAGATTCCCCTTCCCTCCACACGGTCGTATACCCAATTTCGAGGGGGCAGCAGAGGCTGCTTCGGCTGTATCAGAGCTCGAGTGGTGGGATGATGCCAGGGTGGTCAAGTGCAATCCTGATGCCCCCCAGCGATACGTCCGAGAGCGTGCCCTGCGCGCTGGGAAGGAGGTGGTCATGGCGGTCCCACGGCTAGGTACCGAACGGCCATTCCTTCGTATCGACCCGCGGCATCTCGACCACCCCGGTGATGCAGCCACCATCAGCGGTGCGCAAGAGTTCGGTGAACCCCATGCCGTGAACGAACTACCTGCGGTCGATGCCATCGTCGCTGGCAGTGTTGCGGTCGACGAGACCGGCCGTCGGATAGGTAAGGGAGAGGGATACAGTGACCTTGAGTTTGCCATGTTGCTCGAGTACGACCGAATAGATCGCGAACTCCCCATCGTGACGACGGTTCATGAGGTGCAGGTCATTCCATCGCCCTTACCGACCGATGCTCACGATGTCCCACTCGATTGGATTGTCACCCCAGCACGAACAATTCGCACACGAGAGCGACCGTCAAGGCCAGCTGGTATCGACTGGAATCAGCTCGGCGACGAGCGTCTCGAGGAGATACCGGCTCTGGCTTCCTTGGCTGATTAAGGTGGTACATGTGTAGGGTATCCTTGATTGGCACCCACAGCAGTGAAAAATTCCGGCGTACAGTGAGCCAATCGTGGTACATACGCAGGGAGCCGTCTCGTAATGAATAAGTAGATACGGCAGGGAGCTTCCTCTGACGTGACTCCAATGAGATGGGCGTCAGATCGACTCGCTCAGGTCGGGGAATTTGTCGTCCCGCTTTCCCATGCTCCCGGAGACGAGTGGCGGACGCAGGCGTCCGTGTTCGAGGAAATCTATTTCATCTTCCTTGCTCTCGGAACCGCCGTCGGTATCGTCGTCATCGGGTACATGTTGTACAACGGGTGGAAGTATAGCGCGAGCAAGGGCACGACCGAGCTCGATGATCCACCCGTTCTCGGTGAGTTACCTCGAGGCGAGGGCGGGGGGAAGAAACTGTTTCTCTCATTCGGGATCAGCGCGGTCATCGTGATCACGCTGATCGTCTGGTCATATAGCGCGCTCATCTACGCCGAACAAGGCCCAGAGGAGTTTGAGGACAACATGGTCGTCGAGGTCGAGGGTTATACGTTCGGCTGGGACTTCATCTACGAAAACGGTGAGACATCGACTAACACGCTTGTGGTCCCAGAGGACCACGTGGTCACATTAGAGGTGACGTCTCGGGACGTCTGGCATACCTTCGGGGTTACAGAGTTACGCATCAAAGCCGACTCTATCCCCGGCCAGACGGCCACCACGTGGTTCATCGCAGATGAACAGGGAATCTACCTGGCTGAGTGCTTCGAACTGTGTGGTGCGGGACACTCGTTCATGGAGGCTGACGTAATCGTCGTCTCCGAGGAGACCTTCGAAGAGATGTATGACGAGTTCACCGAGACGGGATCCTTCCCGGACCCGCCTGACGATCTGGAGGAACGCTAGATGAGCGAACACGGCCTTCCCCCGAAATCATCCATCAAGCGGTGGCTCGTCACGACGAATCACAAGGATATCGGTATCCTTTACATACTCACCTCGCTGTTCTTCCTGATCTTCGGTGGGACGCTCGCGCTATTGATCCGTTTACAACTTTGGACATCCGGAGAGTTCATCCTGTCCGGATCGGCATTCGGACAGGCTGTCACCGCACACGGACTGGTGATGGTGTTCTTCTTCCTCTCACCGTTCGCGTTCGGATTCGCCAACTACATCGTCCCCTTGCAGATAGGAGCCGATGACCTTGCATTCCCGCGGCTGAACGCCCTGAGTTACTGGCTATACCTGTTCGCTGGGCTGTTGTTCTTGATATCGTTCTTCCAGGGCGGCTCACTCGAGGCGGGATGGACGATGTACGCACCGTTGAACCTGCCGACGTACATGCCGAACCCGGGAGCATCGACGGTGGTGGGTGCACTCTTGATGTTCGTCGCCTCGGTGACCGTCTCGACGATCAACTTCGTCGTGACGATTCATCAGATGAAGGCAGACGGCCTCTCGCTATGGAACCTCCCGATGTTCACGTGGTCGATCCTACTCACCGTGTGGATGATGCTCATCGCGTTCGCCGCGCTCGGTGCGGCACTCTTGATTCTCGGTGCTGACCACGTGCTGGATACGGTCTACTTCACCGAGGTCGAGGGTGGCTCGTTGCTATGGGCGCACCTGTTCTGGTTCTTCGGGCACCCCGAGGTGTACATCGTCTTCTTCCCGGCACTGGGCGTCATGCTCGAGACCTTCCAGACGTTCACTGGCCGCCGGTTGATCGGGCGTAAGTGGGTCATTCTCGCGATGATCCTCGTGACGCTGCAGAGTTTCCTCGTCTGGATGCACCACATGTTCCTGACGACGATCAACCTCGAGATCAAGACACTCATGATGGCGATGACGATCGGTATCTCACTCCCGTTCGACCTGATCGTCTTCGCCATGATCTACACGCTGATCAAGGGCCGTATCCGGTGGACGACGCCCTTCCTGTTCAACTTCGGTGCGCTCGTCCTGTTCATCATCGGTGGGATCACCGGTGTCTTCCTCGGTGCGATCGTCCTCGACTACGAGTTCCGTGGGACGTACTGGGTCGTCGCTCACTTCCACTACGTGATGGTCGCGGGCGGTACGGCACTCTTCGGCGGGCTGTACTACTGGTGGCCAAAGATCACCGGGAAGATGTACGACGAGTACCTCGGGAAGATGCACTTTGGTGCCTACTTCGTCGGGTTCAACCTGCTGTACTTCGCGATGTTCATGAGCTGGGAGATGCCGCGCCGGGTGTTCACCTATCATACTGGCTTTGAGGCATACAATCAGATGGCGACCATCGGTGGGTTCATCCTCGGTGCGTCGTTCCTCATCATGTTCTATAACTTCTACCAGAGCTGGTACCGCGGGCCGGTCGCAGATGGGAACCCATGGGAGTACTCCCGGACGGCCGAGTGGGCGACCGACTCACCACCACCGCTAGAGAACTGGGAGGGTATCCCGAATTACGAGAAGGGCTTCCTCGAGTTCGTCGACCGACCGGAGGGTCTGACCGATGGAGGCCACGGTGAAGATCATCACGACAGACACCCAGATCACGCGAGTATCTGGCCGTTGACCATCAGCCTGACAACCTTTATCGGACTCGCCGGCCTGATGTTGTGGGGTGAGCATATCGTCTACAACACGCTGTTCATCGTCGGCCTGTTCGCCACCCTCGTGGCGGCAGTTGGCTTCGCCCGAGAGGACTTTTATGCACCTATGCCCGACTGGGGTGCACGCTGGCCATTCGAGGGGATCCATAAGAACAAGTTCGGCATGTGGATCTTCCTCGCATCGGACATCGTCATCTTCGGTGCGTTCATCGGTGCATACATCTTCATCCGATGGGGCTACGGATGGGAGGCGTGGCAGACGATTCCGCCCGAGGCATTACCAGGTCTGGTCAACACGTTCGTCCTGTTGACCAGCAGTTTCACGGTGATACTCGCCCTGGTCTACGCACAGCGGGGCAATCAAAAGGGTCTGGTGGCGAGTCTTATCGCCACCTTCGGGCTTGCGACCCTCTTCCTCGTCATCAAGTCGTGGGAGTGGAATTACCTCCTGCCCGAGGCTGAGACGCTCCCTGAGGCGACCATCGCGCTGTTCACCTTCGACTGGGACCCCCTCATCGGTACAGAGGGACCGGCACTCGATGCAAGCATCCAGCACTCCACGTACTACGTGACGACCGGCCTGCACGCCATCCACATCCTGATTGGGATGATCGCCCTCGGGTATCTCGCCATCAGAGCGTACCATGGCGCGTATCTCGATGACGAACAGCCTGTCGAGAACGTCGGCCTGTACTGGCACTTTGTCGACATCGCGTGGGTGTTCCTCTTCCCACTGTTCTACATCCTATGACACGAGCAACCAACAGCAACACGAAGCGATCAATGACCCACCAATACCATCACGTCACGGACATGACCCGGAGGTGGCTGCGCTAACCATGGCATCGATCAAGTTCTACTTCGCCATCTACGTCGCGTTGCTTCTGCTCGCCGTCTCGAAGGTGGTATTCATGGAGCTACTCGACTACTGGGCAGCCGTCGGCGGCATCATGCTCTCGGCGGCGGTGAAGACGGGATTGATCGCCGGTTTCTACCAGCACCTCGTCGATGAACCACGCGCAGTGACATGGGTCGTCCTCATGGCAGTGGCAGCGGTCTTGCTCCTGGCATCAGCAGCTACCTTCTCGATCACCTGAGCAGGTGATCATCCATACGAATACTCAGTTTCGCAACGAGCAGCGGATCAGTCCACGTCGAGTGACTCGAGTATCTCATCGAGTGCAGTCTTAGCTGCGGCATCGGGTGGTAGATGGGGAGATCGTACGTGCCCAGCCGGTGCACCACGGGCTCCCATGGCGTATTTCAACCCGGGGACACCGAACTGAGCTGTGATCGCGGTGTTCAGCGGTACGTACTCGCTGTTCAGACGGCGTGCGCGCTCTGGATGTACCTCATGTCGACGATAGATCTTCGAACATACCTCAGGGACGACGTTAGCGAGTGCGAGAATGCCCCCGTCAGCTCCAAGTTCGAGTGCCTGTGAGAGCACGTTCGCTGAACCGATAAACATCCGAAATGCGGGATCATCTACCGCCTGCTGTGTCCGGATGAACTCACCGATATCGGCGTGTGAATCCTTCATCCCCACGATGTTTGGGTGGGTGGACAGGCTGCCGACTGTCTCCGGTAGGAGTCGTACACCGGTGAAGGCAGGGACGGAATAGAGGTACACCGGAAGCGGTGACTCGTCCGCCACAGTCGTGAAGTACTGTTCAAGGGCAGATTGTTCGTGGTGGTAATAAAAAGGGGTGACGACCAAGACACCGTCTGCCCCAGCATCAGCAGCATTATCGACCGACTCGAGTGTCTCCTGTAACCCTGGATGGCCGGTACCTGCGAGTACGGGCACCTCGGCTGTATCAGCAACGATCTCGATCACGCTCGAGCGCTCATCAGTCGTCATCAACTCAGCTTCGCTGTTCGATCCACACGGTACGATGAAATCAACACCTCGAGATTCAACCCAGTCGACCAACTCGCGAAGCTTCGCCTCATCAATCGCTCCCGATGCATCGAAGGGTGTGGCGAGTGGCGGTCCGATACCTTGCATCACCGGTCGATTGGTGAGGACGCATCAAAGGCGTACCGTGTTGGTGGCTACCGGTTGCTCAGACCGATCAGGCATGGGGTGAATCAATACGTGCAAATCACGCCAACTCATACTGTCGCGAACGACGATGCGAACCCAGTCAGGCGATCTGCGGGTATCATTGGCCACGGTCGCTGTGTATCGTAACCATCTCGGTAGTCAACTGCGAACCACCATGCAATAGAGACACAGACAGGTAATGACAATCGAACTCATCGGCATCGACATCGTGTTGTTCTTCCTGATCGGCCTCCTCGGTGGGGCACACTGTATAGGGATGTGTGGGCCGATGGTCACGGTCTACGCGAGTAGGATCGACCCTGCCAAGACCGACGGTGGAACCTCCGTATCACATAGAGGGGCCAGACACGACCACCTCACCGTATACGAGGTACGACAACACGCTCTCTTCAACATCGGTCGGACCGTGAGTTACACGCTGATCGGTGTCGTGATGGGGACGTTCGGTGGGATCCTCATCCTCACCGTCGATCAGGTCACCTTCGGTGCCGATATGATCCGTGGCGTGCTTGGTGGTGGGATTGGGTTGCTTATCGTTATCATCGGGTTGCGCTATCTCAGCGGGCGCTTCGATGTCGGCATGCATCTCCCAGGATCCCATCTGATCGCTCAGCGGTTGATGGGGATGGTCGATCGACTCGCCAACAGTCCCGGTATCGCTGTGCTTGGTGCTGTTCACGGTTTGCTCCCCTGCCCAATCCTGTATCCGGCGTACCTATACGCATTCACCACGGGCTCTCCCATCGCCGGTGGGATTGCCTTATTCACCCTCGGGATAGGCACCATCCCAGCGGTGTTCGGCTACGGAACGGTAGTCGAACGTGTGAATGTCCACCACCGAAAACGGCTGCACCAGCTGCTGGGGATAGTCTTCCTCATCCTTGGATACATCCTGTTTGCGCATGGTCTGATGAGCCTCGGTATCCACGTTCCCCACCCTGAGTTACCGTTCTGGGACGGCATCGAGCTTCCACACGATGTGGCAAACGGTCACGAAGGCCACTGAGCATGTCGCGCAGCGATGACCAGACGGGCTGTGCACTTTGTGACCTGCCGACTGACGGTGTCGAGATCACCGATGACGAGGGTCGGCGGTTTTGCTGTCACGGCTGTCGGTCGGTGTTAGACGCACTCGACGACATCGAGGATGTACACATTGCGGACATTCGACAACAGACCGACCGAGCCAGTGACGTGACGGCCGTCCCGGACTCACACGAGGTCAGCTATCTCTGCGTTGACGGGATGTACTGCACAAGCTGTGAGGCGTTCATCGAGGCGGTCGCCAAGGCAAACGAGGGTGTCAGCGAGGCACAGGCCAGTTACGTGACAGAAACCGCACGTGTCTTCTATGACCCTGCGGTGACCTCAGTGGACACCATCAAGGAGGCAGTCTCTGGTCATGGATACGTCGCGTATCCCCGTGACGATGCGTTTCGCAAGCTCGAGGCGGATAATTGGGCATTCGGTCGACTGGCAGCCGGTATCCTGCTCGGGATGGCTATCATGATGCAATATATCGTCATCATCTATCCAACCTATTTCGACGGTCTCTTTTACGATGAGCGAACGGCGACGTTCCTCGAGTCAGCACTTGCCACCGGTGGGGGGCGCTACTTCTTCATCGTCATCGGTGTGTTGACCACGATCCTCCTCGTGTTCACTGGAAAACCCATCCTCCGTGGTGCCTACATCGGTATCCGCACACGCACACCGAACATGGATCTGTTGGTCGCCATCGCTGCCGTCTCCGCCTACCTCTACAGCACACTCGCCATCGCACTCGGTCGGACGGATATCTACTATGATGTCACAGTAGCCGTCATCATGGTCGTGACTATCGGGGGCTATTATGAACGTTCACTGAAGGAACGGTCGATGGAGCTGCTCACTGATCTCACCAGCGTACAGGTGGATGTGGCCCATCGCATCGCTGGTGACGACCTCGAAGAGGTCCCGATCTCCGAGCTCGAGGGTGGTGAGCATATCATGATCAGAGCTGGTGAACGGATACCTGTGGATGCGGTTGTCCTTGACGGGAGCGCGACCGTTGACGAGGCGGTGATGACAGGTGAGTCTCGACCTGTCGAAAAGGGTGAAGACGATCTGCTCGTCGGTGGCTCGCTCGTCATCGAGGGGAGCATCACCGCTCGGGTCGAGGAGGGTGCAGTGAGCAGCCTCGACCGCGTCACCGAACTGGTGTGGAACCTACAGAGCACGACCTCAGGTATTCAGGGGTTGGCCAACACGTTGGCCACCATCTTCGTCCCACTGGTGCTCGTGGCTGCGATCCTCGTGACGGTCGTATACCTCGGCCTCGGCGTCGGTCTTGCAGGTGCGTTGTTGGTCGGGTTGACCCTCCTCATCGTCTCGTGTCCATGCGCCCTCGGGCTTGCAACACCGATGGCTCGTGCTGCAGGGCTTCGCGATGCTTTGCTGCATGATATCGTCGTCTTCGACCCCACCGTGTTCGAGCGTATCCGAGATGCTGAGACGGTCGTGTTCGACAAGACAGGGACATTGACCGAGGGGACGATGACAGTCATCGAATCGACCATTTCAGCTGAGCTGTTACGAGATGTCGCGTTACTTGAACGCCGTGTCTCACATCCCATCGCAGAGGCCATCGTCTCGGCGGCATCAGATATGACGGGTGAGGTAATACACGAGCGAACCGATGGTGGTGCTGAGATGGCGATCGACGAGCCGTTCGGAGCCGACACGTTCGATGATGGGGTCACACGCTTTGAACGGCATGACCGAGGGGTCGAGGGTACGGTCGGTGATCGAGACCTCTTGGTCGGTCACCCCAGTTTGTTCGCCAGACGTGAGTGGTCCGTCGAAGCGGCAATCATCGATGCATATCGAGATGCTCGTGACACCGGTCAACTCCCCGTGGTGGTGGGTCAAGATGGCCATGCCGAGGGGCTGATCACCCTGGGTGACAGGCAGCGTGCTGGCTGGGAGGAGACCTTCGAGGCGCTTTACGCACGAGGTATCGACATCGTCGTACTGACCGGTGATGACACGGCCGCATCGGCGATGTATGAGGAGCACTCGACGGTGGCCGAGGTGTTCACCGGTGTCCCGCCTGAGGGCAAGGCAGCGACTGTTGAGCGATTGACACGGCAGGGTATCACGGTGATGGTTGGTGATGGTACCAATGACGCACCGGCGCTCGCAGCAGCTGACCTCGGCATCGCACTGGGCAGTGGCACCGCACTCGCGGCTGATGCTGCCGATGTGGCAATCGTCAACGATGACCTCCGTACGATCGAAGCGGTGTTCGAACTCTCGAGTGGGACCGGGCGACGTATCAAGCAGAACATCGGGTGGGCGTTTTTCTATAATGCGGTCGCCATCCCGGTCGCCATCGCTGGGTTGCTCAATCCACTCATCGCTGCTGTGGCGATGGCGACCAGCAGTATCCTCGTGGTCACCAACTCATCACGGCGGGTCTTTTGACGACGTGTTCGAAATGCGTGGGGTGATCGAGTGGCACCCCCTCCCGGATCCCGACATCAGTCAATGAACCAGATACGCCAAGGATGTGTGACGAATCACATGGTACTTATTACAGATAATATCGAGTATCTGAGCCATTCAGGCGCCGGCTGTTGCAGCGTCCTGACGGCTACTGCTTCTCTTTGTGGAATTTCTGAGACTCACTTCAGTGCGTTGCTGGCTCCTCCACAGGGTTGTATCGGTCGAGGCACGCAGATACAGACTCCACGTCGTATTCTCACCCGAGTTGTGGCTCATCCGGTCCATTCCGGAGCGATCGTGACACCACCTTGAACGAACCCTCCATGCACCATTTAGTGATGAATCGGCACATGTGTTACCGCTGCGCAGTGGGATAACCGAGTGCTGTCGTGGAGTTACGCGATTCGCACGAATTCCGAGCCGTACGGAGACAATCGCCTACAGGAAAAATGTATCCGATTTTTTACTCGTGGGGAACGTCGATTACCATTAAGTGTTATCAACGAGGTTTGGCAGCCATGGACGTGCCCTTTTCCCTCACAGAGGTGTCTGGCGAGGATACGGACTCCTCAAGGTCGGGCCACCCCATCGACGACGTCGGGTCAGAAGACATCCTTGAGTCCCTGAGTGACAAATACACACGGAGGATTTTGCGTGTGATTGATGATGATCCACACACCGCATCAGAGATCGCCAAGGCAACCGACATCCCGCTGTCGACCACGTACCGGAAAATCAACAGGCTGGTCGAGCTCGGTGTCCTCACCGAGCACGTCAGACTCTCCAATTCCGGCCACCACTCACATGAGTATCAACGTCCCGTCGAGGCGGTCTGCGTATCGTTCGACGGCGAGATAGAGGTCAACCTGAAGCATCATCAAGAGTGATAGGTATCCAGATTTGTGGGAAGATCACGCAATCTGTCACGTTCATTCGAACACTCGTATGTCGAGACTGCTGAGTTCTCCATCGTGTGTGATGATTCTTGAGTGCCGAGACCACGGTATCTGGTTATCTTCGACTGAAACGTCAGCGACACGGTCATCGTCGTATCTTCCCGTGACGTGAAACTTCATCAGGAAATGCCATCAACACCAACACCAATCAGTTCGGGCACCCGACAACGATTAAAAGGTTATCCGTTGAGAGGACGGCTGATACGTACTCGACCATGAACGATGCCGACGAGTTAATCGGGGAAATAGCCGCCATCTTCGACAGCCATATCGAGTCATTGGCAGCGTTTGAGAGGAGCCTCGAGCTACTCTGTGAGGAGGCAGACTGGTCGTACGCGGAGATCTGGATCCCAGATGAGACGAATCAGCTATCGTGCCTGACGTGTCACTGGATGGACGAGAAATTCGAGGAGTTCGTCGCCATCACCCGGGTGGTGAGGTTCGGGCCAGGGGAGGGATTGCCCGGTCGGGTCTGGGCAAGTGGTGAATCAGAGAGCATCGAGAACCTTAACGTCACCTCGAGCTTCGAGTTCCCCCGTGCATCCAATGCGTCATTCGTTGGTTTGCGCCATGCGTACGCAGTCCCAATCGAATATGGTGACCGATTCATCGGTGTGCTTGCGGCCGCAGCTACTGTCGAGTTGTCATCGGAGAAACCTCACCGAATCACTGAGCGATTCGCCCATGAGATCGGGGAGTATATCGACCAGCTGACCTGATTTCCACCCCATCGTTCTGTACCTCGTTCAACAACCATCATCGCTCGTCTATCGACGAATGATTTGGGGGGCTTGGCATCCTCCACCAGTCTGAGGGTGTTACCTCCTCCTACCTCCTTGCCACTCCCCTCGATTGCTTCGAAGACCCTCAAATCCCTTGCCGACAGCGTATCGCCTACTGTCGTCGCTTGTGATTGCCTTGAGCGCAAGCCGAGGTCTCACGCCTTGGCCGGGCGAGTATACCATCGGGTTCGTCGAGCTCTCGCAGACTCGAATGGCGACCTCACAGGTCAATGCGGATGGGTTTATCATTTGGGTTCACACCGAGATACCCCCCTCGATGTAACGGATTTGAAATGTAGCTAACTAGCCAGGGGTGGGATTCGAACCCACGGACCCTCGATTACAAATCGAGCGCTTGAACCACCCAAGCTCCCCTGGCACATCTACATCTTGGTGGTCACGGTTTGTGTGGATATCGTTTTTCATCCGTACCGGAACACGGTGATCTGATGCGATTGAACACAAGAGTGAAGACCCGATTGACCCGTCGCTCACCGCCTCCAGTCACTTCTCGACACCCTTTCGCATCCGATATCTGCTCACCGAATAACCACGATCGTCATAGAAGCTCACAGCCACATCGTTCGATTCGAACACGTCGAGTTCGAGGATATCAGCACCCTGTTCGAACAACCGTTCTTCACCGAGTGTAAGCAGTTCCCCGCCAATTCCTTCACCGCGAAAGTCGGGGTCGACATAGAGGTACTCGATGAACCCGATGTTGGCGTTTCGGCGACCACGGAAGTCTGCGCACCTGACACAGACGAACCCCAAAAGTGTCCCATGTTCCTCGACGATGATCACCGATTCATCCACGATTCGGCGCCCCAGGAGATCATGCATGGACGCCTCACTGGCCTCGGGATCGATGAAGCTACCATGCTCGTGTTGCTCTCGTGAGAGTGCCTTCCAAGCATCGACGACGTGGTCGAGGTCGCTCAGGGTGGCTGTTCGATAGTGCATGCCTCTAACGCATTGATACCAGGGAGTACCTCACCGCTCAACATCGCAAGCGCTGCACCACCACCGGTCGAGACGTGATCGAACCCGTCGAGGCCGAAGTACCGTGTGGCTGCCGCGGTATCACCCCCTCCGGCGATCGACATCTCAGCATAACCGACCTTTGAGAACAGTCGGTGGGTCCCCTCCCCGAAGCGTTCATCCTCGAACCGTCCGACCGGCCCGTTGACGAAAATCGTCCCAGTATCATCGATGATCGAGCCCCACGATTCGATCGTCCGATGCCCGACATCTCGAGGCACCTCACCGGCGTTGAGCGGGAACTGGCCAGTTGACACCTCGACGCGGCGCCCATCTCGCTCGACGGCCACGTCGACAGGTAGCTCGATCCGGTCATCGAATCGGGTCAACAACTCTCGTGCCTGTTCGAGGTGGTCGGTGTAACCTCGCTCATCGACATCAGCGACGGTGTCCGGGCCTGGGTGTGATGTACCAGCGACGAACATGGTGTTCGCCACCAACCCACCGACCAGTACATGATCGACGATGTCGCGACTGAGCAATGAGTCGATGATGCGCAACGAATCACTCACTTTTGCCCCAGCGAGCATGGCAACTCGAGGTGTGGGTGTCTGCTCGATATTACCGAGAATCTCCATCTCTCGTTCCATGACACGGCCGGCGAAGCTGGGCAGTAACTGCGGGAAGCCAACGATGGTTGCCTGTGAGCGATGTGAACACGCGAACGCATCATTGACGTAGACGTCGAGTACCTCACTGAGACGATCGACGAGATGCGTCCGTGCAGCGATGCTCGGGTCCAACTCCATGTACTCCTCGCTATAGAACCGGGTATTCTCAAGACAGAGTACACCACCATCGTCGAGTTGCTCGATGGCATCACGTGCAGACGAGGAGAAGGTGGAATCGACATACGTCACCTCGTGGTCAAGGAGTGCACCTAGGTGTGTGGCGTGTTCCTCGAGGGTCGTAAACCCTTGTCCTGCCGGGCGGCCCTGGTGGGCGAGGATGACGACACGACCACCACCATCGATGAGCTCATGTAACGTCTCGGTATGCGCAGCGAACCGTGCGTCATCCGCGATCGAACCGGATGCATCCATCGGGCTGTTGATATCGATGCGTACACCGATTGTTGTTCCCTCAATCACCAACGAATCGATCGTCCTCACACCCATCGCTCGACTGTCCACCCGATGAATCAAAAGTCCTATCGGATTACTATGGACACCCTAGTCAGTCGAAACCGTGTCTGGCCAGGTGACCAACACGGCAGCAACCGCCTCACAGCTCGAGACAAGCCTCAC
The DNA here is from genome assembly GCA_007118145.1 of Halobacteriales archaeon. Classification (GTDB taxonomy): domain Archaea; phylum Halobacteriota; class Halobacteria; order Halobacteriales; family SKSH01; genus SKSH01. The sequence goes on from SKSD01000015.1 coordinate 48,747, forward strand.
AGACAAGCGTGCCATTCATCTCGGTGAGTGTATCAGCCAGACGGCCACATGACTCGCAGACACCCTGTTCGCTCATACTCGGGATAGAACGGTTCGAACTCGTCATGGCGGTATCCTCCAGATGGTCTTCAAGCAACGTATCGGTCGCACTCAACACGTCTCGTGGGCCGACCACACCAAGGGCGCGCCCATCGAGATCGACCACGATGAGTCGGTCTACCTCGGTCGTCAACAAGCGGTCGGCAGCATGTCCGATGGTCGAATCTGGGCCGATCGTCACGATCGATTCGTGGATGTATGGATCGATCGGTGTACCTGTGTCGGTATCTCCAATCGCCGCGAGGAGGTCACGGGCGAGGACGACACCAACGGGAGAGCCACCACGGATGACGACCGCGGTATCCTCGTTATGATCGAGCAACAACCCGACCACGTCCTCCACAGGTTCACCCTCAGTCACCCCGACGAAGTCAGTCGACATCACCTCCCTGACGGATACCGCTTGTGCCATACCTGACCCTACTCAGGCGAGGGGCTAAAAAGTACGCCACCATCGACTACGCTGGCGTGTAGCGTTCGCGCTCGAACGTCCACATATCTTGTTCGCGCATGGCATTACCGAGGGCTGTGAGGAAATCTTCTCTGGTCTCGTATTCTTCATCGGGAAGCTCGTCTAGGACATCCGATGCGGCGATGACACGCTCGTGATCGAGTCGGATCGGGTGATCGCCGAATTCTTCGATACAGTCCTGAGGTGTGACGGGGAACATCTCGTCATCGACCTTCTTCGCAAAGATAGCCAGGTCGTACTTGCGCCCACCCTCGCTTCCCTCATCAGCGTCTGGGTCGTGGGGCCAGTCCATACCCGACGGGTACTACGACGGCTCCCTTAAGCCATCCGTAAGGCTCACAGCAATATCGAGATAATGGCGAGGACGATGAAGATGATGACGAACCACTTTGCCACCGTCATCGTGACACCGGCGACCCCGCGCGCGCCGACTGCAGCGGCGAGGATCGCGAGCAGGAAGAAGACGACAGCGAGATAGAGGAAATCCCCTGTCATCTGCATGGTCACCGTATCGATGAACTGCAGTAACTCAGCCGTGACTGGCTGTGCGTGTGCGAGCATGCCAGAACCGATGGGTGGATGGGTGATTATTATACGCTCAATAAGTACATCCACGAGGGGAACGTCTCGGAGGCGTGAGTCTCATCGTAGGAGATAGGGTACGGATATCAACGGTGGGGATGGGATTTGAACCCATGAGGCCTCTCGGCCACCTGCTCTCAAGGCAGGCGCATTGGGCCGCTCTGCCACCCCACCACGTATCGACCTTTGGCCGGGGCTAAAAAACGGTTATCGGTCGACAGTCGGTTTTACGGTTGGGGGGCTCGGAGGTGCGGATATGCTTTGGAGTCGTGTACTCGGACTTCTCGGGGCTTTACTCATCGCGATCATCATGCTTGGGTCGGTGAGTCAACTCGGTATCAGTCTCCTCGAGCACGGTGGCGTGTTGCCCTCGCTGTTCATCGTTGCAGCGTTCGTGCTTATCGTGGGTCGTGTCGGGATGCGAAATCGTGAGTGGCTCGCGAACACCTACTGGTGAGGGCTCGGGAGCGCACCTCGGAGCTTGCCATGGCCAGTTGCATCGAGGTGTGAATAGAGGGCATGTAACAATGGATCGATACGGCCTTCCTTTGCGGTGACTGGTGCGATATGATCTCGCCACTGTTGCCACGGTGGTGGGTAACCGAACCGGTCGGCGATCGAGTCGAGTGTCTCGTCACGGTCGTCGACCTTGTCCATCTTGTTCACCGCGATGACGGGTTCGATATCCAAATCGACCAGTAATTCAAACAGCTCGAGTACGTATGGCGGATCACCGCTATTCAGATGTCGGTCGATAATTTCGACCGCCGCCGAACCATCGAGGACCAACACACCGACGAGAATCGCATCTGCATAGGTCTCAAGGTATCGGACGATTGCTGTCTTGATGCGCTCGCGGGTCTCTCCAGGTACGCCAGCCATGAACCCGAAGCCAGGGAGGTCAGTGAGCATGAAATCGATCTCTGCCCAGTCGTGGTAGGTCGGACTTGTCGTCACGCCTGGTCGACGACCGGTCGGGACAGACCGCCCGGTAAGTTGACGCATGAGCGTCGACTTGCCAACGTTCGAACGCCCGAGTAACACCACCTCCGCCGAACGCCGTGGTCGGTCTTCGAACACGACGGCTGGTTATCCTGCAACGGGTATAATCCCAACGGGGGAGGATTTTAGCCACTCGCATCTGATGGTTGAGGTGTGCGACTCGTTCAAATCGCTGTGCCCACTGGTTACCTCGAGGCGATCAAGAAGGTGCTCAGTGACAACGATATCCAGTATGTCCTCTCTGAGGAGACGAGTGGCCGCGATATCGCCGCCGTCGTCTCCTTCCCGCTCCCCGCAGGAACGGTCGAACCGATCCTCAACGAACTCAAGGAGGCTGGGATAGACCAGGAGGATTACACCGTTGTTCTGGAGGCGTCTACGGTCATCTCACGGCCATTCGAGGTACTCAAAGAGCAGTGGGAGGAGGCTGAGGCAGACTCGCGCATCAGTCGGGCTGAACTGAAAACACGTGCGAACGACCTGTTACCGACCCGGCTCACCTTCTTTACCATGACAGCGGTGAGCGCGATCGTGGCGACTGCAGGCGTGCTCATGGATTCCGCCGCAGTCGTGGTGGGTTCCATGGTGATCGCACCGTTGGTCGGGCCAGCACTCTCAGCGAGTGTTGGTACGGTGATTGATGATCACGACCTCAGACGCACCGGTATTCGCTGGCAGCTACTCGGTGTGATACTCGCCGTGGTGAGTGCGACTGTGTTCGCTCTCATCCTACGGTATGCGAACCTCGTCCCACCAGGTATCGCCATCACGGATATCAGTCAGGTTGATGAGCGCTTGACACCCGATTTCCTCGCCCTCGCGATTGCCATCGGTGCTGGGGTCGCTGGTGCGTTGAGCCTCTCGACGGGTGTGTCTGCCGCACTCGTGGGGGTCATGATCGCGGTGGCACTCATTCCACCCGCAGCGGTCATCGGCATCGGTATCGCCTGGGGGATGCCGATGGTCGTCCTCGGTTCGTCAATCTTGTTGATCCTCAACATGCTGGCGATCAATCTAGCTGCCCTCGGTGTCTTTTGGAACCTCGGATACCGTCCGAGTAGTTGGTTCCGGGTCGACGTGGTTAAATCGCAACTGATCAAACGCGTTGCGTTCCTGGTGATAGTCATCCTCGGAATCTCGGTCTTCCTCGGTGTGGTTACCTTCGCGTCATACCAGGCATCAGTCCAGGAGGATGCCATCGAGGGTGCAGTGCACGCCGCCCTGGATGACCCAGCCTATGAGGAGATGAGCGTGATCGATATCGCGATCATCAGGACGGATCAACCGATACTGGCACAGCCCGCCCGTGTGATCGTGACGATTGGCTATCCGAGGGGAACCGAATCTGTCGGTGTGGCAGATGAGATAGCGACAGCCATCGAGGAACAGCTTGATCGCTCGATCGAGGTCGATGTCAGACACGTCGAGCGAGAGCGAAGCGGTTAGTCCCGTTCGAACGGGAGTGTCGTCTCGACACCGATAGCATCGATTGCAGATGAGAGGACTGCCTCGATGCCGTCGTCTTCGGTGACACTCAGATAGAAGTCTGCATCGATGTCAGTCGAGATATCACTTTTTGAGCAGACGGATATCACGGGGATGCCACGTCGGCTGAATGTATCCTGCAGGCCGTCGCGGAGCGCAAGTTGATCCTCAATGGGATAGCCACAGGTCTCACTCGCGTCGATGAACACCAGCACCACATCAGCGAGGTGCTCGAGCGCTGCGATAGCCTGGCGTTCGATATCGTTTCGCTCGTCGAGTGGTCTGTCGAGCAAGCCAGGGGTATCGATTAGTTGATATGTGATATGCCGCTCGGTCACGTGGCCGATGTCGATCTGCGTCGTGGTGAACGGGTAGGAGGCGGTCTTGACACTCGCACGTGTGACCGCGTTCAAGAAGGTCGATTTTCCGACGTTGGGGAAACCGGCGATGACGATGGTCGGCTGCTCAGGGTCGATACCTGGCAACCGACCCAACGACCGTCGTGCAGTCTCGATGCGGGTCAGGGAGTCGGCCACCTCATCGAGCACATCAGCCATCCGTGCGAAGGCCTGTTTTCGCTGGCGTTTGGCCAGCTCCGCATCCCCTCGGATGCGCTGGCGATGTTCACGCCCGATCGATCTGACCTGTGATGCGGCCCAATTGACCGAGGAGAGGTCTTTCCGTAACGTCCCGACATCAACGACCGCCTCGGCGAGATGGCGATGGAATGGATGGATCGCATCCAAATCTGGCCATGAGCGAGAGACATGTTCGAGATTATCCGCGAGGATGTTCGTCGCCGTGTTGAGCATCGACTGTTGGGCATCGATACCCGTCTTGGCTCCTCCAGCTCTTGCCGCCCTCGAAAACGCACGGTCGACCAGCGCATCGGCCGCCGGTGTCGAGGGGATGTCCTCAAACGGCATCGCTCGCGTGACAGGAGGTGATGCAGCCCTTTAGGCACGTCGACATCACCGGTACTCGACCGCATCACGCAGCCTGGTGAGTGAGGCGAATTCCTCACTATCACGCCTACCACGCTCGAACACCGTGTCGTCCACCTGGATCGGGGCGTTCGTCCGGGCGGCCAGTGCCAATGAATCACTCGGCCTGGCATCAATCGTCACCGATCCCCTCGGGGTATCGATCATAATATCGGCCAGATATGTGTCATCCTTGATACCGGAGATCGCGATTCCTGACACCCGACAGCCGAGTTCCTCGATGATATCTAACAATAGATCGTGGGTGAGTGGTCGGCCGATATCTGTCGCCTCGATACCGCGAGAGATAGCGTCAGCCTCGGTGAACCCGATGAAGATAGGCAACACGTCTGGCTCCTCCTCTACGCCGATCACCACCACCGGAACTGCCCCCTCCGGTGTCTGCGCCAACCTGACAGCGTCAATGTGTGCCTTCATAGCAATCCGTCGCCCTGAAGCGTGAAAAACCCATGTTCTAAGATCGGATCTCTAAAGTGTCGAATAACGCGAGTCGGTGGATGCGAGCATTCCCAGTGAGCTCGGGGTGGAAGGAGGTGGCGAGGATCGACCCATCGCGGACGGCGACCGGTCTCCCCTCGACCGTTGCCAGTACCTCAGTCTCACCTGGGTCATCGATGACCGGTGCTCGGATGAACACAGCCGGGAACGGTTCGTCGAGTCCGGACACCTCGATGGCAGCCTCGAAGCTCTCTCGCTGACGGCCGAAGGCATTGCGTTCGATGGTGACATCGAGCAGGTCAAGTGAGCGAACACGGTCGTCCTGGGGATCGTTCGCAATGACGATCAACCCGGCACATGTCGCCAGCAGTGGCTTGCCCTGTGCAACGTGAGATCGCAACTCGGTGGCGAGACCATAATCGTGGATCAGCCTGCTGATCGTGGTCGACTCCCCTCCTGGGAGGGCGACGATATCGCACGAGGGGAGGTGACCAGATTGCCGGACCGCAACGACATCGATATCGACGTTGACCGTATCAGCGGCACGTTCAATGGCGAGCACATGCTCTGCGACGTCGCCCTGCACCCCGATGACACCTGCGGTCAGACCCATCGTACACTAGCGGGTGAGGGAGAAGGAAAAAGCGTCCGATTCAGTTGGCTACGTGACGATCGAGAGCAACTGGATAAAGACACCGAGGATGACACCGAACGCGACCACGGTTCTCGGGTCCATCTGTGGTGCCTTCGAATCCTCGGCATCGAAATACCGAACCAATCCCGCACTGGACATCAGCCCACCGGTGTTCTGACCTCGTGAACTCATTGCGCGTATCTCGGACATAGCGTGCTGTAAACCTTTCGGGGACGTACCAGCTCAGTGCCTGCGGTCTCGCTACCAGGAGGGGTTGTCTGGTCGACATCAGACTGGGTGGTTATCACCACCTTCGTAATTCTTAACCCACTTGCGACGGAACTGAAATGCGCCATATGAGCATCATCGTGAAGGACTTCTATGCCGACTGGTGTGGACCGTGCAAGACGCAAGATGCGATCCTGGAAGAGATCGAAGCTGACTGGGAGGGTGAGTTTGAGATCGAGAAGGTCGATGTCGACAGGCATACCGATCTGGCGAACGAGTATCAGGTTCGGTCTCTGCCCACACTGGTGGTCGAAAACGAGGATGGTATCGTCGACCGGTTTATCGGTGTCACCCAACGTGAGGCAATCGAGGATGCCCTCAGGGAAGCCGGTGCCGCTATCGCCTGAGCTCAGGAATCGTAGGCGGGGCGATCTGGGGAGACGACCCTGATACCCGCCTCATGAAGCGACTCATTATACCGACCGAGGTTGATCAATAGAGCCGTGAGCGATTCGACCTCGGGTGCGTTTGCAATGGGGCCGCCATTGAGTGCTGTGAGGCCTTCGATCTCGTTGGCTAACCCGAGGATGGTCGTGCGCGCGTCGGTGTCGTCGCCAATGACGATCGTATCCATATCGAGAGGGTCATCAAGATCGGCGAGTCGCTGAGCCGGAACCGAGTGAAACGCACCGACGACAGACACCGATTCAGAAGCCGCATCAGCTGCTAGGCGCGTCACGCTCCCGACCGATGGTCTGTGATAATGTACACCGTCATCATCCCGTTTGATCCCAACCGCAGGAGTGACGATGATGGCATCCTCGGGGATGGACTCGCCAAGTTGTTCGATCGCGTCGGCGACGCTGTACGGCGGGACGGATGCCACGACCACATCCGCACCGCGAACGGCTGCCTCGTTCCCATCACCCGTAATGGTAGGATCGTACCCTCGTGCCTGTAACTGTCCCGCGTAGCGTGTCGCAGCCGTCACGGCACGATCTGCCTCCCTCGATCCAATGACGATCTCGTGATCCGTATCCCGACCCCATCGAAGAGCTAACCCTTCACCGATATCGCCAGTCCCTCCAAGGATGCTGATTCGCATAGGACATGGGGCGTCTGCTATCCACTAAATCCTGTTTGATTCACCGCGCACGACCGAATACACGGTCGTAGCACCAGCGCTGGCGATATCGACGTTGATGGCTGGAAATTCCCCGCCGAGTGTCGTGAAGTGTAAATCGGCATCAAGCGCTTGAGCCAACTGTGCAGTGACTCGGTGTAACTCAGGTGGTAGCCTGCGAGCATACACCGCATCTGCTGGTTCGAGACGTGTGTGAGCGACGCTCGATACATCTGCAGTGAAAAAACGGACCGAAGGCGGCACCGCACACTCGACGACATCGATAGCCGAAACGTCCTTGCCAGCGCGAGCCAGTCGCTCGGCTAGCCCCGTTCGTTGTCCAATCCCTACCTCGACGAGGTGGTCGTATTCGAGAAGTATGTCTTCGAAAGGGGTTCGATCAGACGAGTGCACGTCGGGATGTTTATGAGCCGACCTTGCTTACGCCTTCTCATGCACGTCGACATCGTGCCGGTTGGTGACGTACCGGCACGGGTCAAACGCGAGGCTTCGAGCGGGCTGCGCACGGTTTTCGACTGTGAGGTGACCATCTCTGACCAGCAGCCACTCCCAGAGACTGCGTACGACCCTGGACGAGATCAGTATCGCGCCGAGGCGTTCATCGAGCTGGCAAGCCGGGAGGGAACTGGAGATAAGAATCTCGCCGTGACGACGAAGGATCTGTATTACCGTCGCCGAAATTACGTCTTCGGACTGGCATACCTTGATGGAGCTGGCAGTGTGGTGTCGACAGCGAGATTGCAGACCTCAAGCGACGGTGGTTTTTCTGAACTCGACCCCCAGGAGGTCTTCGCAGACCGTGTCAGGAAGGAGATCGTCCACGAGGTGGGGCATACCCTCGGCCTCGAACATTGCGATAACAGCCGATGCGTTATGAGCTTCTCCCCGACCGTACACGATGTCGATCGGAAGGAGATGACGCTGTGTGGCACCTGTCAGCGAACTCTTGGTTGATACGTTCATCGCCAGACTCTCATGCCGACTCAGGACACACGATGGAGTTATGACCCTGTTATCGCCGGATTCGTCCTCATCGCACTGACGGCAAGTGCGACCTTCATCATCGCTACGATCATCGAATCTATTACGCTCATGGCCGTGATGACACTGGTCGTTGCGACCGCTATCTTTCTTGGATGGGCGTTCATGGCCAGCTGAGGAATGACGATGATCCGACACCGGGGTGTGCCACAGTTGCTAAGATTGTGAGCGTTCGTTCGGTCGGTGTCAATCCTCGATCACGTAGTAATACTCACCGAGACGCTTTTGCTCACGATCGAGCTGACTCCCCGGCTTGTTAATCCTGGGTCTGCCTGTACGCTCGTCACGTCGGAAGGTGACCTCGAGTTCGGCCAGGAATGCGTTCATCCCATCACGCATCGAGCGCGGTGCATCGACGTGACCGTCGACGGCAGGCTCGCCCTCGAACACCAACAGTCGGTCGGCCAATAGATCGATCATATAGATATCGTGGTCGATGACCATCACAGTTGTCTCGACACGGTCGGCGAATCGCCGGATTGCCGTGGTGGCACCGACACGCTGCTCGACGTCGAGATGGGCGCTGGGTTCGTCAAGGAGATACAGGTCAGCAGACTCGCTCAGACACGCCGCGATAGCCACCCGCTGGCGCTCACCACCTGAGAGATCGGTGAGGAGGCGTTCATAGAGGCGCGGGAGTTGCAATGGTCGGGCGAGCTCGGTCTCCCAGTGTGAGGCGCCAAACTCGTCTGTGACCATCGACAGGTATGTCTCCACCGTGAGTGGCTGTTCTGTCTCAACGTACTGTGGCTTGTACGAGACGGTAAGGTCGAGGTCAACCTCACCGCCGGTCGGTTCGAGCTCGCCTGCCAAGATGCGAGCGAAGGTCGTCTTCCCGATACCGTTAGGGCCGACGATTCCGAGTACCTCGTTACGATAGATATCACCCGCTTCGATCTTGAGTTCGAACCCATCGTCACCGAAGCGATGCTTCGCTTCGGGATATGAGACCAGTGGTTCGTCGAGGATTGCATCCCGAGGAGCGTGTGTGTCGAATGTGATCGATGACTCGCGGATTCGGACGTTCTCGTTCTCGAGGTATCCGCTGAGATACTCGTTGATGCCCGCTTTGGTCGACCGCGGAACCGTGATCACGCCGAACGCACCCGGTTCACCGTAGCCGAGATGGGTGACGTCCGTGAGAAGGTCAAGGATGGCGAGGTCGTGCTCGACGACGAGCATCGACCGTCCCTCCTCTGCGGTGAGTTCGCGGATGACACGGGCGACGGTCATCCGCTGGCCGATATCGAGGTAGGGCGTGATCTCGTCCAGGAAGTAGACATCAGCGTCACGAGCGAGACATGCCGCGATGGCAACACGCTGTAATTCACCACCAGAAATGGAGTCGATAGGGTTGTCGATGATCTGTCCGATGCCGAGGCGGTCGATGAGTTCATCGAGGCGTCCGCGTTCATCGGTCGTCTCGAGCAACTCGGCCGTGACACCGTCGAACTGGTCGGGGATCGCATCGATATACTGTGGCTTTCGTGCCACGGTGACGTCACCGTCGATGACCGACTCGAGGTAATCCTGGAGTTCGCTGCCGCGGTATGTCTCGAGCACACGTTCCCAGCTGGGTTCCTCATCGAACGCACCGCGATTCGGTACCAGTTCACCTGCCAGGACATGTACAGCTGTGGTCTTGCCGATACCGTTCGGACCGAGCAGGCCGGTGACTCGACCGTCCCTAGGGATCGGCAGTCCGTACAGTGCGAAGGTGTTCTCACCGTAGCGATGCACGGGAGCCTCATCCAACTCCTGTGGGAGGTTGATGATCTGGATGGCGTCGAACGGGCAGACCTCCACGCAGATACCACAGGTCTCTCCGAGGCAGATATCCTCTGAGATGGAGACCTGTTCAGGCCGTCCATCGTATGAGTCATCATCGTCTCCATGGCGGTCCTCTCTGGTGACGATGCACTCCTTGCCCGTCCGGTTAGGTGGGCAGTAGTTGATACACTCGTAGTTGCATCGATCGGGTTGACACCGTTCCAGGTCGACCACCGCTATACTATCGTCAGCCATGGGAATTCACAGGAACTCGATACCGGTGGTGAGGATGATTCCGTACGTGACGAACCAGAAGGCGAACGTCATGAACCCGATGAAGAGGATGTCCTTACCCCCGCCGAAGTCCTCGTACCCGACCACGCGGTAGAGTGGGATCTGCACGAGGATGGCGAGCAATAATAGCGCCAGTGCGGACATATCTCTCGCCGCCTCACCTGCAGACAGTCCAGCATCAGCGGTGACTACCGATGCCATCACCGCGGCGAGAATCCCTGCCATCGATGCCGTCGCCGTGATGGAGATCGAACGGATATGCGAGGCGCGGGCATCTGACTCGTCGCTCGACATGGCTGTTAGTCACCCGTGGGTCATCAAAAGCGGTTCGTTCGACCCCCACGACCGTAGACTTATACCCTTGGAGTGTTTCGATTCGTAACAATGTCAGTGCAGGAACCGCTGACCGATTTGCCACCAAGTGCGAAGCTGGTCTACAAGGTGCTCGAGTACGACGGACCGTTGACGCAGAAACAGATTGTCGAGGAATCGATGCTCTCACCCCGGACGGTCCGTTACGCGATCGAACGACTCGACGATATCGGCGTCGTCTCAGAGCGTGTCTACTTCGCAGATGCTCGACAGAGCCTCTATGAGATCGATGAAGACGCGATGGCAGAGGCAACTGTGCAACCGGACACCTGTACCTGCGCTGAGTAATCCCAGCCGTCTCATCTGATTCGCGGTGCGTACAATGCACGACATACCGTTAATCTCAGGTAATCACTGACCGAGTGGGCCGATATGAGCCCACCAGTCAGATATATCATGGGTACAGCAGGTCTCGTGGGGACGCTTGTCTTCGGTCTCATCTTTGTCCTGTTTCATGACACCGAACCGTTCGGACTGGTACCTCCCGTGGTCGAGGCAGTCTTGCTGTCACTCGTGATCGTTCCGCTGTTGTACCTGTCTATCGCCATGCGCACTCGATTCGACCAGGAGGGTTACGTCCGAACGAGGGGTCGGGTTGGAATCCTGAGCGACATCTCGAGGATGCTCCTGGCATGTGCCATGCTCGGTATCGCAATCGGGTTGCTCAGCGCCTTCCTCTTTGAGAGCACAAACCTAAGGATCGTCTTGATCGGTATCATCGAGTACTTCACCGCCTTCTGGGTCTTTTCACTCGCTAACGCAGCGCACTACGACGACCAACATATCAGGAAGGCGTTTGGCAGGTGACACCAGACGGTCAACTGCTAGTGATCCGTATCGCTTGACCCGCGTGGATGGCGCGTTCTAATTCATCAGCGATCGCACTCCCACGCGTCACCTTGATCTCGCCATCTCGACCCACCGTCGCCGTGAAGATGTAATCCCCCTCAGCGTGCACCTCGACGGTCTCGCCGACCCGGTCTGTTGCAGGGATGATGATCTGACGTCCGGTGATCTCCGGTGTCACCGATCTGCCATCACCACCAGGGGACGCTGGTGTGGCGCTGGTATCCTCGAGTTGCCTGATATCCAGATGGACACCGAGTGTGCGCTCGAGCTCTTGTACTCGAGCTCCACCTGATCCGATCACTGCGGCGATATCTGGTTCGGGTACGTACACGATCGCCTCGTTTTGACCCTTCAACTCGACCTCGACCGGGCCAGGGACGATACGTGATATTTCACGCTCGATCTCGTTCGCTGCGAGGCGGTCCATCCCACCTGGCTCTGCAGGTTTGACCTCGCTTACCGGTACGGTCACCACTTGTCGGTTGAAGGTATAGATCTCATATGCGGGGTTGCCCGTCTCGAAGTCCCGAATCATGATCACCGGGCGTGCGAGATCTTCCTCTGTGAGCCCTGCAGGCACCTTCACCTCGGTCGTGACATCGTAGACAGTCTCTACCTCTCCTGCGTCGATGAACACGACCGTATCGACGATCTGCGGTATCATCCCAAGCTCGACACGTCCGATGAGCCGTTGGAGGGCGTCGATCGCACGGGTGGCATGTACGACACCGATCATGCCGACCCCCGCCAGGCGCATATCTGCGAACACGAGGAAATCGTCGGTCTTGCGTACCTCGTCGTAGATGGTGTAATCTGGTCTGACCATCAACAGTGAGTCAGCTGTCTTGGCCATCTCACCACCGAGTGCAGTATACTGTGTCACCTCGGGTCCGACCTGGAGATCTCGAGGGTTCTCCATCGTCTTGACGGCATAATCATGGTCGCTGAGAAACTCTGCGACGGCCTGTGCAAACGTCGACTTCCCTGCACCTGGAGCCCCTGCGATGAGCACCCCACGCTGGCGAACCAGGAGGCGCTCTTTGAGCTCCTCTGAGAACTGATAATCCTCGAGAGAGGTGACCACGATGGGTCGGACAGCGGTGATCTCGAGAGCCTCTGAGAAGGGTGGTCGGGCGATAGCTATCCTGAGGTCGCGGAACTGGACGATCGTCATCCCTGGCTCGTTCATCTCGATGAACCCTTCCTCGCTCTCCTTCGCAGCATCGTTAATCTCCTGGGCGAGTTCCTTGACGTATGCCTCGGTCAATACATCATCACCGATCGCCTGGTAATGCATCTCGCCGATCGACCCTCGCTTGGCCATCGGCTCGAGGCCGACCTTGAGGTGTACACTCATCGTCTGTTCGTCGAAATATTCCTCGATAGAGAGAGAATCGATATCGCGGGGGCGAGGTGAGATATACTCGACCTGGATGCCCTTCGCACGGGCCACCTCACTTTGCACCACATCGCTCGTGAAAAAGAGTGCGTCGTGCTCAGCTGCGAGATTTCGTATCATCGCATCGATCTCACCCTCGCTTGCCTTGCGGTGGGCCGATGGACCGGGGCGCTCACCGATATAGGCTAGTTCGATCACACCATCATCTGCTAGATCGGCAAGACGTTGAAGCTCCTTGAGCCCCGACCACCCTGTCGGTAATCCATCGTTCGCCTGCGATTCGAGTTCTGCGACCACTGCCTCGGGGACGAGCACCCTGATATCCTCGAAGTCCCCTTGCGTGATTTTTTCGGACACGCGTCCATCGACGATCACACTCGTGTCCGGTAAGACGTTCATACGATTGGTACGTTCTGATGGTGCAAAAGGATGTTTAACGGCGATGGTGGGTGATACGGTCTCGCAAGGTTCGCAGCCCTTAGGAGCCATCCCAGCGAACCCGAGGGTATGGAAGAGGTTGCCTCCCTGACTGAATCGCTCGTCGAGATACCGAGTCACGAGGACGAAACCGAGGCCGGGGATTTCATCGAGAAATGGCTCAAGAAGCATACCGATGCAGCAGTTCGCCGTGACTATGTCGGCAATGTCATCGCTGTCCGGGGTGAGGGCGAGGAGACGCTTGCCCTGGTCGGCCATCATGACGTGGTACCACCCAGTGATGACCAGGTGGCCGAAGACGACTCGATGGAGGTCTATCGTTCTAATGGCCGCATCTTCGGCCGTGGTGCTGCTGACATGAAGGGGGCTGTGGCGGCGATGATGCTCGCATTCCGTGACGCAGAGACGAGCGGACGTATCGCGTTCGCGAGCTTCGTTGGTGAGGAGGTCGGTGGGGTTGGTGCGAGACATGCGGTCGAGCACGGGTTCGTGCCGACGTATGCGGTCATCGGCGAGGGGTCAGCAGGATATCGGACACCCGGGACTCTCGACGTCGTCACCCTCCATCGCGGAAGACGTGGCTCGACACTGTTTGCAAGGGGTATCTCTTGCCATGCCAGCGAGCCCGACGCCGGTGAGAACGCTATCTACCGAGCGGTCGATGCCATCCAACGGCTTCGCAACCTCGACCGCCCCTCGCTCGAGGTTCACAACGAGGAGGTGAGGGCGACGCTCGAGGTGACCAACATCGAGGCGGGTACGGCGATGAACGTGATCCCCGAGGTGTGCACTGCGACCATCGATGAACGGACCCTGCCGGGTCAGTCTATGCCCATCCAACGCTGTATCGACTCGATCGAGGGGGTCACCTGGGAGGTCGATCACGATTGGCCATCGATGCGGTGTCACGATGAGACGTTTGCTACCGAGGTGCGACAGATCCTCTCTGAAGTGCAATCGCAACCTCCATCCTTCGCTCCAAAGCCACATGCGACAGATGCCAGCTGGTTGGCGGCTAAGGGGACCGCGACCGTCGTGGTCGGGCCAGCTGAGAAGGGCGAGGCGCATACCTCGACTGAGAGCGTGAGTATCGAACTTCTCGATGCAGCGAGACGTGGCTATCAGGCGATGCTGGCGTCGACACTTGTGTGATTCACGTCAGTGCCACGAAATGGTATGCCTGCCTCGATGTCCCCGACCGATCATGCAGAGACGATCCGGTAGCGGTCATCGTATGCGATCTTATCGAGTGATTCGATACCCGTATCTGTTGCACACACCGGGCAGGTCGGGTCGTGCTCGATATCGATTGCGTCTATGTGTAACCCGAGGGTATCGATGAGGAGCAGACGGCCTAATGGGCTGTCACCGATACCACTGGCGTGTTTGATCGCCTCGCTCGCCTGGATGCTCCCCACAATGCCAGGTACGGGGCCGAGCACACCTGCAGTCGCACAATCTGGGACGGTCCCCGGTGGTGGTGCCTCGGGGAAGAGACAACGGTAACACGGCCCGGCTCTGGCCGGGTCGAACGTGATTACCTGTCCCTCGAAACGATAGACGGCACCGTGTACGAATGGAATCTCGGCCACGGTACACGCGTCATTGATGAGAAACCGTGACTCAAAACGGTCTGTCGCATCAACGACCAGGTCGTACCCAGGGATGAGCTCACCAACTGATGACAGATCGAGTGTTCGGTTGTAGGTGCGAATCTCGACATCTGGATTATGGGAGTTGATCCAATCTGACGCACTCGCAACCTTGGGTCGGCCGATATCATCCTCGCCGTGGAGCAGCTGACGATGGAGGTTCGAGCGTTCGACTCGGTCATCATCGATGATGCCGAGGGTGCCCACACCGGCACCTGCAAGATACATCAAGACTGGCGAGCCGAGTCCACCTGCCCCGACGACGAGTATCCTCGCTTCACGGAGCCCAGCTTGCCCCCCACTGCCGAACCCATCAAGGACGAGCTGTCGAGCATATCGCTCAAGCTGTGTCGCCGAGAGGTTCAACTCGCTCATGGTGGGAGTAGGTGTGGGTCTGGAAAAAGCACGCGGATTGCTGCCTCGATGTCACAAAAACCGGTGAAATCAGCGGGTTTCTCAAGTTTTTTACAACTCCCTCTGAGAATACAATCACCGTAGATGGCCCTCCACTCTCGCAGACAGTTATTGACTGGGATCGGTGTCTTCGCAACGACGTTGGTGGCCGGTTGTACCGCAGATCGTGAGGTACAGACACCCGAGCCGACCCCGACACCTACTGACTCACCGACACCACCAGCGGCCACACCGTACACCCCAACTACACCAGCTACCGGGACACCGACTGACGACGAGGATGTAGTCGAGACCGAACCCACCGACCTCGATGCGTCACCACTGCAACCTGCATGGGAGCAGATCCTGCCTGGACAGTACGAACTCTCGACACCGGGGCTGGGCGAACAGCATGTGTTTATTGGCTCTAGACGGGAGATTTTCGCCGTCAACCGTGATACCGGTGTGATCGACTGGGCGACCGACCTCGGTGCGATGACGCGAGCCATCACTCCGGAGGTGACGGATGGGGCGGTATACGCAGCTGCCCGCAATCTCATGGGTAATCAGATACAGGAGGATAATATTGATGGTGTGTGGGTTGACGAACATGACTATGATGAGCCGACAGGTGGATCGACACTCAGTGCGCTTGAACCTACTAGTGGTGCTGTCCTCTGGGAGAACTCGTTACCTATCTCGGGTAGTCCCGTGCTCGATAATGACCAGCTCTTCATCGGTCTAGCGACACTCGACGGACGCACCGGGGTTGCATCGGTTCATCCGGCTGACGGATCGGTCAACTGGAAGGTTGAGGTAGATACGCCCGAGGTGTTCTCGAATCCTTCGTTCAGTGACGATTGCATCCTCTTCACCACCGGTCCTGACGAAGCCGGTGACAGCTGGGTCGTATCCGTTTCACAGGCGGGCGAGCTTCGTTGGACCCGCAGACTCGAGGGGGAGGTTTGGAACGAACTCACGGTGGCCGATGGGGTCGCTTACGCCGGTACCGACGAGGGTGTGTTGTACGCCATCGAATCGGATAACACCGTCAACTGGTCACGTGTCGTGTCCGATGCACCGAGGAACGCCATCCACACGACACCGGCAGTCCACAACGGGGTGGTGTACGTCTCAGCCACGAATCGTCTCTTCGCCCTCGATGCAGAAGACGGTGAAGAGCTCTGGCGTGGAGGCTATACCGACGATGCGAGATCCGGTATCAGTATCTCAGGTGGAATGGTACACGTCGGCGGGTTAGAGATATCCTCGTTCGATCTCGATGGAAACGAGGCGAAGTGGCGTATCGACCTGCCAGGATCGGCTGGATCGTTCGGTGCGCCGCTTTACGATGAACACGATGAGGCCATCTATACCGGTGCGTGTGTGAAGATCGATAACTTCGACTGGTACGAACATACGCTCTATCGTCTCGAGTGAGCGTTCCCAAGGTACCCGCCTTCGGAATCACTAAACCCCAATCAACCGTAGCCATCATCGATGGATTGGACCGAGCGTTACCGTCCCCGTTCGCTCAGCGAGATACGTGGCAATGACAAGGCAGTCTCACAGTTACGAGACTGGGCAGGCTCGTGGGAGAACCATCGTGAGGCAGTCATCTTGCACGGTCCACCCGGGGTGGGCAAAACCTCGAGCGCACACGCACTGGCCGAGGAGATGGGGTGGTCGGTGGTCGAACTCAACGCAAGTGACCAACGGACCAAGCGCATTATCGAGTCGATAGCTGGCGAGGCAGCCGCATCTGGGACGCTGACGGAGGGCGCCAGCGGTAGACGTCTCATCGTCCTTGACGAGGCGGATAACCTGCACGGAAATGTCGATCGGGGCGGAACGGGAGCGATCACACGACTGGTGTCGGCAGCCGACCAACCGTTCGTCCTCATCGCGAACGAGTATTACGATATGTCCCACGGGCTGCGCAACCGCTGTCGGGGGATCGAGTTTCGCTCGATCACGTCGCGTTCGATCGTCCCGGTGCTCCGCGATATCTGCAGGCGTGAGGGAATCCAATTCGAGGAGGCAGCCCTCGAGCACATCGCAGAGCAAACCAGCGGTGATCTGCGTTCGGCGATACAGGATCTGCAGGCGATCGCAT
Source organism: Halobacteriales archaeon (assembly GCA_007118145.1). Classification (GTDB taxonomy): domain Archaea; phylum Halobacteriota; class Halobacteria; order Halobacteriales; family SKSH01; genus SKSH01. The sequence goes on from SKSD01000015.1 coordinate 66,159, forward strand.
CCGGGCGCGATGCACTCGAGGTTGATGACGTCATCACCGCCGAACGCGACCGGACTGACAACATCTTCACCTTCCTCGATGGCGTCATCAAGGAACACAATCCACGGGATGCGCAACGGGCTGCCTATCGGGTCGATGAGACCCCCGATGACCTACTAGCCTGGCTCGACGAGAACGTCCCAAAGGATTTCACGGGTGGCGAATTGGCTCGTGCCTACCGCCATCTCGCACTCGCCGACCGCTGGCTCGGGCGCGTGATGGCCACCCAGGAGTACCGCTACTGGCGGTACGCGACGAACCACCTCACCGCCGGTGTCGCGAGTTCGCGCGACGGGCCGAAAGGTGGATGGACCCGATACGGTCCCCCTGGCTATCGTCGCCGCCTCGGGCAATCACGAGGGAGTCGAAACGTCCGTGATGCCATCGCCAGACGGATCGCTGAACATGGAGCGATGAGCGTTGCGACTGCCAGGCGAGAAGTGCTCCCGTACGTCGGAGCGATGACGCACCACTGCAAGCCGCGTGCGTTCACCGAGTCAGTGGCCACGGCGTTCGAACTCGATGCCAAGGAGCTCAGTTACCTGACCGGCAGCGGTGCGGATACGAACAAGGTGACCTCGATCGTTGAGGCAGCCACCGATCGACGCGAACCGGCTGAGACGACCGTCAAAGAGGTCGATTACGAACCAGCCGAGGCCGAGGGTGACGATGCCACCGGTCAGGCTGGACTCGGTGACTTCCTCTGACGACCACCTTTACTTTCACCGACCACTCCTGGCGCGAGTTTAACCGGTCATCGGTGTAAGTCAAGCGTCCGAGAATGACGTTATCCGAATCAATACCACCCGAGCTTGCCGAGCTCGAGCCCGGCTTGACCTATCTCGACACAGCCGACCCACGCACAGGTGCGCTTCACGGGATGGTCGAACTGTCACTCACCGCGGAACCCACCGGAGAGATCCTCTGGGTAGACGCACGAAACAGTGCGACGACATACGCGTTCGCCGATGCGACCATCCAACATCGTGTACTGTCGGGGATACAGGTGGCCCGCGCGTTCACCGCCTATCAGCATCACTCGTTGATCCACCAGCTGGTCGAGCATATCGATGAGCAGACCGCACTCGTGGTCACTCCATGTCTTGGCGCTCTCTACGCCGACGATGATGTCCCTGATGTCGAGGCAGCGATGCTCTTCGCAGATATCATCGACACGCTCGACCGACTCGCCGAGGAGCACGCGATACCGATCCTCGTCACGGCGACAACGACACCGTTCGTCAACGAGGTGGTCACCCGTGTCGATCGCACGATCACCATCACACAGACCGACCTCGGGCTGGCGTTCGAGACCGATACGTTCCAGACGACGGTCTACCACGGGCCAGGCTATTGGCAGACAACCATCCCCTACTGGGTCGATCTGTTCGGCCATATCGACCCGGCTGTCGAGGCGATGTGGGAACCCCAGCCATCGCTGGCAACCCTGGGGTGACTCGCTATGGGACGGACCAACCCGACCTACCGCGACCTGCTCCGGCGGTACGAGGAGTCGCTACAACCCTACCGTCGCGGTCTTCGCAAGGCGGATCAGGCACACTTCGACCGGCTGTTCGACCGTGCGCGCCAGCATGCCGATGCGGCAACCTATCAGAACGCGACCGACCCGGAGACGATCGTATTGCTATCGATGCTCCTCGCCCACGAGCGCGAACTTCATGCGTCCCAGACCGAGGGGTGAGGGGAGATGGTCCTCACCATCGAATTCCCCGACACCGGTGGGGCTCACGTGTGGACACTGACCGATGAAGGAGCTCGGATGCACGTCGATGAGACGTACACCCCCACGGTCTACGTCGAGGGGCCACCTGCATGGTATGACCCATTCACAACGAGCCTGCGCAGCGACCCGAAGGTGGTGTCGACGGGGATCGAGCGGTGGTACACCTCACTCCATGCGGCCGAACGGATACCCGTCGTCCGTGTCAATCTCGAGCGGATGGCCGACGTTCAGGACTTCGCCACCGAGGTCCGTCACCGACACGAACCGGGCGATACACCGACGGGGACCGTCAGGCTGTACAACGTCGACCTGACCCCGCAGTTTCGCTACTGTCTGGAGACCGGTACCGAACCGGTACCTGACCGTCCACTTCGATCGGTGACGCTGACACTGGGCCATCGAAGTGTTGCCGAGGGATGTCTCGACGGACTCTCGATCGATGGTGAACCACTCGGTGGATCACCACGGGCAAGGCTCGAGACCCTCAGCGAACGAATCGAAGCGGTCGATCCTGATGTCCTCATCGTCAACACTGCCGACCTCATCCCGGTGGTGTTCGACCAGGCAAAAGCCTGCAACATCGCTGGGTTCACTCTCGGCCGTGATGCTGGCTGGTCACAACTGACCGGAGGGACGACCTACGAGAGCTACGGGCAAATCGGCTACGCGGCACCCCGGTATCACATCCCGGGTCGGGTGCTGCTCGATACGTCGAACAGTTTCCTCTGGCACGAGACGAGTCTCGCCGGGATCACCGACCTCGTCGAACGATCGCATCGCCCACTCGAGGAGACCGGATGGGCGAGCATTGGTACGGTATTGACCGCGATACAGATCCGTCACGCTCTCGAACGTGATGTCCTCGTCCCGTGGAACAAGTGGGAACCGGAGACGTTCAAAGATGTCAGGACACTCCATGCCGCCGACCGTGGTGGCTTCACCTTCGCACCTCAAGTCGGCCTCCACGAGGACGTCGTCGAGGTCGACTTCGCCTCATTGTACCCCCGGATCATCTGCGAGTACAACGTCAGCCCGGATACCGTCCGCTGTCTGTGCCACCGCGACCGCGCGGACGTCCCCGAGATCGGGTATGCGATCTGTGACGAACGGGGCTTCCTCGCCGACGTACTCGAACCGTTGCTCGATGACCGTGCCGCCATCAAGGCTGCACTGGCCGAGACAGGCGACCCCGACGAGGCGGCCGAGTTGCGCTCACGGTCTGGCGCACTCAAGTGGATCCTCGTCTCCTGTTTTGGCTACCAGGGGTATCGTAACAGCAAGTTCGGCCGTATCGAGTGTCACGAGGCCATCAACGCCTTCGCACGCGATATCCTGCTCGAGGCGAAGGAGACGTTCGAGGCTGGCGGCTGGGAGATCGTCCACGGTATCGTCGACAGCCTCTGGGTCCGACAGACCGATCCCGAGGCCACACCGATCGAGGCGATCACCGACGCGGTGACCGAGTCGGTCGGTATCTCTCTTGAGCGCGAGCACGCCTACGAGTGGGTCTGCTTCGTCCCGCGGCGGGGGCGTCGCGCCGGTGCGCTGACGAAGTACTTCGGCAAGCGTGCTGACGGCGATGGCTACAAGCTCCGCGGTATCGAGGCACGCCAGCGAAGCACACCACCGTTCGTCGCCTCCGCACAACGTGAGTACATCGAGGCGCTCGATACACACCGCGAGCCGACCGCGGTCTGCGATCGCCTCATGCGCCATCTCACCACTCTCGAACGTCGACAGGTGCCACCGGAGCAGCTGCTCATCAGGAGTCGTCTCACCAAAGCACTCGGGGCATACACGCATCGGACGCTCCCCGCGGCGGCGATGGCGCGTTCGCGAGACCTCGGCGTCGAACGACATCCAGGCCAGGACGTCCGCTATCTCGTCATCGACGGTGACCCCGACGCCCATGAGCGCGTGCGGTTGCACTTCGAGACGCTCGAGGCGACGTATGATACCGACTTCTACAAGACGGTGCTGATACGGGCGTGTGAGAGCATCGTCTCACCTCTTGGGTGGGACCGCGACCGCATCGAGACGTACCTCAGAGGCGACCGTGCACTCACGCTCGAAACCTTCGGATGAGATGACACCGGTCACGGGCAGACTGCGTCTCACCACCTCAGCGGCGGTCGGCTTCGTAGATCCACAGTGTGGCGGCGAGCACAGCAGAGAAGATGACCAGCGCCGCACCGTGGTGTAGGGTCTGCACCTCAGGCGTGTAGCTCACGACCGTCTCGCGTCCCAGGAGTACCTGGATGGGTAACGCAACGATCGCGATGGTGACGGCCCACCTGATCCGACGTTGATCGTAATACCGCCACCCACCGTAGGCGAGACCAAGCATCATGAAGCCGATGATCATCGCGACGAAGCGATGCAGCCACTCTATCAGACTCGGGAGTGACTGTGGGAAGAGCCCATCATCACACAGTGGCCACTGGGCAGAGCATGCCAGGCCGGAGCCAGTCGCTCCGGTGTAGACCCCGAGGAGGATCAATGCGAAGGTACCGATGCTCGTCGCAGCAGCGAGATGGCGAAAGCGAAGTCGCTCGTAGAGGGATGTGACTGGCATGAGGTCCGATATTCGACCCTATTGAAGGTGGACATTTATCGGTGTCGCTCCGGCAGTTTTGTCCGCTGGCGGCATCATGTACGGGCTTTTTATTAGCACGATGGGTATAGTCAGGGTCTATGGGATTAGATGAGGATGCGCTCGCATATCATGCCTCGGACCCCCCAGGGAAGATCGAGATCGCTACGACAAAGTCGACGAGTACCCAGCGCGATCTGAGTCTCGCGTACTCACCCGGTGTCGCAGCGCCGTGTCGTGCCATCAGGGAGCACCCAGAGGACGCGTACCGATACACCGCCAAGGGGAACCTCGTCGCCGTCATCACCGATGGCTCAGCCGTCCTTGGCCTCGGCGATATCGGCCCACAGGCGGCCAAACCCGTCATGGAGGGAAAGGGTGTGTTGTTCAAGCGGTTCGCTGATATCGATGTCTTCGATATCGAACTCGATACCGAAGACCCGGATGCGTTCGTCGACTGTGTGAGTGCCATGGCGCCGACCTTCGGCGGGATCAACCTCGAGGATATCGCGGCGCCGAAATGCTTCATCATCGAGGAGGAACTGCGCAGGCAACTCGATATCCCGGTCTTTCACGATGACCAGCACGGGACGGCCATCATCAGCGGTGCGGCGCTGTTGAATGCACTTGATCTGGCGGACAAACCGATCGAGGCTGTCGATGTGGTGATCTCCGGAGCAGGGGCAAGTGCCATAGCCACGGCCAGATTTTACGTCTCCCTTGGTGTCGACAGAGACCGTATCACGATGTGCGATTCGCGGGGGATCATCACCCGCGAACGCTCGATGGAGGGTGATATCAACGAGTACAAGCAGGAATTCGCCGTCAATCGCCCCGGGGGTGAACTCGCAGATGCGATGGTCGATGCAGATGTCTTCGTCGGACTTTCAATCGGAGGGATCGTCGATGAGTCGATGGTCCGTTCGATGGCGGATGATCCCATCCTCTTCGCGATGGCCAACCCGGAGCCTGAAATCGGCTACGAGGAGGCGAAAGCAGCACGTGATGACACGGTCATCATGGCGACGGGACGGTCAGATTATCCCAATCAGGTGAACAACGTCCTCGGGTTCCCATTCATCTTCCGTGGCGCACTCGACGTGCGTGCGACCGAGATAAACGAACACATGAAGGTGGCCGCAGCAAGGGCACTCGCCCGACTGGCGAGACAGGACGTACCCGATGCGGTCATCAGCGCCTACGGGGATGATCCCATCCAGTATGGGCCGGAGTACATCATCCCCAAACCACTCGACCCTCGCGTCCTGTTCGAACTTGCCCCGGCCGTCGCGAATGCAGCGATCGAAAGCGGTGCAACCCGTCGCGAGCTCGATATAGACGCATATGTCGAACGGCTCGAGGCACGCCTCGGAAAGAGCCGTGAGATGATGCGCGTCATCTACAACAAGGCCCAGTCAGATCCCAAGCGAGTGGTGTTGGCCGATGGGATGAACGAGAAGATGATCCGAGCAGCCTACCAGCTCACCGAACAGGGTATCGCCGAACCAGTCCTCCTCGGTGATCCCGATATCATCGACCGACGTGTCAAGGGCCTTGGCCTCTCATTCGAGCCAACCGTGGTTGATCCGCGTAATGACCGACGTGAGAGTTATGCCGAACACCTCTACGATCGACGGCGACGCAAGGGTGTCACCCGACGTGAGGCGAACGAACTCATCGCCGATCACAACTATTACGCGAGCGTGATGGTCGACCTCGACGATGCAGATGCCATGCTCACGGGGCTGACCCATCACTATCCGTCAGCTCTCAGACCACCACTACAGATCATAGGGACCGCACCAGACGCTGACTACGCAGCTGGTGTCTACCTACTGACCTTCAAGAACAAGATCGTCTTCTGTGCAGATGCAACTGTCAATCAAGATCCGGACGAGGACGTCCTCGCTGAGATCACCCGACATACCGCCGAGCTGGCTAGGCGGTTCAACGTCGAGCCACGTGCCGCATTGCTCTCATACTCGAACTTCGGCAGCGTCATGAACGAGGGGACAGCCAAACCACGCATCGCAGCTGGGCGACTGCGTGACGACCCTGAGATAGACTTCCCCGTCGATGGCGAGATGCAGGCAGACACGGCGGTGGTCGAGGAGTTTCTGACGGGTACGTACGAGTTCAGCGAGCTCGACAAGCCCGCGAACATCCTCATCTTCCCGAACCTCGAGGCAGGCAACATCAGTTACAAGCTGTTACAGCGCCTCGGTGGTGCGGAGGCGATCGGACCGATGCTCGTCGGAATGGATAAACCGGTTCACGTACTCCAGCGTGACGACGATGTCAAAGATATCGTCAATCTGACGGCCGTGGCAGTGGTCGACGCACAACACCGAGAAAATCAGTCACTCGATAGATTTACCTGAAAGCTATCAGTCCGAGGAGGTCTCCCTCGCCCGAGATGGTGGTGGGTACATCTCGTTTCGACGCTGGTAGCTCGCCGTCGGGAGCAGGCAACGAGCTGGTCGGTGTTCGAGATGTGTGTACGCCTCGGGATCGTTGGCGAGTGGGTGTGCAGGATTGAGACTCCCATCAACCCGGGCAGCTCGCACCTCACCGAGCGTCGCGAGTCGTGCCTGGATTCCACGCCAGTGTTGTCTCGCCCCCTCGGGGATGGCGATGCTCAACGGTGTATCATCGGGCGGGCCATGGCGTCGGAGTGTGTATGAGTTGATGTTCGTCGCAAGTTCGGCGTGATCGACGAGCACTCCGACACTCGCATCCGGTGGCATCCGTGTGGCAAGGACATCCAGGCCGAGGTGGAGTGCACGGTACTCGGCCACGTTATTATCTGGACTCTGGTCCGGTCGCGATAACCGGTCGGTCTGAAGACCGTCGCGTGTCTCAATCACCGCACCGAGACCGCCACCGTGTTCGCGGTAAGACCCATCGGTGGCGAGATAGTAATCGAGGTGATGCGTACGCGGTGGGTGACCGATCAACGGTGTCGGTGCATCGTCGAAGAGGTCGCGCAATGCCGGGCGACCGAGTCCGACCATATGTGTACAAAACTCTTGCTGGTCAATAAACCCACCGTCGGCGATGGTCTGGCGAGCTACGCTCGACGGTGATCCATCCCGAGGCGGATGGCGATGATGTTCGCTGTAACCAGTAGCGCAAACGCAATCACCTCTGCCTCGGTTGTGAGACCGGATAACAGGAGCGGGATGTGCAAGAACGGGAGAACAATCGCTGCCCAGAACCCGAGTGCACGAAGCAGGTGCAATACACGGTTACTCCAGTGTTCGACCCCTCCAACGTGAGTTGATACGTAATCAAAGCGATGGATGATACCAGTTCTGTGGAGGTTGGCTGATTCCGATTCGGAGCGTGATGGTGGCGACATGGAGACCCTCTGGCGGCTATCATTGCTATGCTCGGAAGGGTCAAAAATGGGTGCGACCTTTTACCTGTTTTTTCCCGATTTCATGCCGATTTAGCAAGTGCTCTGCCCGTTTTACGATATTTCAGCAAATGCCAGAAACGACTGATCCCGGTTATTGATACCCTATACGGCTCGTCGAGCGGCCCATCGGGGCTTCGTGTGAACCACCGCGGAACTCTTCCTCCATGCGACGGTAGTACTCCATGAGGTTCTCGGTGATGGTTGGACGGACCGTCTCGAGTGCCGCGCGGAAGTGACGCATCTCGATCTCATCACTATCTGCATCCTCCCTGAGTGCCTCCATCGCCGCCTCCCTGGCAATATTCTCGAGGTCGCTGCCGACATAACCCTCCGTCACCTCGGCCAACTCGCGGAGGCTCACATCAGGCGCGAGTGGTGAGTCCTTGGTATGTATCTTGAGGATCTGCTCACGGCCGTCCAGGTTCGGTTCCCCGATTAAGACGAGGCGGTCGAAACGTCCAGAGCGGATCAGGGCTGGGTCGATCATATCCGGGCGGTTCGTCGCACCGATGACGATGACATCTTCCATCTCCTCAAGGCCATCAAGCTCCGTCAGTAGCTGATTGACGACACGCTCGCTGACGTTCGACCCGACATCCTGTGTGCGCCCTGGTGCGAGGCTGTCGAGTTCATCGAAGAAGATGATCGTCGGTGAAACCTGGCGAGCCTTACGGAAGGTCTGTCGGATCGCTTTTTCGCTCTCACCGACCCACTTTGAGAGGAGTTGCGGGCCTCTGACCGAGATGAAGTTAGCGTTCGATTCACTCGCGACGGCCTTCGCCATCAGCGTCTTTCCGGTGCCTGGTGGCCCGTAAAGGAGGATACCCTTCGGAGGGGTGATGCCGAGGCGTTCGAACCGCCCTGGATCGACCAGTGGCCACTCCACACTCTCCTTGACGAGGTGTTTCGCATCATCGAGGCCACCAACGTCGTCCCAGGTGACCTTCGGAAGCTCAACGAGTACCTCACGCATGGCGGATGGTTCGATCTCGTTAAGCGCGCTGCGGAAGTCTGACCGCTTGACGATCATCCGATCGAGGAGGGATGGCGGGATGTCCTCCTCGTCGAGGTCGATCTCTGGAAGATATCGCCGCAGTGCCTTCATCGCCGCCTCCTTCGTCAGGCTCTCTATATCGGCACCGACGAATCCGTGCGTGTTCTCTGCCAACCCGTCGATATTGACATCATCGGCGAGTGGCATCCAACGAGTGTGGATACGTAAAATCTCACGACGGCCCTCCTCATCGGGTACGCCCAGTTCGATCTCGCGGTCGAACCGACCAGGCCGCCTGAGTGCTGGATCGACCGAGTCAAGTCGGTTCGTCGCCGCGATGACGATCACCTGCCCGCGTGTCTCGAGGCCGTCCATCATCGTCAACAGCTGTGCGACAACGCGACGCTCGACCTCGCCGGTCACATCCTCACGTTTCGGGGCGATCGAGTCCAACTCGTCGATGAAGATGATGCTCGGAGCATCCTCCGTGGCATCCTCGAAGATCTCCCTAAGTTGCTGTTCACTCTCACCGTAATACTTGGAGATGATCTCCGGACCGGCGATCGAGAAGAAGCTTGCGGATGTCTCGTTCGCCACTGCCTTGGCAAGCAAGGTCTTCCCGGTGCCCGGTGGGCCGTGGAGTAACACACCCTGCGGTGGTTCGATACCGAGCTTTTTGAAGATCTGCGGGTGCTTCATCGGCAGTTCGACCATCTCACGGACGCGCTGAATCTCACCGGTGAGGCCGCCGATATCCTCGTAGGTGATACCACTGCCTGAGCGCTCAAAGCCCGAGATGGGTTCCTCACGGAGGGTCACCTCGGTGTCCTCCGTGACGATGATGACACCCTCTGGGTCTGTCTCGATGGCGATCAGCGGGATCGCCTGACCTGGTGACCGCATGAACGGGTGGTTCGTCGATGACATCACCGGGACGATGTCACCCTTTACGAGTGGTCGCTTGAGGATCTGGCGTTTGACCATCCCCGCCGCATCACTACCGAACTGGACGCTCGCGTCCTCCGGCGGTGCCAGCACGAGTCGTTCAGCCTTCTCCGCCTCAGCTTTTCGGATGGAGACGCGCTCGCCGATACCGACGTTGGCATTTTGCCGGGTGAAACCATCGATACGGACGGTATCGGTATTCCAGTCGTTCCGATCGGCACGCCACACCTTCGCCGCTGTCTTGCTCCCACCCTCGATCTCGATGATCTCACCGGGGCTCAGCTTGAGATGCAAGAGCGTATCAGGGTCAAGTCTGGCGATACCACGTCCTGAGTCGTTCGGATAGGCCTTGTCGACTTCCAGTTGTACCTCGTTCATGATTCGTTAGCCATTATTTGAGGGCTACTCGTCGTATATCTCTCAGCGTTGAACACCGATAGATGTTGTGGATGAACCACCGGTTAGGTGGCACTGAGTGCACGCCGCCGGTCAGACAGCCGGCATACGTACCTCCGCCTCGACGACCGGTCACGTCGCGTACGTTCGGCCATGGCACACAACGGCTTTGACCATGGCAATCAGGCCTCTGACTATGGAGACACTCGCAGTCCAGGCATCGATGGGGGCCAGCGGCGACATGCTCCTGGGCATGCTCATCGATCTCGGTGGTGATCGAGAGGCACTCGACCCGATCGAGCGGAGCCTCGGCGTGACATATTCAGTCGAGAGGGTCCATCGTGCAGGGGTCACGGCGACCAACGTGACCATCGAGGGGGCCGAATCCACCCATCGGACGGCCACCGATGTAATCGATATCATCACTGACCTCGACCTTGGGTCGTCGGTCACCACCCGTGCGCTGGCCATCGTCGATCGATTGGCACGTGCAGAGGCGAAAGTGCATGGAACTGACCCGGAGGAGGTGCACTTCCATGAGGTCGGTGCAGATGACGCTATCGCGGATATCTGTGGGGCGGTTGTACTTAACGAGACGCTGTCATCACCGAGGGTGCTCATCACGCCCATCCGAACCGGTCATGGTGACGTCGACATGGCTCATGGAACCTACCAGATCCCACCACCAGCAGTGATCGAGCTCGCAGCCGATGCTGACTGGGCGATCCAGGAGGGACCGGTGAAGGGTGAACTTCTCACGCCGACGGGTGCAGCCATCCTGGCCGAGATAGCCGAGGGTGTGAGCTATCTTCCAGCGATGCACATCGAGCGCGTTGGCTACGGTGCAGGAGACCGTTCGTACAGTGAGCGGCCCAACGTGCTTCGTGGTATGTTCGGGACGGTGCGAGGTGCGTTGCCTCGCGATGAGGTGACACTCCTCGAGACGGTGATCGACGACACCACACCCGAGATCCTCGGCTCACTCCAATCGACACTCGCAGACGATGGTGTTCGAGATGTGACGATCCTCCCGGCCACCATGAAGAAATCACGCCCGGGACACCTGCTGCAGGTGATCGTCGATCCGTCGGCCGCCAAGGCGGTGGCCCGCCGGCTGGCCGAGGAGACTGGCACCCTCGGTGTGCGTGAGATACCGATGCGTCATCGGTGGCTGGCCAACCGGCGTCTCGAAGTGGTTGCTATCGAACTCGAGGGTCAGACGTACGAGGTCAGGGTCAAGGTGGCCACCGATGATGCAGGTGATATCGTCGATATCAGTGCAGAATACGATGATGCCCTCGAAGTCGCCAGCAGGATCGGACTCCCGTTACGAGAGGTATGTCGTCGTGTGGAGTCGGTCGCCGCAAAACGGTGGGGTTGACTGGACAGGGTGCTTGAGACACCACAACGGTTTACACAGGCTCGAGACGGCCTACCTCACATGGAACGACGATCGATATCGTCTGGGACGCCATGGGAATCGAGGGTCGGATACAGTCGTGCCGTACGAATCGGTGATCGCGTCATCGTGTCAGGGACGACCGCTACGGATGATGCGGGTGAGGTCGTGGGGGATGACGACCCGTATACACAGACGATAGTGGCATTGTCAAACATCGAGGACGCACTCGAGGAGGCCGGTGCGACATTCGAAGATGTGGTGAGAACACGTGTCTACGTGACAGATATCGGCCGATGGGAGGAGGTTGGCCGTGCACATGGCGAGCACTTCGCCGAGGTACGCCCGGCGACATCGATGCTCGAGGTACGAGCGCTGATCGATCCGGCGATGCTCGTCGAGATCGAGGCCGAGGCGATCATCTCTCGACCGTGATTAACGCTGCTTGTGACGCGAGAGTGCCTCCTCGATGGTGAGTTCACCGCGTGCGACACGGGCGGCGAGTGCCTCATCAATCGCCCGGTTCACTTCAGAGACCTCTCTCGAGCGGTGTTGAATGATGGCGAGTTCGCCCTCAGTCGGCTCGATTTGGCGGTCGACCACTGGCTCACCATCGATCCTCGCGATATTGACGGCGGCGAGGAGATCGCCAAGCCCTCTGGCACCCTGTCCGAGGTAAGGCGTCGTCCCTGTCTCGTCAACCAACTCGATAGGTACGCCCTCGAGTTCGTTGATGAGCTGGGCACCTTTTAGACGGGCTCCATCACCGATCCGAACGATCGCATCCGGTTCGTCCGCCACCTCTGACTGGATCACCTCGACCGCCTCCTCGAGTGGCACCTGAAATGCGGCGACCACCATCTCACCGTGTAACACGGCGATACCGGGGCGCTCGCCGGGATCGATGCCGATGATGGTTCGACCCTCACCACCTCGCAACATGGCGAGGACGCGTTCGACCGTCTGTCGGGCTGTGGTAGGTGTTGCAGTGAATATGGGAAGGTCGGTACCCGCCTCGATGTGTTCCTCACGGGCGGTGATGAGTGCCGTGGCTCCCTCGGGGATGTCGTCAGTCGGCTCGATGGTCGTAAAGCCCACCTCTCGAGCTCGAAGTTCCTTGACGACATCGTGATAGAGCTCAAAGTCCCTCGTCGCGACGACGATCACACCCTAATGTAGGTGCTCGCTCATTCATAAGACTGCTTGAGACGGACTCTTTTTGCCATGACGGCGTGTAGGCTAACACCGTGCAGGCTGCAGGACCACTCCCCACTGGATGCGCAGCCATCGATTCGCTCCTCGGCGGTGGGTTCGAGCGGGGGACAGTCACCCAGGTCTACGGTGCTCCAGCAGCTGGTAAGACGAACCTCGTGTTGAACGCCGTGGTCGCTACGCTCGCTGGCGATGGCCGGGCACATTACATCGATACTGAGGGACTCTCCTCGGAGCGATTTGAGCAACTCGCTCGGGCATACAGTGATGATGTGGATACGCTGGCATCCCGATTGTCCATATCGGAGGTGCACGATTTCGACGGGCAGGAGGTCGCCGTAAGGGAGGTAGCCCACGTGGCAGAGGAGGTCGATCTAATCGTTCTCGACAGTGCGACCGGGTTCTACCGGCTCGAACGCGTCGATGAGCCCGAGGACGAGGCAGGCGACTCACTGCGACGCCTCGCTAACCAGGTGGCTCACCTCCTCGGTCTTGCCAGGCGCTTCGACCTGGCCGTCGTACTCACCAATCAGGTATTCACCGATCCCGAGGGTGATAGCATCAAGCCGTTGGGAGGATATACCCTCCAACACTGGAGCGGGACGATCTTGAGAATGGACCGCTATCGCGGTGGTAATCGGCGGGTGGTGCTCGAGAAACATCGATCGCAATCGGCCGGAGATGCCGTGCGTGTGCAGATCACGCCCACTGGTATCGATGCCAAAGAGACGGTCGGAGGTCCGTGAGTGTCGTCAGAGTTCGCCGAGTTTCCTGAGTAGGTTCGCCTCGACCTCTCGATCGCGCTTGATACCCTTTCGTTCGAGTACGTTACGCTCGAGCTTATCGAGAGCGACATGGAACGCGTTGCTCGCACCGTATCCCTCGCCTGTACCGGCAAGTTGCCCCTTGTTCGTCCGGAGTCGGATGCGACATTGCAACAGCGGCGTCCCCCGCAGCTTCTCCTTGTGCTCATGGAACCTGACGTGGGCGTGAACCACCTGCATACGTTGATACTTGTCAGCCACCGATTCGATCGCCTCTCGGATATCCTGTCTCGAGAGCGAATCGAGCAGATGGATGTTCGTGACCTGCACGTCGAGGTGTTCCTCTTCGGTGAAAGAGAGTGCGCGAAGCACGTCCGTCTTCGCGATCATGCCGATGATGTCACGGTCATCGTCCGCCCTAGTGACCGGTAGTCCACCGTAATCGAACTTGAGCATCTCCTCGACTGCATCGTGAACTGATCGCTCAAGCGAGGTGGTCGTCACCGGGGTGTTCATGATGTTCGACACGGGGATATCCAGGATGCGATCAGTATCACCAGCTCGATCACCGGTCGTGAGCTTACTCATCTGACGAACAGCCACATCGGCGATATCATGGGTGGTCACCATCCCAACAAGGTTGCCAGTATCCGCTAGTACCGGGAGGCGAGAGACACCATGTTCGCGGAGTCGGTTGATCGCCTTGCCGATGCCGTCGTCCTCGTAGACTGCGATGACCTCGTCGGTGTAGATATCCTCGACGGTGAGTGCGTCCAGATTCTCGAGTACCGCCTCGAGGATGAGGTCCTCGGTGATGATACCCCAGAGCTCACCGTGTTCGAAGACTGGTGCCACCTTGGTGCCACCCTCGACCATATACCGTGCCACGGTGCGGACATCCTCGTGGCGATCGATCTTCGGGACAGGATTGTTGCGACTGGGTTTGATCAGTGCTGATGCCTTCGCATTGTCCTCGACGTGTGATTGCAACAAGACCCGCTCACCGATCACGCCGACGTATTCGCCATCGTCGGTGACGATGACCCCCTTTGGGTTCTCCTCATCAAACAGAGCTCGAACCTTCCCGAGGCGGGTGTCAACGTCGACGGCGAGGAAATCAGGTGTCGCGATATCGGAGATGTCCATACTCAGGGGAAACAAATGGTCGGTGGCTATTTTAACGTCCCCCTTCTGGCCACCGTATCGCTCAGTCGGTTCACCGGGTAGACCACTGACAGTGTGCTCTTTGGGTTGCCCTAGCCGGGTGAGGGTCGACCTAGTGAGCTTTTTGCAGGAGACATCGCAATGGGGGTATGGTACCAGATATCACGGTCTTTGGAGCGTACACCTACCTGGTTACCCTCATCTTCTGGGGATCGATCGCCTTCATCCTGCTCTGGCGGGCAGATATCCTCAAAAAGGCAGGGATCACCGTCGTCGCACTCTATCCGATCGGCTTCATCTGGGACTGGTATACACTGACCGTTGGCGTCTTCGATATCACACTCAATATAGGCATCACCATCCTCGGTATACCGCTCGAGGAACATCTGTTCATCATCGTGGTTCCATCACTCGTCATCGCCGTGCACGAGACGATCCACGGTGAGATACTCGCCCATGATCGAGATGGCAATCTCTAGCCCTTTTTGGTTTCCGCCACGTTCGTAGCTCCATATGGAATACGATCCGGCGACGATCGAAGACAAGTGGCGAGATCGATGGGCGAGCGAAGGCTGGTACGAGGTCGACCCGGATGCTGACCAGGAGGCGACGTTCGTCACGGTCGCCTATCCGTACCCGAACGGGGCGATGCACGTCGGTCACATCCGGACCTACACCGTACCGGACGTGTACGCACGGTATCGCCGCATGCAGGGTGACAACGTGCTGTACCCGATGGCGTGGCACGTCACGGGGACGCCCATCATCGGTGCGGTTGAACGGCTGAAATCCGGCGAACCCGAGCAGTTGCGTATCCTGCAAGAGGTGTTCGAGGTACCTGAGGAGGACCTCGAGGAACTCGAGACACCGATGGGCTTCGCCGAGTACTTCATCGAGAACTCTTACAAGCGTTCGATGCAACTTCTCGGTCTCTCTATCGACTGGCGCAGGGAGTTCACGACGAACGACAGACCGTATCAGGAGTTCATCAGTTGGCAGTATGAGACATTGCTCGATCACGACCGGCTCGTCAAAGACACGCACCCGGTCAATTTCTGTACTAACGAACGTCAGCCGGTGACCACGCACGACCTCCTCGAGGGAGAGGAGGCCGAGTTTCAAGAGTACACGCTCATCAAGTTCGACCTAGATGGTACCACCGTCCCGATGGGGACGCTGCGTCCTGAGACGGTCAGGGGGGTGACCAACGCGTTCGTCAACCCTGATGCAGAGTACGTCCGTGCACGTATCGACGGTGAGGAGTGGATCGTCTCCGAAGCCGCAGCAGAGAAACTCACGCTCCAGTTGTACGACGTAGAGATAGAATCGCACCTCACGGGACGCGAATTGGTCGGCTCGACCGTGACGAATCCGGTCACCGAGACAACCTTCCCGATACTCCCTGCCGGATTCGTCGATGCGGACAACGCCACTGGTGTGGTCATGTCGGTCCCAGCACACAGTCCGGACGACTGGGTCGCCCTTGAAGAGCTTAAACGTGACCCGAGTCGACTCGATGAGTTCGATCTCGACCCATCGATCCTTGACGACCTCGATCCCATCACGATCATCGAACTGGCTGGTTTCGATGACATCCCTGCGAAGGTGGTCGTCGAGGCACACGATATCGATGACCAGCACGACCCCGCACTGGCTGATGCCACACAGGAACTGTACAACCGAGAGTTCCATGAGGGGCGGTTGACCGATGCATATGGTGCGTTCGCCGGTGAGACCATCGAAGACATCCGTGACGATTTCCGTCAACATTACACTGATGCCGGGGCGTTCACCTCGATGTACGACTTCACGGAGGAGGTTGTCTGTCGCTGTGGCGGCGAGGTCGAGGTCGCCCAGCAGGATACCTGGTTCCTCACCTACAATGATCCCGACTGGCAGGATCGGACGCTACAGGTACTCGACCAGGTTGAGATACTCCCTGCTGGTTCACGCGACCAGTTCGAACACACGATCGACTGGCTCGAGGAGTGGCCATGTATCCGTAACTACGGCTTGGGTACACCGCTCCCCTGGGATGATGACTTCATCATCGAGCCACTGTCCGACTCGACCATCTACATGGCGTACTATACGATCGCACATCACCTCGAGTCACTCGACCAGTCGGTCGACCGTCACCTGTTCGCAGAGGTGTTCGAGGAGGATGGGTCGGGAGAGTTCTCCCGGTCGTTACGTGAAGAGTTCGAGTACTGGTATCCCGTCGATGTGCGCTTCTCAGCGAGTGAACTCATCGCCAACCATCTCACCTTCTACCTGTATCACCACGCTGAGTTGTTCGAGGAGGAGCACTGGCCGAGGGGGATCACCTCTCTTGGCATGGGACTGGTTCGTGGGAAGTCGATGAGTTCATCGGCTGGGCGGGTCGTCCTCGCAGATAAGACGGTTCAGGAACACGGCGCGGATACGGTCAGATTCTTCCTGCTCAATTCTGCAGAACCCTGGCAGGATTTCGACTGGCGAGCAGACCCCGTCTCGAACACCCGCTCACAGTTGGAACGGTTCTGGCATCGGGCGGTCGAGCTCATCGACGGACCCGAGGGTGCTCGAGAACTCAGACCGATCGATCAATGGATGCTCGGACGATTGCAGGTGGCCATCAAAGAGGCGACCGATGCGTTCGAAGATTACGAGATGCGACGGGTGAGTCAGATCGCGTTCTTCGAACTCGAAGATCAACTGCGATGGTATCGCCGACGGACGGACCTCGATCGTCCTGGTGCACAATGGACAGTACGCGAGGTGCTCCGGGTACGTCTCTTGTTGCTCGCTCCGTTCATCCCGTTCATGTCCAACGAGCTTCACGAGCGTCTCACCGGTATCGCCGCCGAGCGGGCTGGGTGGCCGACAGCAGATGATGACCTCATCAGCCCCACTCGTGATGCTGCTGAGACGCTGTTAGCCGATCTCGTCGACGACATAAGCTCGATCGTCGATGTGACGGGGACCGATCCCGAGGTCATCCGCATCTACACTGCGGCCGAATGGAAACGTTCGATCCTGGAGGAGGTGCTCGATGCTGAGGAGCCGAATCAGGGTCGGATCATCAGCAAGCTGATGCAACGAGAGCGATTCCGCCGACGCGGCGATGCGGTACCTGGCGTCGTCGCCGATGTGATCGATCTCGTCCACGAGCGGTCTCGAGAGACCCTCGATGCACTCGCCGGGGCGGACGAATTGGAGATGCTCGAGCAGGCGAGGCGATTCCTCGAGCACGAGTTCAACGCATCGATCGAGATCTACCGAGAGGATGGCGACCTCGTCGACCCGGCCGACCGTGCCAAGAACGCGCTCCCGGGACGACCAGCCATCCATATCGACTGAGTGATCCATCGATCCCACCCAGGAGGGTTGTATACGTGCTCAGACCTGGAGGAGGTCGATCCCCGTTCCGAGGTCACCACCCTCTGCTGCCTCGAAGACGACTCGGGCGGTCGCAATATCCTGGATGGCGAGACCGGTGCTATCGAAGACGGTCACACCGTCATCCGATGTCCGCCCAGGTAGCTCGCCGATGACCACCTCACCGAGCTCACCATCGAGATCAGCATCATCGAGCTCTCCTGC
This sequence comes from Halobacteriales archaeon, assembly GCA_007118145.1. GTDB lineage: Archaea > Halobacteriota > Halobacteria > Halobacteriales > SKSH01 > SKSH01. The sequence continues at coordinate 84,415 of SKSD01000015.1, forward strand.
CGCCCATGGGACGTTGATCTCACCAGAGTGAGTACACTGCTCGTAATCATCGATGACGAGGCGACCTTGACGTAACAGTGCTGGATCGAGCTCTTGCTTACCCGCAGCATCGGCACCCATGGCGTTGATGTGGGTGTGCGCACCCACCATCTCCGCATCGACGATCGGTTCGTTGACTGGTGTGACGGTCGAGAGGATATCACACGATGCAGCTGTTGCGATCGACCCTGCCTCCATATCGAAGCGGTGGTCGTACCGGTCGATGAAGGCCTCCACGGCAGCATCATCGATATCATTGACGACCACCCGTTCGATCGACCTGACCGAGGCGATCGCCTCGAGCTGTGTCACGGCCTGATCACCGGCACCGATCAACCCTAATGAGGTCGCATCCTCGAGTGCGAGATACTTCGTCGCGACGGCAGCTGCAGCACCGGTACGCAACAGGGTGACAGATGTGCCGTCCATGATGGCCAACGGGTAGGCCGTCTCGGGGTCTGAGTAGATGATCGTCGCCATCACCGTCGGGAGGTCGAACCGATCTGGGTTATCAGGGTGCACGTTCACCCACTTGATACCGGCCGCATCCCACGATTGGGCATCCATGTACGCTGGCATCGACCTGAAATCGCCGTTGTACTCGTCGAGTTCGATGTACGATTTGGCTGGCATCAACACGTCGCCACGGGCGTATGCGGCGAATGCTTCCTCGACCGCGGCGACCACGTCCTCGATACCGGCAGCTGATTCAACAGCAGACCGATCAAGCAACAGCGTCTCCATGCCTGCGGCTACCGAGTGATGTGACTTAAGAAAATCGGAGCGGTGGGACGACGCCTAGAAACCGCCAGCCGGACTCGGCGTCTCACCAGTCGGGTCGTCCTCGTCGCGCTCTGCCCGGAGGTCACCGGCAGCGATGACGTCATCGATCCGGAGGATCATCACCGCTGCATCGGTCGCACTCTCGATGGCCTGTGTCTTGACGCGAAGCGGCTCGAACACACCCTCTTCGGTCATATCGACCACGCGACCGGTGTAGGCATCGAGCCCGGCGGCGAACTGCCCATCATCATGCGTGCTGCGAAGCTCAACGAGGCTATCGATCGGGTCGTGACCGGCGTTCTCTGCTAGCGTCCGTGGGATGACCTCAAGAGAGTCTGCGAACGCCTCAACGGCGAGTTGCTCGCGGCCTCCAACACCCTCGGCGAAATCACGCAGACGCATCGCGAGTTCCGTCTCTGGGGCACCCCCACCCGGGAGGACCAGACCGTCCTCGAGGGTCACCTTGACGACACCCATGCTGTCGATGACCGCGCGTTCGACCTCGTCGACGACGTGTTCGGTGCCTCCACGCAGATAGAGCGAGACCGCCTTCCCGTCCTCGACCTCCTCAACGATGATCTGCTCCTCGTCGTCCATCACCCGCTCTTCGACACGACCGGCATATCCGAGGTCATCCTCGGTGAGTGAGCTGATATCGTGGACGAGGGTGGCACCGGTGGCTCGTGCCACCTTGCGGAGGTCACCCTGTGTGACACGTCGCACGGCCAGGATACCGTGTTGTGCGAGGTGGTGCTGGGCGTAATCCATGATCGCACCCTTGACGAGGACGACATCGGCACCAGCCTCTGCGATCGTCTCGACCTGCTCGCGCATAATCGACTTCTCCTTCTCGACAAGCTCCTCGAGTTGAGTCGGGTCGGTGACGTTGACCTCTGCACTTACCTCGGTGTCCTCGAATTCGAGCGCGCTCTCGATCAGGGCGATCTTCGCATCCTCGACAAGGGTGGGCATGTTCTGATTGACACGACCCTTGCCGACGATGACGCCATCGATGAGCTCTGACTCGTTGATGGATGCACCGGTGTCAGTTCGTATCTTGATGTGATCGAGGTTGATCCCGTCATCGTCCGCGATCGCCGTCACCGCATCGACGACAAGCCGGGCCAAAATTTCCTTCGCCCCCTCAGCACCCTTGCCGGTCATCGCGGTCCCGGCGATATCGAGCAAGATCTCCTCGTCGTCAGTGGAGACCTCGATAGCGTTCTCTTCGAGGATGGATTCGACCTCGGCAGCGGCCTGTCGGAACCCCTGGGTGAGGGTCGTGGCGTGGATATCTTGATCGAGCAGGTCCTCTGCTCGCTTGAGCAACTCACCGGTGATGACCACCGCTGTGGTCGTCCCGTCGGCCACCTCATCCTCCTGAGTCTCGGCGACATCAACGATCATGTTGGCGGCCGGGTGGTCGATATCCATATCCTTCAGGATGGTCACCCCGTCGTTGGTGACGATCACATCGCCACCCGAGTCGACCAACATTTTGTCCATTCCTTTCGGCCCGAGGGTCGTCCTGACCGCCTCGGCGACAGCCTGTCCTGCTGTGATGTTCATCGACTGAGCATCCCGCCCGGAGGTTCGCTGTGATTCCTCCGAGAGGACGATCAGTGGCATGCCTCCCATTCGCTGAGCCATAGTCGGTTGAGGATTGTTTGTCATTCAATATAAGGTGTGTGGTTCATGCTGAATCCTCCGCTCCTCTGTGCTGAATTCAGGCGTGTCAACCATCGACACAGTTGGATTTAAAAGGGAGACTGGCCTCGGTATCCAGTCCAGGTGGGTCTTCAACCGGTCGTGTATGGGTGGTACCCGAGTCCGCCTTGCTGGCGTTCACGGCGTTGGTCTTCAAGGAAGCTGTAGACCGTTCCGTGAGGTGCACCATCGAGGAGCATCTCGGCCGCACGCCGGACGGTCTCGACCTGTGTGGGATCGCCGATCGTTGCGAGTGTCGAACCATAGATGACGACCGAGGCACCGGTGAGCTCCTCCATCAGTTCCCTCGTGCGTCCACCCTCACCGATGAGCCGTCCCTTCTGACGCTGAAGGTCGTTCTTGTTCCGGGCGTGAGCGTCGATATCGACGATATCGAGCATCATCATATCGCCATCGAGGAGACGAAACGCATCCTCCGGGGTAAACCCTCGTCCGATCGCACGCACGATGTCCGGCCCTTTCAGGCCACGTAACGGATCGCCGACCGTCTCGATGCTTACCGAGCCGTTCTCTGAATCCACGTTCAATCGAACCTCTGCCCTCGCCTCTATCTCACGCAGCGTCTCCCCACCTTCACCGATGAGCACACCGATCCTGTCCTGCGGAATCTTCACGTGCTGCATGCTCGGTAGCTATGATGTGAGGCATTTTAAGGCTTCGCTGGATGGGACTGTCACGACTCGAAGTTACGACTCAGTGATGTACTCATAGAGTGCATCCGGGTCTGCAGATGCCCCCTGTTTGGTGAAGAACGTTGAGACGTTTCGACAGTCGCGTTGGAGGAAATCGTCAGCGTTCGGGTGATGCACTGTCGTCGCCTGGCCGACATCGATGATGACCAACTCACCCTCATAGACGAGGATGTTATACTCACTCAGATCGCCGTGGACGAGGCCTGCTCGGTAGAGGCGGCGCATGTACTCTCGGATCACCTCATAGGCGGTCTCCGGGTTCTCGATATGTACCTCGGTCAGCCGGTGGGCGCGGTCGACCTCCTTCCCGATGAGTTCCATGACCAGTGCGTTTCGCTCAACGGCGATCGGCGTTGGCACGCGTACACCTGCCGCCTTTGCCCGTTCGAGGTTGGCAAACTCCTTGCGTGTCCAGGCGAGGACGACCGACTTCTTGTCACCACGGATATCGTGGAACCGTGGGTCGCCCTCGAGATAATCGCGCATGTCCCTGAAGTCGCTCGCACTGATCCGGTAGACCTTCAACGCGACATCCTCGTCGTCGACGACCTTGCGCGAGCGTGGCCCCGCGAGCGCGACGAAGACGTTCGCCTCCTTGCCGGTCGATATCGGGCCACCGAGGGCATCGAGATAGCCGTCCTGAACGAGTTTGTAAAGTGCTGCATAGGTAGCATCATCGAAGACCGATGCATCGACCTTGAACCCCTCTGAGTCCTTGATTCGTTTCCTGAATTCGTCGAAGGCACGGTCTTGCCTACCAGCGATACGATCGGCTTCCGTCTCGGTGACATCAATCGACTCCCACTCATCACCGTCAATCTCGTGTCCGGTGTCGTCAATGAGGTCATACTCCTCGCTCATGTGGTCGCCACCGGTCCGGACATGGAGAGAATCAGTTGATCAGACCCTCGTCGCGTAACTTCTCTGCCTCTTGTTTCTCGTAACGCCATTCGATATCCGCCTTTTCATCCTGCCAATCCCATGGTTTCACGATGACGACATCATCCTCACGGATCCATACACGTTTTTGCATGCGACCTGGGATGCGGGCAGTTCGTTCGACGCCATCTGCGCATCGAACCTTGACTCGATTGGCTCCGAGCATCTGCGTCACGATGGCGAACACCTCACCATCGCTCGGCATGCGGATGTCATCGAGATCTGCCTCAGCCTCCTCGCTCATTGCGCAACAGTTGGTGCTTCCTGCCTATAAACCCGAGGGAGGTCGACTCGGAGACGACCGTACACCGTCGCGTTTATGGCACACCGCATCGCCCTGAGACGCATGCTCAGGAATATCGGTATAGGCGGTCTCGTCGGTATCGTCGCACTGCTCGCGGGGTTCGGTGTCGTCGCGTATATCGATCCGATCATCGCAGGTGGCGTTGCACTGATCTTCATCGGTGCGGCGTTGCTTGTCCATGCCATCATCAAGGCAATCGCCACCCAGTTCGGTATGGGTGATATGGTATAAGCCTCGGAGAACGAATCAATCGGCTACGGACGGCCTCCTGATCGGTGTTCGTCGATCAACTCATCGACGAGCCGGCGTTTATCCTCAAGCCGACGGTCAGCAGCGTACTCCCGCCACCTGCTCAGCTCAGCTTCTACATCCGACTCCCTCGCGACAGCGAGTTCGTCTACCTCCTGCATGGCGACCTCGTCGATTGACCCGACGGGGACATCGTGTTCGAAGAGGATTCGTTCGGCGACATCGGAGAAGCGACCGGATTTCAGGACGATACGAGGATCGAGCATGGCGAGGTGCTTGGCTGCAGCCTCGCCCGCCCCACTCGCGTCTCGGAGGTAGATCACGTCATCTGGTGCAAGACCGTAGGAGGCATCGGCCCGATCCATCGCTTCGATCGTGAACTTATCGATCGGCTTGACTGGCACGAGGTCGCTCTGGCGTTCCTCCACATCGGCGAAGTTGGAGTGGTCGAGGCGCCAGAGTGTCTTCATCCGCTCGATCTTGGTCTCGAGTGCTACAACCGTCTCCTCGAGGTCATCGATTGTCCGCTCAAGCCGATTCTTCTCACGTTGTAATCGTGTCACCTCTCGCTCTCTGCGGACGGCTCGTCGCTGTTCCGATCGAGCCTCGGTGAGCTTGCGTTCAAGCTCCTCGATGCGTGTATCCCGCTCGGCAAGTTCCTCCTTGAGGGATGCGATATGTTCGCTTTGTCGAGATGTCTGTGTCTCGAGCGTCGCGATACGCCGACGCTCAGGGTTCGGGTCATTCTGCGGGGTGGGTTCGGCGGTGGGTTCCGGTTCGGGTTGTTCTACTAGCTGTTCGATGGCAGCCTCGATCGAGAGCCCCTCTCCGATCACGAGTCTGGTGATCGCACCTGTCTCGAGCATCGGTGGTGTCTTGTCCTTGATCCGATTGAGTTGATCGGCGTAGTCATCGTATGCAAACAACGCTGCCGCCATCGCGTCGCGTTCGTGGTCATTCGCCACATCGATCTCTCGACATCGGTGTAGCTTCTCGTCGACGGGAAGGTCGACCGCGGGAGTCCAGCCCACGGCATCGAAGCTCCTGCGGACTTGCTCGACCGTGGTCGGCATTGAGGCAACATCACCTGCCACGATAAGTGGTCGGCCCCGCTCGATGATCCACTCGACCACATCGCTCAGATCATTCGTACGAGAACTCCACATATCAAGCGCCGACCCGGAGAGGTCGACCAGGCCGACAGCTGTGTTCGTCCCGGGATCGATCCCGACGATCACGTCATCGCGCCCCTGCGTGAGTGGTTCGAACCTGATACCCTCAGAGCGGATCGGTTCCACCTCGACCCTGATATCTCCCCCACGCTCACTCGAGATCGGTACATCTGCGGGAGCTTCATCCACTGTAAAGACGGCACGTGACCAGCCACCGTACTTCTCGGTCACCTCTCGCTCGAAGGCGATGCCGCGGTCATCAAGAAGATCGGATATCTCTCGGGCACGACGTCTGACCGACCCGTGGATACGACGGGTGAATCGATCCTCACTCGAACCACCCTTTCCAGGCGACCGACCCCTGGTCACTCGTATCTCCGTCGCATCCTCGAATGCCCGTACGACCGACCCGATACCGGCCGCTGCGAGCTGTGCAGATGCCTCTGCCTCACCCATCGGTGAGGAATCGTACGGGACATCGTGGCGGTGAGCGACCCGCGAGAGTGGCTCGGGTCGTTGGTCACCGGTGACCTGGACGAACCGTGTCTCATCCGGCAGCTGTCGGAGGAAGGCGATGAGATCGTCACGATCGCTGGCCAGTTCATAGATATTGTCGACGGCGAGTATTGCTGGTCGATGGTCATCGATCAGCCTGAAGAGCTTCCTCGCCGAGACAGTATCACGCTCGATGATATCACCGTTGAATCTGACGAGTGCGAAGGTGGGAGATTCCCCACGGATATCGCCACTATGGACATCGACACCGAAAATCTCGGTTCGCAGTTCCACCGGACGCTCAGTCACGTACTTGAGTAAGTCCCGGTCACATTAAAGTGCATCTTCGAAGGTGGAAGGCTCACCGGGGAATGTGGTCTCGTAGTGAGATCGAGAGCTCATCACCGTCATCGGGGAGCAGGCACTCGCCGTCGAATGCCTCCTGTGCCTCACGGAGCAGTCGATCGCGCTGGCCGGCATAACGAGAGGAGATGTGGACGAGTGCGAGGCGGTCGACATCTGCCCGGTTAGCAACCACGCCCGCCTGTCTCGCGGTTGAGTGTGCGGTCTCCTCGGCACGATCGACCCTATCGTCACCAAAGGTCGCCTCGTGAATGAGTAAATCTGCACGGCTCGCCTCATCGACAGTTGCCTCACTGGGCCGGGTGTCGCCGGTATAGACGAGCTTCCGTCCAGGACGTGGCGGTCCGAGGACTGCATCTGGATCGACGACCGATCCGTCGTCGAGTTCCACCGGCGAACCCCGTTGGAGGCGACCAAACATGGGCCCCTCAGGGACACCCAGTTCGATTGCCTGTTCACGGTTGAAACGACCCGGACGTTCGTCCTCCTCAAGAACGTATCCAACAGAGCGGGCATCGTGATCGGTCGCGAATGCCCTGAGCTCATAACCTGCCGAACGGATGACCACATCGCCCGGCTCAACAGGGGCAACGTTGATGGGGAAGGTCGTCTCACCGATGGTCACCCGGATCAGAGCCCGCATCCGGTCGGTGGTTCCCCTGGGGACAAAAATCGAAAGTGGTGCCTCTCGCTCGGTGAACTCCAGCGTCTCGAGGAGGCCGGGAATCCCGTAGTAGTGATCGCCGTGAAGGTGAGTGATACAGATATAGTCGAATGAGAGCCCCGTCCCGAACTTCATGATCTGTCGCTGGATGCCCTCACCAACGTCGAACAAGATCCCATCACCCTCTCGATTGACAAAGATACCGATCGGGTTGCGATCCGGTGTGGGGACGGCACCACTCGTCCCGAGGAACGTCACCCGAAAGGTCATCGCCTCGGCAAATGCTCGCACTCCATTTACCCCCTTCGGAACGAACGCCGACCGCGTCTTTCAAGGGTGATCCTCACCTCGGTATAGGCGATGGAATCGCCGTTGTGGACGGATCGGTATGCGCCGACTATCGATGAGCTTCCACAGGCACACCTTCGCACCTATCTCGATCACGCCACACAGCGGCCAATCAACCTCCTTCTGCACGGACCTCCGGGTGTGGGCAAGACGGCTGCCGTCTTCGCCCTGGCAACGGCTGCCCATGCCAATCCCGAGACCGATCTCCTCGTCATCAACGTGGCTGACTTTTTCAGTCGAACCAAACGTGAGATCGGGAACGACCCCCGCTTCGCGCATTTTCTTGATGACGGTGTGAATCGGTCAAAACGAGAGATGATCACACACGTATTCCGTGAATCGGTCGCACATGCACCGGTGTCTGGGAGTTATCGCACCGTACTGCTCGACAATGCAGAGTCCGTTCGGGAGGACTTTCAACAGGCGCTCAGACGCATCATCGAACGACACCACCAGACGACGCAGTTTATTCTCACCACTCGCCAACTCGGGAAGATCATCCCCGCACTCCAGTCACGCTGTCTCCCGGTGGCCGTACCGCCACCCGATGATGCTGCCGTCATCGAGAGAATCGAGACCATCCTCAAGGCAGAGGGTCGGGCGTACGACGCATCGGCCCTTGCCCTACTCACCGAACACGGTCAGGGGAACCTGCGACGAGCTATCCTCGCCGCGCAAGCCAGTGCGATCGAGGCAGACCGACGAGATAAGCAGACTGTGAGTGAGTCTATCGTCTTCGAGACACTCAGTGGACTCGGCCACACCGACGAGATCGACACCCTACTCTCACAGGCCGAGGGAGGCGAGTTCGATGCTGCACGGACGACGCTCGACGACCTGCTCGTCGATGTCGGTCTCGATGGGGAGGAAATCCTCGACGAGCTCGTGGCTGTCGGTCGGTCGAGATATGACGAGGCTATGCTCACCGCATTGACTGTCCATGCCGCGGAGACCGATGCCATGCTCGCAACAGGTGGTGATGACCGTGTGCAGTTATCTCGATTACTCGCGGAGGTCGGAGCTGGCGGGCTGGGTCAGACGCCCCAGAAGTAGGAGATCCCCAGTGCAGTCACCACGGTGAGGAGTAACTGGAGGGGGACACCCACTCGAGCGTAGTCTGTGAATTGATACCCACCCGGGCCATAGACCATGAGGTTCGTCTGGTAGCCAACCGGCGTCATGAACGCGGTCGAGGCAGCGAAGGTGACTGCGAGTGCGAACGCGAAGGGGCTGGCCCCGATGCTGACGGCGAAATCGACAGCAACAGGAACCATCAATACCACAGAGGCGTTGTTACTGACCGCCTCAGTGATAATCGCCGTGAAGAGGTAAAACACACCTAGGAGTAAGACGGGATGGAGATCCCCAAATCCGGTCATGGCAAGCCCCGCGACGTACGCAGCCGTACCGGTTCGTTCCATCGCGATGCCGAGTGGGATCAATCCAGCTAGCAGGAATATCACACTCCAATCGACCGACTCATAGATCTCACCTGGTCTGAGACACCCGGTGACCACCATCGCTACCATGCCACCGAGCGCGCTGTGAACGATCGGGACGATTCCGAGGCCTGGCAGCGCAACGACTAATGCGATGATGCCGAGGGCGATCGGCAGTTTCTCCCGACGGTACTCTGGTAGTTCGAACTCCCCGATGACGACGAAGAAACGACTTCTGACGAACCGTCTGGTGGTCTGTTCGTCACCCTGGATGAGCAGTGTGTCACCAGCACGAAGGGGCCGTTCAGCCATCCTTGCCCGGATGATTCGACCACCTCGACGGATGGCGAGTACCGTCGCTCGATACCGTTCGCGAAATGCAGCCGACTCGAGTGTCTCCCCGATCAGTGGTGACTCGGGTGCGATCACCACCTCAAGGAGCTTGAGTTCGGGTTCAATACGTTCCCCGTACTCGAATTGAAGTTGCTCGTCAGTCACCTCCTCAGCATCCGGTGCGAGATCCAGTCCCTCGTCATCGATGAGTGCGAGGAGGCTCTCGCGATCGGTCCGTAAGACGAGAATATCACCGGATTGGATCTGCCTCGTCATCAGCGGCCCCCCGAAGGCAACACCACCTCGTACGAGTTGGACGACATCAGCATCGATGCCAAGGTTCGCGATACTCTCACCAACAGATTGACCGACGAAATCTGAGTCCGGCCGGACGATGACCTCGGTTAGATATTCCGACATGTTGTAGGCATCAGTGAGTCCCGCGCCCCCAGCCAATCGCTCTGGGACCAGCCGCTGGCCGACGGTCATGAGGTACACGACCCCGACGATCAGGACGACGATGCCGAGCTGCGTGAACTCGAACATGGTGAACGCGTCGAACTCGGCACCCATCTGGTCGAACACATCACTCGCGAGCAGGTTCGTCGATGTCCCTATCAACGTCAACATCCCACCCATCATCGCGGCGAATGAGATCGGCATAAGCAATCTCGACGGTGAAACACCGGTCCGTTGTGAGAGTTCGTTGACCAGCGGAATCATCACAGCGACGACCGGTGTGTTGTTGACGAACCCAGCCGACCCTCCAGCCAGACCAAGCACGGAGGCGAGTTGTTTGGTCGGGCTGTCACCAAAGCGCCTGGCGATTTGTTTCCCAATGACGCTGATCACACCGGTCCGACGGATGCCCTCGCTCAGGATGAACATGGCCAGGACCGTGATCGTCGCCGGACTCGAGAACCCAGAGATGCCATCTGCCGGGGTGACCCCGGTCCAAGGTTCGAGTGCAATCAACGCGACTAGCACCCCGATCGCAGTCACATCGAGCGGGACGGGTTCGGTCACGAACAGTACGACAGCAACCGCGATGATCGCAAAGATGACGAGTATGTTGATATCGAGCTGTGGAGCCTCCACACCCGTCTGTAGCAACACGTCGTCGACGAGGGCCATCGGTGAACTGGATCCCGCTGTCATGTGCTCGCTATATTCGAGGACATCACAGTCACCGTGTATCAAACCTTCCCGCAACGTCATCGGTCCTGCGACTGCAAGCAGCTAATATATCTGGTGAGCGACCGGTGCACCCTGCGTTCGAATGTATCGATGACCGACCAGCCACACGCCGTCGCTAACGCATCGATCGGGGCATCGAACACCGCCACGCACCGATCGGTTACCTCGATCGCCTCGTTGAGCGTCGCCTCAACGAGCTCGTTGGCAGAGGTATGCTCGATCGGTGATTGTCTGCCATAGGGTGCGTCGAACACGATCGCGTCAACAGCTCGTATCGGGAGTTGCGCAGCTGTTCCCTGAACGATGTCGGCTGGGTGGGTCGGGTCGACGATCGCCTCGATGTTCTGGCGTGCCCCTCGCACCATCTTGCGTTGGACATCGATACCGATCGGCTCGACACCGACGAGGGCTGCCTCGATGAGTACACCACCTGGACCACACATCGGATCGAGGAGTCGATCACCGGGGTGGACCCCTGTGAGATTGACGAGCACACGGGCGAGGAGTGGATCCATAGTCCCGGGTTGTCGAAACGGCCGCAGGGGCGGTGCACGGTGCGTATACTCACGCGGTGTCTCGAGCAGTAACCAACCGATGAACCACCTCGGTCGATCTTGCGAGGCCGTCGCCAGTACGCGAAACTCCCGATCCGGTGACTCGAGATCGATGGTATGGCCATGTCTGACCAATACATCACCGATACGACGCTCGGTTGTCTGGGTATCCACATCGCCCAGGCCACGTACATCCCTCGCTCTGACCGCGACGGTACTCTCAGCGTCGGGCGCTAGCGACTCGACGTACGAGACGAGGTCATCGAGCGTACCCTCGACCACGCCGAGTGAGCGATTGATACGCCTCGTGAGAGCAAGACGGTCCGCCTCCTCGAGGGCTACCTTATCGGCGAGACCGATGCCCGGGGCAACGGAATGACAGCCATCGGTGACCACCTTGGCCTCGGCGACAGCGAGGTGGTCATCCTCTCCGGCGAACTCGAGGAGATACACGAGTTACATCCCGTATCGCGGGGAAAAATGCGTACTGGTCTACTTTGTAGGGTATGCACGGTGCGTATCAACCTTTATAAACCTTAAATACAACCTTAAAAGCACGCATGGACGACCCAAAGAAAACCATCAACATTGAAAATGTCGTTGCATCAACAGGAATTGGGCAGGAACTCGATTTGCAGAGTGTAGCGATGGATCTCGAGGGTGCAGATTATGACCCCGAACAGTTCCCTGGACTCGTCTATCGGACACAGAATCCAAAATCAGCCGCTCTCATCTTCCGCTCAGGCAAGATCGTCTGCACCGGAGCGAAGTCCACCGAGGACGTGCATGAGAGCCTCCGTATCGTGTTCGACAAGCTTCGGGAGCTCGATATCGAGGTCGATGAAGATCCCGAGATAGTGGTCCAGAATATCGTGACCAGCGCCGACTTGGGAACGAACCTCAACCTCAATGCAATCGCTATCGGACTCGGTCTCGAGAATATCGAGTACGAACCGGAGCAGTTCCCCGGGCTCGTCTACCGACTCGATGAACCCAAGGTAGTCGCGTTGTTGTTCGGCAGTGGGAAGCTCGTCATCACCGGAGGCAAGCGCCCGGTCGATGCTGAACATGCGGTCGATAAGATCGTGTCGCGTCTCGACGAGATGGGATTGCTCGAATAACGCCGACGCGCTTGTTTCTGACTGTTGTGGAGTATATCGGTAGCGCTGACCAGGCTCGCGATAGTTCGCTATGGTTGCTCCGAGCCAATATCTGGATAGAGCGTCTCTAAGAGCCAGACGGTGACGTGCACCTCGATAGCCGCGGCGATGGCGAGGACGACCCAGGCAGCTACGAGCAACATGACGATCCGTTTGAGCTCACCTTCATCGAGCAAGCGCTCGCGTCGATTGGTTATCCGAAGGATGAATCTGTGTAACAGCCTGAAGGTGACAGCGGAGGCGACGAAGAATGCCGGTAGTTCGAGTATACCGTGTGGGAGTAAGCCGACGAGGAGAAAATCGATGCCAACGTCCTGGGCGATCGGTGTCGCGATGTATCCGACCAGGATGCCGTTGGTCAAGAGGATCATCACGGTCAGTAGCCCAAACGAGAGCACGCCGACCAACGCGAGGATGAACACGATCGAGTTATTGACGAGGATGACGAGTGTGGTGAACTCCTCGGGGAAAACCTCATCCAGCTCCTCGACACCCAGTATGGCCAGGAGGTCGACTCGATCGACCATCAAGATGCCGATGAGGATACCGATGGTGAAGAGGGCGACAGCGAGCTTGAAATACGGCCAATGCTCGTAGAAGGCGAGGCGTAACTCACCTAGCTGGTTGCGAGGTGATGCCATCACGACGACATTCTCGGTGGACACTCTTAAGCGCGGTTGCCTGTACCCTCTCAGCCAGTCGCTGCTTACTTGGCAGGTCGACCGGAAGCAACCACCGATGGGAACGCTCACAATCGCGGGTGGACAGGTGCTATTACCCGACGGGTCGATCGAACGGGGTGATGTCGTCATCGATACCGCTGATGGTGTTATCAGGAGTATCGAGGAAGCAACAGAGCGACATGGTAACGTCCTCGATGCCAGTGATGGGCTCGTCATCCCAGGACTGGTGAACGCGCACTGTCACGTGGCGATGACGCTCCTCAGGGGACATGCTGATGACAAACCGTTGCATGAGTGGCTCGAGGAGGATATCTTCCCTGTCGAGGCCCAGCTGACAGAGGCAGATGTCCGGGTCGGCGCACAACTCGGGATGGTCGAGATGATCAAATCTGGCACAACCGGTTTTTGTGACATGTACTTCTTCGAGGAGGAGATAGCCGATGTCGCGAAGACGAGTGGGTTGCGTGCCTTGCTGGGGTATGGCATCATCACCCTCGGGAAGGACGACGACGATATCGAGGCCGAGCTCGAGGCGACAAAAGCGTTCATCGAGTACTGCAGAGAGCTTGAATCGGACCGGATACATGGGGCAGTGATGCCTCATGCTGTTCGAACGGTCGATCCGGAGACGTTACACACCACCGCCCGACTTGCTGCCGCCCTCGACGCACCGATTCACATCCACATGAGTGAGACGATCGATGATGTTGAGGTGGTCTTAGACCGCGACGGCCAACGCCCCCCAGCAACAGCAGCTGAGCAGGGCATCCTCGGCGAGAACCGATTCGTCGCACACGGGGTTCATCTTAATACTGAAGATATTGAGATGATGGCCACCACAGGGACCGGTGTTGCCCACTGCCCGAGTGCCAACATGAAACTGGCCAGCGGTATCGCCCCGGTGGCATCGCTCCTCGAGTATGACGTTCCTGTCGGTATCGGGACAGACGGACCTGCATCGAACAACGACCTCGATATGTTCGAGGAGATGCGATTGGCCGCACTATTGGCCAAGGTCGCAACCGATGATGCCAGTGTGCTCCCTGCTGCGACCGCATTTCACCTCGCCACGAGGGGTGGCGCAGCGCTCCTCGGGATGCCGGGTGGCCAGCTCGAGGCAGGTGCCGCCGCCGATCTAGCTGTCATCGACTGCTCAGCCCCACATTTCATCCCCCCACATGACCTGCTCAGCCATCTCGTCTACACCGCTAAGGGTGCAGATGTGCGACATACGGTCTGTGATGGGACTGTCCTCATGCGCGATCGTGAGGTGCTCACCCTCGACGAACTCGCCATACGTAACGAGGCTAGTGAACGGGCAGCAGCACTGGTCGACCGGGCTGCCTGAGTGTCGGTAGGGTTTTCCCCCACCTGGTCCGACAAGCAGATATGGCCGACCACACCACATCGATTGCGAGACAAATTGATGATGTCACATCGCTCGCAACCGAGGGGACTCGTAAGCTGGATTGGGTTCGCCAGTACATGCCGATCCTCGATCACCTCCGGGACACGTTCATGCAGGAACGACCGCTCGAGGGTGAGACCATCGCAATGGCGATGCACGTCGAGGCGAAGACTGGTGTACTCGTCGAGGTGCTCGAGGCAGCCGGCGCAGAGGTGGCACTCACCGGGTGTAACCCACTCTCGACGCACGACGATGTGAGCGTGGCACTGGACCAACTCGACGGGATACACAGCTACGCACGACGCGGTGTCGACGATGAGGCATACTATGGGGCGATCGATGCCGTCCTCGACCATGACCCCACGATCACCATCGATGATGGCGGTGACCTCATCTTCAGAATCCACGAGCATCGGAGGGACCTCCTGGATACGATCCTGGGCGGGTGTGAGGAGACCACCACCGGTGTGAAGCGACTGAGACACATGGCGGCTGACGATGCCCTTGAGTACCCCGTCTTCGCGGTGAACGATACGCCGATGAAGCGACTCTTCGATAACGTCCATGGCACAGGGGAGGCATCCCTCGCGAGTATGGCCATGTCGACGAACCTCTCCTGGGCTGGCAAGGTGGTCGTCGTCGCCGGGTTCGGCTACTGCGGCAAAGGTATCGCTCGGAAGGCGAGTGGACAAAATGCGCGTGTGATTGTCACCGAGATCGACCCACGGATCGCCCTGGAGGCGCACATGGAGGGTTTCGAGGTCATGCCGATGCGTGAGGCGGCAAAGCTCGGCGATATCTTCATCACCACGACGGGCAACCGTGACATCATCACCGAATCCCATTTCGAGGTGATGCAAGACGGGGCCGTCATGGCCAACGCAGGGCACTTCGATGTGGAGATCAATCTGGATGACCTTGAGCGGCTCGCTGACACACGCTTCGAAGCACGTGATGGGGTGACATCGTACGAGATGGGTGACGGGCGTGTGTTGAGCGTCCTCGCTGAGGGGCGACTGGTCAACCTTGCCACACCGATCTCACTGGGACACCCAATCGAGGTGATGGATCAGAGTTTCGGTATCCAAGCAGTCTGTGCACGTGAACTCGCCACCAACGCTGGAGCGTATGGACCTGGTGTACACGATGTACCCGATGAATTAGATCGCGAGATCGCCGAGGTGAAGCTCCATGCAGAGGGTATCCAGATCGACGAGCTGAGCGAACGTCAACAGGCGTACCTCTCCTCGTGGGAACACGGTACCTAAGAGTGGTGATGCCAACACGGTCGTCGTGTTTTTGTATGATGGTGCGTGAGTGTCGGTATGGCCAACCTCAAGGGAGAGCGTCGCGAGCGGGAGTTGGTCAACCGTCTCGACGATGCTGGCTTCGCCGTAGTTCGCTCCCCGGCGAGTGGCAGTGGGACGAGTCGACACCAGCCCGATCTACTCGCAGGCAACGGTGAGGACTTCTACGCGATCGAGGCGAAGTCATCGAGCGGCGACCCGATCTACATCAATGGCGAGGAGCTCGAGGGGTTGCTCTATTTCTCCCAACAGTTCGGTGCCAGGCCACGAGTCGGTGTTCGATTCGACCGCGAGGACTGGTACTTCTTCCACCCTGGAGAACTCTACCGAACACCAGGTGGTAACTACAGAGTTAAACGTGAGACCGCGATCGACGACGGAGAGCCGTTTGAGAGCCTGGTAAGCTGAAACCATCGTGTCGAAGTCCTTATCTGAAAAGGCGAGAAACGAGCGTGGTAATGATCGAACGCGAGCGAGTTATCGAGATCGTCGCCTCCGTCGTCGCTGTTGGTCTCATGATCGGAATCATGGTACTGATCGGACGACAGTACACACAAAACGGAGAGTTCGGCGATTCGGGTGGCCTCATGCTGGTTGTCGCCATCATCCTGTTCGTGCTCTTGATGGCAGTCATCGGGTACGTACTCGCGTTCACGGTCACCGATAGCGGTGACAACAATACGGCTGATGCACCGGATTAATCCTGCTCAGCCAGGGCCGCATCGTAATACGCCAGTGGGTTGGTGATTTGTGAACACAGTTCGTCGGGGTCGATACAGTCACCAAAGGCGACCATCGTCTCGCACGAACCTGGCGGAAACTGTGTGGGACCCTCCTCCCCGATGACAGCCTCAGCCATCGTTCGAAGTTCCACCGGCACCTCGTTCTCGATCACTGCATCGAGATCAGCAGGCGATAGCCCGATGCTCGTCAGAAACGTCACAAGCGCGAACCGCGAGTGACTCGAGAGACGGTCGCCTGCCTCGACTCGACCCAGCAACGCCTGCATACACGGTGGGAACAATGAAGGATCGATCCGATCGAACGAGTCAGGAAGTTTCGTATGCCCGAGTCGACGCTCGATCGCCCTCGTCGCATCCTCGAGTGCGTCTGCAAGGTGTGGCGGTACCTCGAGGGGGATGCCGTCACCCACCCGCACACGAACAGCCGCCTCAATCACGTTGAACAGCTCATCCTCGGTGATCCTCACGAGACCATCGTGCACCGGGCGGTTCACCAGACGCCATCGTGACCCCTCAAGCTCGCTACTCAGTTGCAGATATCGCGTCACATCGATGCCAAGTCCATCACCGAGATCTTCCAACTCAAGCTCGAACTCATCGAGTACGTGAGCTCGAGCTATGGCATGCGTCGGTGGCTGTGTCGCCTCGAGGTCGTTACGGATGCGTATCGTTGCGGTCCGTGCTTCGGCGTTTGTGAACCGACGCGTCACTCGGCGGTCATCGATGAGTGATACCAGGATACGCGCCAGAGGATAGGAGAGGACCTCCACCTCGGTATCTGCATGTATATCGCCGACGGTCTCACCCGTGAGGGCATTTTCAAGTCGGTCGATAGCCCGGTCGAGCGCTGCCGATCGAGAACCGGTCTCGAGAAGTTCATCGATCGGGGGCGCCTCGTCCCTCACAGCCTCGCGGGCTGACTCGAGGAACGGGTACCGGGCGAGCAACGCGTCCATGCTCTGTCGCTCATAGGCGGTGAGGGACGGTTAAACCAACCGATGGGCGTGAAAGACAGGTACAAGCTTACCGAGAATGAATCACCCCAATAGCTGTATGGGGTATTTCACATATCCATGCCCGGGTTGTGGCACGAGTGGGTCGATCCACGATCCATCGTGTGGTTTCGGAGACCGTACACGGTCTACCATCGAGCAGGCATATATCGATCTCATCGCCACGCTCGGGGATGACCCTCGCGGCGAGGCTGATCTCAAGACAGTCATCGGGGGCTGGTCGAGCGTCCATGCCGCCGCACTCACCAGGCTACGACGTGAGGGTAGGATACGCGAGACAGATGCGAGCGATCTCGAGGTGGCACCGGCTGCGGTGCAGGCCGAGCGACTCATCGAGCCGACGGTCGAACCCATCCGGACGGTACACCGACATGGAAGTGTCCCCGGGTGTCACGATAACGCCGTGTTCGCCCTCATCGCCTGGTACGAGATGGTCGGTCTCTCTTGGGCTGAGACCCGGGAACGTATGCTCCAGTGGCTCGATGAGAGTGGGACATGGGCCAGGGGCGGCTTCGATGAACACACACCTGAAGAGCTCATCGATGGAAAACGACATGTCTACGAGCAGGGGTACGGATGGCGTGAGAAGGCAGAGGCAGCTAAGCGGGTGATCGAGCGAACACTCGACCTATGAACTTTGAATCCTCGGTGCGAGCATGTAGGTCACCTGTCCACGACCCTCGGCATAGGGGAACGTGAACTTCACCGGATACTCATCACCGAGGCGGATCTGTACCTCGGTGTCACGGGGGATCGCCTTGTTGATATCGCGGAGGTAGTCGAGGCTGAACAGGGACGATGCCTCTCCAACATCGAACTCGATGAGCTCATCGCGAGAGAGCTCGAGGTGGATATCGTCCGTGTCACCATGCGCGTCGACATAGAAGACCTCACGCTCGACATCGACACCGAGCTCCATGTGATCGGAGACCATGTCTGCAGCGGTGATGGCGCGATTGAGATCGCGTCCCTCGAGGACGATCGTCGCTGGAAGGTCGAGGTCAGGGATATCTGGTTCCTCGCGGATCGAGTTTGGATCGATCAAACCCATCGTCGCCTCAAGACCGTCCATCCTGAGGCGTAGCTTCTGTATCTCCTCGTCGAGCTCGATATCGATCAACTGGCCACTATCGGCCATCCCGGCGATATCCTCCAGCCTGGTCAGATCGACACCGATCACCACGTCATCAGCCTCATACGACTCGAACGCCGATGCATCGAGTCGGAGGTCGACCATGCCCACATTGGCCGGATCGACCGCCCGAATAGTGAGACCGTCCTCGTTCAGATGTATCTTGCACTCATCGACCAACACACTCACGGAGTCGAGCGTACTTCGGAGCGTCTCCGAACCCACGATCGCAGTAAACATACCAGGTGTGACAAAGCCACTCGGCATAAAACAATTGAATCCGGCCGGCGTCCGATACGTCTTAACGTCAGTATCAATTACATATCCCATTAGAATGGCTAGACCTGATTCCTGGGCGAAGCGGGCAAGGCAGGCTGGTTACCGGAGCCGAGCTGCGTTCAAACTCCGTCAGCTCGATGACTCGTTCGACCTCTTCGCAGACGGGCAGACGGTGGTCGATCTGGGTGCTGCTCCAGGTGGGTGGATGCAGGTCGCCATCGAGCGGGTCGGAGCTGGGGGTGCGGTCATCGGTGTCGACCGTCGTCGCATCGAACCGCTCGAGGCTGACCAGTCTGTACGGGTCGAGTTACTGCACGGTGACATCACTGATGAGGATACCCACCAACGGATCCGTGAACTCGCCGACGATGGGGTCGGCCTCGTCTTATCTGACATGGCACCGGATATGTCCGGTGAGTACGATCTCGATCACGCACGTTCAGTCCATCTGGCTCAACAGGCGTTCGAGGTGGCACAGACACTGCTCAAACCGGGTGGTGACTTCGTGGTGAAGGTGTTCGAGGGGCGAGATCTTGACAACTTTCGCTCCGAGCTCGAAGCGTCCTTCGAGTACGTCGCAACCGCGAGACCCAAGGCGACGAGACAGGCATCTTCAGAGGTATATCTCATCGGAAAAGGACTTCTGACTGCACCTGTCAATATCGGTGACCGATACACAGTCACAATCGAGGCCGAGGGTGATGAGGGCGACGGTATCGCCAAAGTCGAGGGGTTCACCGTCTTCGTACCTGACACGCACGTCGGCGAGACACTCGAGATAGCGATCACGGATGTCAAGGCGAGATTCGGATTCGCGAGACGATCGACCTGAGGAAAGGTGCCCTTACATAAGCTGGCGTGCCTGCTAGATGGTGAATAGCAACCGTGATACAATCGAGAGGGTTTTGCCCACGCTGTGGCGAGAAGACTGATCCGGATGTGGGTGCAGACAGACCCACACGTGA
Organism: Halobacteriales archaeon; assembly: GCA_007118145.1. Classification (GTDB taxonomy): domain Archaea; phylum Halobacteriota; class Halobacteria; order Halobacteriales; family SKSH01; genus SKSH01. The sequence continues at coordinate 104,404 of SKSD01000015.1, forward strand.
GCGCGGGCTGTGTCGAGCATGTTACCTCGAGGAACAGGATCTACTCGAGACCCCAGAGCTAATCTCCATCGAGCTATGTACTGGGTGTGGATCATATCGTGTCTCAGGAGAGTGGATCGATACAAGCGATGGGATGCCCGAGATTGCACTCAAGATCGTCGCAGACAGGATCGGTATCCACAGGGCTGTCGATGATTTCGATTGGTACGCCGAGCCATCGATGGTCGATACAACGACGGTGGCCGTCGAGTGTGAGTTTGATATCCTCGTTGAGGGCGGCTATGAACACAGGACGCATAGCATCACGGTGCGGTTCGAACCGACGACATGTACCCGTTGCTCGCGTATCGCTGGCAAGAGCTATGCGAGTACGGTTCAGATACGTGCAACAGAACGCACGCCTAGTGAGGATGAACTAGACAGGGCACGGTCGATCACGGCAGCCATCTTGAATGAGCGTGTCGATCTCGGCGATAGGGATGCGTTCCTGACCGATGTGATCGAGCGACCTGAGGGGCTCGACCTCAGACTCTCGACGACGCGTCTTGGCTCGAAGGTGGCAAGCGCCATCCATGCGGACCTCGGTGGATCGCTCGATACGACGAGTACGCTCGTGACGACCGATAGCGACGGACAGGACGTCTACAGGACGACCCATGCGATCAGACTCCCATACGTACGTGTGGATGACATCATCACCGTTGAGGGGGATGTCTACCTCGTCGAGTCAGTCAACCGGCGAGTCGGTGCGCGACACCTCACGACCGGCGAGCGTCAGTACTTCGATACCACCGATATCGTGGACGCCATCGTCGCCCACCGAGACGATGCTGAGCAAGCCACCATCGTCGACGTCACTGATCAACACGCCGTCCAGGTGATCGATCCCACAACGTACGAGGCGGTCACCGTCGCCAGATATAAAGGGGTCGATGTCGGTGGTGAGTCGGTCGAGGCCATTCACCTCGGGGGAACTCTCTATCTGCTTCCAAGTGATGAGTGACGAGATCGCCGCCATCGTTCGGAAGCGGGATGTCGATGCAGCTTTGACCTATCTGGAGGACGAGAGTGTGTACGATCAAACCCGTCGCATCGCCAGGTACGATGCCGAATACGTGGCCATCCCGATTCGACAGGCGATTGAACACCCGCTCATCAAGCGGATCGATACCGGTGTCGCAGGGGAACCTCGGGCACACTCGCTTGAAGACCATCTGCGACGCAGGGGGTGGTCGGACACAGAGATCGAGCGGATCCCGACCTCGTACGCACGCATCGGGGGATGTATCGTGTTTAGTGAGCCCATCAGATACCAACCTGAGGTGGTCGCAGAGGCACTCTTTGCTATCCACGGTGAGGCGAAGGCCGTGGTTGAACAGCGAGCGATCACCGGTTCCCATCGACGCCCCCAGATCGGTCACATCGCCGGTATCGATGACACGCATACGATCCACCGCGAACACGGGATTGTCTACGAGCTTGATCTATCGGAGGTGATGTTCAGCCCGGGTAATCAGCACGAACGAAAACGCATGGGTGACGTGGTTGTCCCCGGTGAGCGTGTGCTTGACATGTGCGCTGGGATCGGATATTTCACACTGCCGATGGCGGTCAACGGTGCACAGGTCACCGCCATCGAGCGAAACCCACTCTCGTTTCGGTGGTTATCACGCAATCTCACACACAACGGGGTCGATGCGCGGGTAATGCCAATCTGTGGTGACTGTCGCGAGACCCCGGTAACGGCTGATCGTGTCGTCCTTGGGTTTCTCGATGCTCACGACGCACGTGATGGGCGTCCCGAGTCGAAGGGTTACATTGCATCAGCTGTCAACGCCGTCGATACGGTTGGTACCATCCACATCCATGGAATCGCCTGGACTGGTGAGCACGAAGATGCGCGTGTATCACTAATCGATCGGATTGAAAGTCTCGATGCCACGGTACGGTCGATGTCTGTACATACCGTCAAGACCATCGCTCCAGGGACGGAACATATCGTGTTCGATGTGAATCTCAAGTCGCGGTGAGGTATCGGCTATGTTCGGTGCGCATCATGAGCTGACAATCGACCGATAAGAAAAAGTGTGTGCAACACCTATCCTAGGTATGAACCGTCAGAAACTGTTCGCCCTCTTCTTCGCTTTCATGATGGTCTCATCGATGATCGCGTTCGGGGCGCTCATCATCTGAACTGGTTGCTACGCTGGGTTCAACCGAGGTTCGACCGTCCTACGTGTCGGTATGGTCGGCGAGTGTGTTGACGTCATCAGCCGTTGGTTCGCTGGGAAGACGCTCTAAACAGCTGTAACACAGGGTGAACTCAGCATCCTCGAGTTCGAGAATGAGGCCTCCGGATCGTTGACCCTGCATGATCCAGAGGTTCTCGCGCCCGGTTGCGAGTGAGAACTGGCTGCTACACACATCACACTGAGGTCGTCCCATACCGTCGACTAATCAATGAACCAAAACGAACGGAAAGCGATGGTTGTCGTTAAATTTCACTTCGATTTGATTTCTTTGAACTTGGCGAGCAGATCCTCTGTCGAATCGCCGGTCTCGTATTCGATCGATCCCTCGTAGACAGTTCGTTCGTTGTCGAAGTCGGCATCAACCGCCGTCGCTTTCATTTCACGGCGCTCGTGCTCGTCTTCATCGTACGCACCCATCGACATGGTAAGCGTCCTGAAGATACGTTCGAGACAACTATAGATGTGTCGGTGGCTATCATACCACAAACATGTCGGCGATTGTTGCAGATTTGCACGTCCACACAACGCGCTCAGATGGGACGATACACCCCGAGGACATCCCTCGTCTCGCCTTAGACCATGATCTCGTGGCTATTGCAGTGACCGACCACGACCGGATGCCTCCGTGGGATCGGCCCATCAATGTACGAGAGGGGGTAATCTGTATCGCTGCGATCGAATTGCGGGTGGAATCGCACGACGCAGGTCGGGTCGATCTCCTAGGATACGGGCTCAGACAGACTGACGAACTAGCCGATGAGATCGAACGGCTGCAACGAGATCGCCGAGAACGGGCGCAGCAGATGGGGATGCTACTCGCCGAGGAACTCGATATCGATCTCGATGTCGACTACGGTGTCGGTGTTGGGCGGCCACATATCGCAAAGGCTGTTGCAAATGCAACCGAACTGGACGAACAGACGGTCTTCGATCGCTACATCGGTGATAATGGACCCTGTTACGTGGCTAGACAGGTACCCTCGTTCGAAACCGGAGCCAAACTCTTGAAGACGGCGTGTGCGTTCGTCGTCCTCGCACATCCTCTCCGATATGATGATGTCAACGCTGCATTGGCACTTGTTGACGGCCTCGATGGCGTCGAGGTCGCATATCCCTACGGTGAGTCGGTGGATCAATCAATCCTCGATGAATTTCTCTCCACCAGGCAAGTCATCCAGACAGGTGGGAGTGATGCACATGATGAGGTGTCCATCGCCAGTGCCGGGCTTGATCATGATGACTTCGAACCCGTGGCGAGACGGCTGGGTATCACGGTAGATTGATAGAAGACGAGACCATCTGAAACGATATGCAGTGTCATTACTGCGACGCCGATGCCGTCGTGGCACCAGAGCATGATGGCATCAAAGTCGGGCTCTGTAGGGACCATTTTCAACAGAGCATCGAGTCATTCTCCACTGAGCCTCACCTCAAAGAGTTTGAACACCGATTCGAAACGTAGGTTGTGATACAGCTAGCTTGGTGTCCGATCAGCGTGTTCGCCACGGAGTATGCACGAACGTTGGGTGTGGCAAGCATGTGCCAACGAGAGATGGACTCAATCTGAACCAGCCACAGTGGTCTCGATCATCCCATAATTGCGAGAATCGAATTTCTGCAAGGTATGCATCTCACCTGTGCTCCGCTTGCAGCAGACCTGCCAGTTTGCCATCTGTTGTGAAAATTGCAGCGACTGAGAAGACATTGACATCCTCCCCGCCCTGAAGGGCGAGGCTTTCGCATCGTTTTCTTCGTAATTACAGACGATTGGCCTCCACGTCGATAGCGTCGACAGGACAGATATCGACACAGAGCATGCAGTCGATACAAGCTGACTCATCAGCGGGATCTGCCTTTCGCTCACTCTCAGGGTGACCAGGTGTGTCGACCCAATCGAACACATCAACCGGACAATGTTCAAGGCAGTCACCCGAGCCATCACAGATATCGAAGTCGACAGCGACATGTGTCCCATGGATGCCGAGGGTCTCAGGTTCATTGACAGGACCCCATACATCGTGGCCAGCGTGTTCGCCAACACGCTCTCGATGCAGGTGGAAGTCCGGATCTATCGCCATGACTCAGACAAATCACCGGTGATAGAAAAGGGTAGCACTCTCATTCGCTGTATACCCGGCCCTCACGATCGCGAGTGATCACTCAACTATCGAGGTGATACCCCTCACCCTTGCGTCCGGTCGCCTCATCAATACGAAGAACCATCCGATGGAAGCCTGTGATCGGGCGGTTCGGTGGGAAGATACTCGGGAACCAGGCATTGTCCTTGAGAACTCCCTCCGCACGGTCAAATTCATCCTCGGGGACGGGCTGCAGTGTCCCGTGGACGATCGCACTCTTCCAGACATGTCTGGTCTCGACATGATACGTGATCAAACACGCCTGGTCGGTCTCCTCGATGAAATCGAGCTTCTTGCTCGTATCACCGAATTCGATGAGCGAGAGGTAGATTGCCTCGCCATCGTACCCGAAGGAGATGGGGATACCGTAGCTCGTCCCATCATGGGCGAGGGTCAACACACCATGACCCCGTTCGTAGAGGTACTCGGCCACCTCATCATCCGACATCTCTATCCCACGTAACGATGTCGCCTCATCAGCTGACATGACACTCGTACTCACCTTCTCAGGCAGTGATGAAAAAGCCGACCCATACAACCGATACCTCCTCAAGTGCGAATCAGGTACATGTCGATCAGCTGAATGAGGCGATACCGGTGAGATCCTCACCAAGGATGAGGGTGTGGATATCGTGTGTACCTTCATAGGTGTAGACTGTCTCCATATTGACCATGTGACGGATTGGAGAGTAAGACAGCATGATACCGTTGCCACCGAGCATCTCTCTCGCGATGCGCGCCTGGTCTCTCGCCATGCGAACGTTGTTGCGTTTGGCCATCGAGACATGCTGCGGTCTGAGGTCACCACGTTCTTTGAGCTCTGCGAGGCGATAGGAGAGCAACTGCCCGGTCGTGATCTGCGTTGCCATCTCTGCGAGCTTATCCTGTTGGAGTTGGAACCGGGCGATCGGGCCGCCAAACTGCTCGCGTTCGAGTGCGTACTCACGCGCTGTTTCGAAACAATCCCTTGCGGCACCGACCGCACCCCAGGCGATCCCATAGCGTGCCTGTGTGAGACATGATAACGGTCCTTTCATACCCTCGACATGCGGGAGGACGTCCTCCTCGGGGGCGTACACATCGTTCATCCCAATCTCACCGGTGACCGATGCACGTAGCGATAGCTTACCCTCGAGCTTGTTCGTCGACAACCCATCTCGGTCGGATTCGACGAGGAATCCTCGAACGGGGTGCTCTTCTGCCGATCGGTCGCGCGCCCAGATGACACAGACATCGGCGATCGGTGAGTTCGTGATCCAGGTCTTCGAGCCGTTGAGGACGTATCCATCACCATCGCGCACGGCGTACGACTCCATCCCAGCCGGGTTCGACCCATGGGCGGGCTCGGTGAGACCGAAGCAACCGACCGCATCACCGGTCGCAAGGGCGGGAAGCCAACGTTCCTTCTGCTCAGCTGAACCGTACGCATGGATTGGGTACATCACGAGTGCACCCTGGACAGATGCCATCGAACGGACGCCCGAGTCACCAGCCTCGAGTTCCTGCATCAAGAGCCCATAGCCCTTCTCAGAGATATTCGGCAGGCCATACCCATCGAGATTCGGGGCATAGAATCCGAGCTCGCCCATCTCGTCGATCAGCTCCATCGGGAAGGTACCGTCCTCGAAATGCTCCTCGATATCTGGCTTGATACGTTCAGCGACGAACTCTCGGGCCGTCTCGAGGATCATCCGCTCCTCTTGGTTGAGATCCTGTTCCAAGTCGACGTAATCGAGCATACACGGTGGCTTGACGGCGACGGACAAATACCCCGACCATCTGCAACGGACGACGTGATGGATTGTGCAGGTGACTCACTCGGGAAGTGGTGTGAACGTACAGAGATCGGCCCGTCCCGCACCGACAAGCGTGTTCACCTCATCGTACGTGGTGACGTAGTTGGTGGCGAGCACCGGGATATCGAGTTCGTTCCTGAACGATTCGGTAAAGTCTGCGAGCACGGTCGGGTCGTACTTCGGCCGCTCACGTATGGTCGCCTGCCCGGCGACGAGTGAGAGAAGATCACAGCCATGTGATTTGAGTGCGGCACCAACCTCCTGTGCCTCGTAGGTCTTGAAGCCATTGAGATTCCAGTCGGTCGACTGCAGGGTGACACCGACCGGTCGCTCATCTGGCCATACCGAACGCACCTGGTCGAATATCTCCAGGGGGTAGCGCATCCGGTTCTCGAGCGAGCCGCCATATACGTCGTCGCGCTCGTTACTCAGAGGTGAGAGATAGCTCGAGAGGAGGTACCCATGTCCGGCATGCAGTTGAACCATATCAAAGCCCGCCTCGACCGCCCGCTCGGTGGCGGCCGAATATGCCATCCGTACCGCCTCGAGATCTTCGTCGTCCATCTCCCTCGGGACGTGACCCCCGGGTGTGTATGGTATCGCCGACGGTGCGAGCAATTCCCATGCCTGTGTGTTGGGCAGCGGTCGGTCGAGACCGTGATGGCGGTCGCGCATCGCACCTCGACGTCCGGCATGGACGAGATGGATACCGATGCTGATATCGGCCGATGCAGTGATCGACTCGATCGCCTCGGCCCATGCGTCGACATGTTCGTCGGTATAGATACCGGGGGTGCCAGAGGTAATACGACCCTCTGGGCTGACCGCCACAGGATCGGTCAATAACAGTCCAGGACCTCGGCTACCTCGTTCGATCAATGCCTCCAGATAGGTAGACGACGGCATGCCATCATCGCTCGATGAGGTCGGCTGTTCGGTGATCGCGATGCGGTTCGAGATGGTGAGATCGCGTAACTTCAGAGGTTGATGTAAGGGTTGATTGGCAGCGATGGGAAGCGATTCGGCAGGTGTACCATCACCCGGTGTGTATTGATAGCGTTGGAACCACCGGTCAAATCCATCGGCATACGACACATCTCGCATCTTCAGACTGTCGTACGAGATTCGACCGCTTCTGGTCAGCAAGTTGTATGCGAACTGCTGTGGTGGCAAGTCCCAGTAGCGCTCGACGTTCTCGAAGTACTGCTGGCTTCGATCAGCAGCTGCCTGTAACGCCTCGACGCGGGGTCGACGCTCCTTCTCGTACCAGTTGAGTGCGGCATCGACATCCTGACCGTGCTCTCGAAAGCCCTCAAGCAAGGCAATCGCGTCCTCCATGGCGAGTTTCGTCCCTGACCCGATGGAGTAGTGAGCTGTGTGGACTGCATCACCGAGGAGGACGACCCGATCTTCGATCGACCACCGCCGGCAGTTGACGACTGGGAAGTTACGCCACGAGTAGAGCTTCGCCAACAGGTCGTACCCCGCGAGATGGTCGTCGAAGAGGTCCTCGAAGTATGCCAACGCTTCTGTCTCACCAAGCTCATCCATGTCGGCGTTCGTCCAGGTCTCCTCGGTGCACTCGACGATGAACGTGCTCTTGGTACCTGGATAGGCATGTATCCGCCAGAGACCGTGTTCATTCTCGCGGAAGATGAAGGTGAACACATCGAACGGTTTCTCAGTCCCGAACCATGCGAACTTGGCCGAGCCGGTCTCGATCCGTGGTTGGAAACGTTCCTCGTAGGCATCCCGAACGACGCTGTTGAGGCCATCGGCACCGATGAGCAGATCGACCTCATCTGCGAGTTCGGTTGGTTCCTCAATGGTCGTCTCATGATGCATCTCGACCCCGAGGTCTCGACATCGATCCTGGAGGATAGCGAGGAGATCGCTTCGCATGATACCGGCGAAGGTGTGTCCCCCACACCGGATATGCTCGTCCTCATAGAAGATATCTATCGGATCCCATCTGACGAACGTATCTGTGAGACGTTCATGTGTCTCGTGGTCTGCCTCGCGGAGATTGCTCAACGTTGCATCAGAGAAGACCACTCCCCAACCGTAGGTGTTGTCGGCCGGGTCTCGTTCGTAGACGGAGATGTCCCACGAGGGATACTCCTTTTTCAACAGGAGACTGGCGTAGAGACCTGCTGGGCCACCGCCGACGACTGCGATCTTCACCCGTGTCACCTCCACTCGTTCTTGAGAATCCTCTCGAGACGGTCGTACTGTGACATATCAGCGACAGTCGGGAAGAGGATGAGTTCGTCACATCCCGCGTCCTCATAGCCTCGCACGAACTGGAGCACCTCCTGAGGCGTCGTCAGCAACCCCTCGGCGATTCGTTCGGCGAACGGGCCGGTGAACTCGTAGTAATCGAGCAGGTATGCACGGCCGAGTTCGGCTGCCTCCTCACCTAGGGCGAAGTAGCCATGCCCCCAGAGGGCTGGTTCGCCAGGGCGGCCCGACTCCTGCCACGCGGCACGTGCCTTCTCAGCCTGGCGTTCGAACGCACGTGGTGGTCCACCACCATGGATGTAGCCATCACCATATCGACCAACCCGCTGGAACGTGGGATCGCTTTGTCCACCGATGAGCAGTTCAGGACCACCCTCCTGGACCGGTTCGGGGCCGATATCGTCACCCTCCCAGATCTCACGTAACCGGTGAAGCTGTCTCGAGAAGCGTCGACCACGGTCGTTGAAACTCGCACCGGCCTCCTCGTAATCCTCACGTCTGGCACCAAGTGCGAGGCCGAGGGTCAATCGACCATCTGAGATGCTATCGACAGTAGCAGCCTTCTTCGCCAAGAGTGCATCACTTCGCAGCGGGCCAGCGACAATCGAGGTAGCGAGGCGAACCTCCTCGGTCACACCTGCACACGCCGCCAACGTGGCCAGTGGATCAGTACCATGGTACACCAGTCGATCGAATACACCTACGCTCGTGAACGGACCATCGTCAGCCCGTCTCGCCCACGACAACAGCATGTCACCGTCGGCAGCATCGAGCGTGTTCGGTAGGCCGATTCCGACACGCATGTCACTGCTAGCCAGGGAGATGATTGACCTATAAGTATCGGCTTCGAGCGAGATAACATCGACATGCATCGCCTGATGGGAGGACCCATTGCAACCTATCAAGGTTCTTAACGCCAACCCGTGTAATTGGGATATGGGACAGATACGTGGGGACGTTCTCGATGCCCACGGTATCACCTCGTCACGTGGTTTTCTCCCAGAGAGCGATCCGCTTCGAGCCTTCGAGACGGGCGATCACGACCCGGATATCGCCCGCTACCTTGAGGAACTCGATCGTCTCGGTGACGCACTGCCTGAGCTACTCGACGATGGCATGTTCCGGGAAGTGGGTGATGCACTTCCATCACCACCGCCGGGTACGTTCGACGAACTCTCAACAGAGGAGGTTAAACGGCTGTGTCTCCTCGCCTCGTTCTTCGCCAGTGGGTATGTCCATCAGACCGGTGACGGGGAGGTAGATCGACTTCCGGCTGGTATCGCCATCCCGTTGTATCACAGTTCGAAACGGATCGGGAGGAAACCAATCGCTGCGTACGACACGATCTGTCTGCGTAACTACGAGCTGATCGATGACACGCATGGATTCCAAGTCGAGAACATCCGGCCGGTTCAGCGCTTTACCGACCTCGCCGATGAGACCTGGTTCGTGGCCATCCACGTCGCGATCGAGGCGGCAGCAGGAGAGGCATTGACGGCCTGTGCATTGGCGCAGGAGGCGATCGAAGCAGGAAACCCTGCGGAGGTACATTCGGCGCTGTCGGATATCGAGACATCGCTCGAGAGACAGACGGCAATCATGCAACGGATGACCGAAGGGAACGACCCGCAGGCATTCGTCGACGGGTTTCGGCCGTACTACCAGGGTTTCGATGGTATCGTGTTCGAGGGTGTATCAGCGATAGCGAGTGAGCCGCAACATCTCAGAGGTGGTTCGGGAGCGCAAAGTTCTGCCCTGCCATCGATCGATGCCGCGTTCGGTATCGATCACGAGCAGACCGAGTTGATCGACAAACTGGACGACATGCGCAGTTACATGCCGGCGGTGCACAGAGAGGCAATCGAGGCGTTTGCTGACGGCCCTGATATCCTTGCATTCGTCCAGTCAACTGGTGATCCAGAGCTGGTCGATGCATTCAATCGGTGTATCGATGGCATCGTGGCGTTTCGTGAGGTACATTTCACACAGGTAGCACAGTACATCCGTGAGCTTGCTGAGGATGCCACGGGGACTGGTGGCACGGATTACATGACCTTCCTACCGAAGATGAAACACGAGACCGAGCGACAGCGGTTACCAATGCCATGAGCTTTGTTCAATACGTTCGAGACGTGATTGCTCCCCCGCCCCCATCACCGCATATCCCCGTCACGATCACATGAGCGACACGTACGAAGCGCTAGACCCAGAGGCAGCGACGATTATCGAGGAGTTCCAATCGGTTGGCCTACCACCGTGGCATAGCCTCGATGTCGAGAGTGCGCGCACTCTCGAGGACGAGCTCTTCTCAGCAGGGAGTGGGCCAGACATGGCCTCGGTCCGTGACATGGCCATTGAGCACGATGGTAGGTCTGTTGAGATTCGTGTGTTTCGACCGACCGAATCCCAGCATGGGACACTCGTCTTTTTCCACGGTGGAGGGTGGACGCTAGGTACACTCGATTCAGCAGACGATATCTGTCGCAACCTGGCAGCTCGTGGACGATGTCTCGTCATCTCGGTCGATTACCGACTCTCCCCTGAACACCCGTTCCCCGCAGCGCTTGACGACGCCATCACGGTGGTCAACTGGGCGAGTGCGTACGCTGATACCGTCGGCGGTGATCGTTCGAGACTTGGAGTGGCTGGGACGAGCGCAGGAGGTAACCTCGCCGCAGCAACAGCGATCTACGCTCGTGAGCTATCTCTCGACGTGCAGGGGCAGTTCCTCCTCTACCCGATCACCGATTGTCGTTTTGATACTGAATCGTACCAGCAGTTCGCCGACGCACCACTGCTCTCGTTGGCTGACATGCGTTGGTTCTGGGAGAACTATCTCAGGAGCCCCGTGGATGCATATCATCCCTTCACATCCGTCCTGCGAGCGCCTGATCTGACCGGGGTGGCTCCAGCAGTCGTCTTAACCGCCGGTATCGATGTCCTTCGCGATGAGGGTATCGCGTATGCTGAGCGGTTATCGACATCAGGCGTCGAGGTCGACCACCACCATTACCCCAGCTTACCCCACGGCTTTCTCAGCCTCGCCGACCGGGTTGATCGTGCCGATGAGGCGATGGACCACCTCGGTGTGAGTATCCAGACACGACTGAGAGATTGACATCCTCCCCGCCCTGCAGGTCGAGGATTCCTTCGTGGGACAGCAAGGCAGTTCCATCGACCCGACTCCACCTCGGTGGTCGAGTCGCCATCCGACGCAGGGGTGCCTATTATTCGCGGTGGCATCAACCCAACTCCAATTTTTGTCTGAAGTGCGTACGTTACGATTGCCCTCAGGCATGGTACACCCGTTGTCAGTGTTCCTGTTTCTGGATTCTTCTCCCAGCTAAAAGATGGGGCATTATCCGCAAGTTTCGGTAATTCACCGCACCTTGGGTTTTTCCCGATCGGGTCTGTCGTGGCTCCATTGCGTATACGCTTAACACCCTTCAGGGTCGATTCACTCCTAAGCATGCAGGGAAACGTACCGACTGAGTATCTCCCAGACGAATCGGAGCCGGATATCTTCTATGCGCTGCCAGAACTTCACTATCCGGAGTCGCTCAACGCTGCGTATGAGATGGTTGATCGACATGTCGACCACGGACTGGGTGACAAACCTGCCATCATCTTCGAGGGCGAGACCATCACCTACCAGGAGCTTCAGACCAGGGTCAACAAGGTGGCGAACGCATTGCTCAAACTCGGGGTTGAGCCTGGTGACAGAGTCTACGTCCGTTTCCCGAACCGACCAGAGTACGTCGTAAGCTGCCTCGCCACCCAGAAGCTCGGTGCAATCACCGTCCCGTCGATGAAGCTGTTGCGTGCCAAGGAGATCAGTTACGTGATCGATAATGCCGAGGTGAAACTCGCCATCGTCTACGATGAGCTGCTTGATGAGGTGGACAAGGCACGAGCTGAACACGGTCTCGAGAGCCTGAGTGACATCGTTGTGGTCGGTTCGACGGGTGTCGAGCACGACCATCATACACTCGACGAGTTGCTCGAGGACGTCGATGCTGACCTTCCCGAACCCGATACACACCGAGACGACCTGGTTATGATCGCCTATACCAGCGGTACCACCGGTCGACCGAAGGGTACCGTCCACACCCATAGGCAGATGATGGCCATCTGTGACGGGTATGCCAACTACTGCCTTGACGTGCAGGTGGATGACGTCTTCACGAGCAACGCACCGATCGCCTTCACGTTCGGGTATGGTCTCCTCGTCGCATTCCCCCTCAGGTTCGGTGCCACGACGGTCATCATCGAAAATCCAACGCCGAAGAAACTCCTCGACGCAGTCCAGGATCATGACGTGTCTGTCCTCGGGTCGATCCCAACGGCGTACAATCAGATGTTCTCAGAGCATGCCGACCTGATCGAATCGTACGACCTGGACTCGCTTCGTTGCTGTGTCAGTGCAGGTGAGCCACTCCCACCGAAGACGTTCGAGCAGGTGAGAGACCACTTCGGGGTTGAACCGATGGATGGGATTGGGTCGACAGAGATGCTACACATCTTCATCAGCCACCGCATCAAGGATGACGAGATCGACCCGACGGCGACTGGGAAGCCTGTACCGGGCTATGAGTGTAAGGTGGTCGACCCAGACACGTACGAGGAACTGCCCCGGGGCGAGCCTGGCCTCCTTCTGGTCAGAGGGCCCACAGGGGTGACCTACTGGAACCGACCTGAGAAACAAAATGAGGTGGTCATCGACGGCTGGAGCCATCCTGGTGACATGTACATCCACCGTGAGGACGACCGGTTCGAGTATGTCTCACGTAGCGACGATCTGATCATCACGGGTGGGCACAACGTACCTGGACCTGAGGTCGAGGATGTCCTTCTCGAACGTGATGAGGTCTTCCAGGCGGCTGTAGTCGGCAGTCCAGATGAGGAACGGGGTCAGATCGTCAAGGCGTTCATCATCCTCAACGACGGGTTCGAACCCTCTGACGAACTTACGCGTGAGTTGCAGGACTTCGTCAAGGAGTCCATCGCCCCGTACAAGTATCCCCGCGAGGTCGAGTACGTGGACGACCTGCCCACGACGGAGACCGGGAAGATACAACGTCGGAAACTTCGCGAGCGAGAGAAGGAGAGGAAGCTCGGGGTGTAGGCTGGAGACAATCGCGAGGAACATAGCACGGGATACGCAGATGGAGGACACAATCACATCACCATGACTGTAGACAAGCGAATCACCCTCGAGGAGGCCATCGAGAGAATCGAGCCAGGCGAGTCGATCGCCCTCGGGTTGGCACTTGAGCACGCGATCCCATTCGCCGCGGGACACGAGTTGATTCGACAAGGCACCGATGAGCTCACACTGATCGGTCCCATCAGCGATATCCTGTTCGACCAGTTGGTCGGTGCAGGTCTCGTGTCGAATATCCAGGCGGCGTGGGTTGGTAATGTCAGTATCGGCTCGGGCTATCGCTTCCGTGAGGCCATCGAGGGAGACGAGCTCACCATCGAGAATCACTCGAATCTCAGCATCGCCACAGCGCTCGAAGCTGGGCGACTTGGCCTTCCATCGATGCCGACCAGATCACTCCTCGGCAGCGATATCCTCGAAGAGGGTCCGTTCGAGACGTACTGTGACCCGGTTGATGGCGAGGAACACGTGCTCGTCCCGGCGATCACACCCGACTGGGCGATCGTCCATGCCCAACGTGCGAGTCCTGCGGGTGATGTCCACCTCTGGGGGAACGTCGGCGTCACCCCCCAGGCAGTTGGGGCTGCGAGTGATGTCATCGTCACGGTAGAGGAGATCGTCGATCCGAGCGTCATCAAGAGCGACCCGAGTCGTGTGGCGATCACACGCGAGCAGGTGACCGCCGTCGTCGAGTGCCCATTCGGGGCACATCCATCTCCGCTGGCGGGATATTATCGGCGTGATCACGGGCATTACATCAGTTACGGCCAGCACACGAAGACACAGGGAGGATACGATACATGGGTCAAGGAATGGATCTTCGATATCGAGGACCGTGCGGCGTACACCGAACGCCTCGATACATCTCTCGAACCCGTATCGGCCGATCGAGCCGCGGAGGTGAGGTATGGACGCTGATCAGTCGTCTGCAACCGAAGGGACCGAATACACACCGCAAGAGCTCATGGTCGCCGCTGCCGCACGGGAGATTTACGATGGCGATACCGTCTTCGTCGGGATGCGACTGCCGATGCTGGCGTACCAACTGGCCGTCTCGACTCATGCACCGAACGCATTGGCGCTGTTTGAGAGTGGCGTCATCCGCGACGATCCGGCAGGGACGTTCATCCATACGATGTGTGATCTACCCAACCAGTTCGAGGCAGTCGCGACGACCGACATGCTCGCGGTGATGGGTCGGTTGCAACGCGGTGATGTCGACCTGGGCTTTCTCGGGACAGCTGAGATAGACCGGTTTGGCAACCTCAATACCACGAGGGTCGGACCCTCCGATGATCCGATCAGGCTACCTGGCAGTGGTGGAGCCTGTGATATCGCCTGTCTTGCCCATGAAACGGTCGTCCTGATGCGACACGAACCACGCCGGTTCGTCGACCAGGTGACCTATGTTACCAGCCCAGGCTATCCCACAGATGGCTCAGGTGCTGATGGACGGCCGAGCCCGGGAGCCGGACCCCGTCGGCTGGTTACATCGAAGGCCACCTTCGGATTCGACGATTGCGGTGAGTTGTACCTACGAACGGTCCACCCCGGTGTCGATCCACAGAGCATCCATGACGACATGCCGTGGGAGCTCAAGACTCGAGAGACGGTAGATGAAGAACCGGTCGGTCAGACTGCCCCACCAACCCCCGACGAACTCGAACTCATCCGGACGTTCGATCCGGAGGGATTCTGGACGAGTTAGGGCCACTCTGGTTCGCGGCGTTCGAGTTGTGCGAGGACGCCCTCGCGATAATCAGGCTCGTTTCGAGCTGCATCAAGAGCGATCGTCTCGAGATATGAGCGCGCAGCACGGGGCGACATCTCTGCGGTAGCATACAGTCCGTCTTTCAGTTTACGCATCACCCTCGGGCTCATGCCAACGAGTCGTTCGGCCACCCTGTCGACTTCGGCATCAAGCGCTGACTCCGGAACGGCTCTGGCGACGAGGCCGATCTCAGCTGCCTCCTCACCGGAAATCGTCTCACCTGTAAGCATCATATCGACCGTTTTCGTCAAGCCAATCCGGGACATCAACATCGGTGGTGAGAAATGGTTGACGATCCCGAGACCCACCTCGGGCTGTCCAAGTTGAGCGTCGGTTGCGGCGACCGGGATATCCGTGTGTAACATCAAGTCGAACCCCCCGCCGAGAGCGTAGCCATCGACCCTGGCGATCGTCGGTTTTCCGAGGTGCATCATGGCCTCGAACAGATCCTCCCAGGTGTCGGTGAACGGCTGCAGGGCGAAGTCCCGCTCTCGCACCTCCTCGATATCGCCACCGGCGCAGAATGCGTCACCCTCGCTCTGTATGACCACCACACGGACATCATCATTATCGCGATATGACCTGATACGATCGGTGATCTCGAGCTTCGTCGGAAGGTCGACAGCGTTGAGTTTCTCTGGTCGCTGTAGTGTCACCCGTGCGATACCATCCACGATCTCAAACCCGACGTTCACCATGTTACCGAAGGCAAGAAGCTGAGGTATTGTAGCTACGTCGAAATCATGTCGACTCGTCTCACCTAGACGGTCAACCCGCCGTCGACGACGATACACTCACCGGTGATGAACGAGGCAAGGTCACTCGCGAGAAACACAGCCACGTTCGCCACCTCCGCTGGTGACCCGAACCGACCCGCAGGTGTCTGATCGAGGATCCGTTGATACAGCTCATCCATGTCCATCACGGGTTCAGTGAGATCTGTCTCGATATAGCCAGGTGCGATGGCGTTGACCCGTACCGAGGGTGCCCAGTCCATGGCCATGCTCTTGGTCAGCCCCACGAGTCCATGCTTTGAGGCGACGTAAGCATGTTGGCGCTTAACACCGACGAGTCCGGCCGTGCTCGCAACGTTGATGACCGAACCATCACGTTCGAGCAAGTGTTCACCCGCCATGTGCGAGCAGTTGAACGCACCGATGAGGTTGACAGAGATGGGGCGTTCGAACGCTGTCAAATCGACGGTCTCGGGTGTACCCATCGCTTCTACCGGGTTGATACCTGCATTATTCACCAGGAGATCGAGGTGGCCAAACTCATCGATGACGGAATCGACCAATGACTCGACCGCCTCCACATCGGTCACATCGGTTGGGTGACCGATCGCACGCACCCCCTCGTCCGCCAGGGATGAGACAGCCACATCGACGTCGTCAGCGGTGCGTGACACAGGGACGACATCGGCGCCTGCCTCACCAAGGGTTCGAGATATCTCCCACCCAATACCTCGGGTCCCACCGGTCACGATCGCCACCCGGCCCGAGAGGTCGATCTCAATACTGGACACACTTATCCCCTCCGGTCGATCGGGTTCGAGTCGGGTCGACTGAATCGCTCATCGACATCGCATGTGACTGCCAACGTGATGCGTCTTTCCCCATGTGATGCACGACGTTTCCTCCACCTTCAATACGGTCGCTTTCGATGTCGGCTTCAATGCAACGAGAAGTACTCGTCCCTGAAGGGTTGGCTCCACCACGAGGGTTCAACCACGGTATCGCGGTCGAGGGGGGTAAGTTGGTCTTCCTCGCAGGACAGGATGCCTCCGGGCCAGATGGAGACATCGTCGCTCCTGGTGAACTTCTCCCACAGTTCGAACAGGTATTGGAGAACCTACGGGCGGTCGTCGAGGCGGCTGGAGGCTCGAGTGAGGACATCGTCAAACTGAACATCTTCGTGTCCGATGCGGATGAGTATCGGGCGAACCTCGCTGCACTCGGCGAGATATTCCAACGCTATATCGATACCTACCCAGCCATGGCCCTGTTCGAGGTGAGTGGCTTTTTCAAACCCGGTGCGGTCGTCGAACTCGAGGGTTTCGCCGTGGTCGATCCAGAACAGGACGGATGACATGATCGAACAGCTGTCACTCGAAGAGCGTCACAAACGCCATCGCGAGCGTGTCCGCGAGTATTGTGAGCAACACGTCGAGCCCGTGATCGAACAACACGAGCGTGACGGGACGTTCCCCGAGGGACTGGTGAGATCGATCGGTGAAGCTGGGTTAACCGGTGTGCCATACCCGACAGCGCACGGTGGACTCGGCGCTGACTATCGCTCCTTCGCGATCACAGTCGAGGAGTTCGCCCGCTCGTGGAAACTCGTCGCAGGGGCGATCAATATCGCGTGCGGTCTTGTCGGATACCCGATCGCCCAATTCGGCAACGATGAGCAACGAGATGAGTGGTTGACCTCCATCTGCACAGGAGAATGGATCCCTGCCTTCTCGCTCACCGAACCCGAGGC
This sequence comes from Halobacteriales archaeon, assembly GCA_007118145.1. Classification (GTDB taxonomy): domain Archaea; phylum Halobacteriota; class Halobacteria; order Halobacteriales; family SKSH01; genus SKSH01. The sequence goes on from SKSD01000015.1 coordinate 122,250, forward strand.
TGGGAGCGATGCGGCAGCGATCTCCACGACGGCCACAAGAGATGGTGATGAGTGGGTGCTCAACGGAGAGAAGATCTGGACGACACATGGTTCGGTCGCAGACTTTCTCACCGTCGTTGTACGCACCGATGAGACGACAGATCACCGTGGTATCAGCCTGATCGGTGTCCCCAATCCACACGAGATAGATGGTTTCTCTGTCGAACGAGATATCCCATGTATGGAGGGTGCTGCTGCGATCGAGAGTGAGCTTCGTTTCGATGATGTCCGGGTACCTGTCGGTCACCTGATCGGCGAGGAGGGCCATGGCTTCCGGTATATCATGGAGGGACTCGATATAGGCCGTATCGGGACGGCTGCACAAGGCGTGGGGATCTCCCAGGGTGCCTTCGAGGTGAGCAGTACATACGCCGACGAACGTGAGCAGTTCGGTCAGCCAATTCGCGACTTCCAGGGGATCGGGTTCAAGCTTGCGGATATGGCATCCGCTACCGAGGCAGCTCGATTGCTCACCCTGGCAGCTGCAGACCAACGTGACCGTGGTGAACGTGTCACCAAACGCGCAGCCATGGCGAAGACGTTCGCCACCGACGTGGCGATGGAGGTATCAACCGAGGCAGTGCAGGTACTCGGTGCTCGGGGGTACTCACACGATTACCCGGTCGAGCGGTACATGCGTGAGGCGAAAGGCACCCAAATCTACGATGGCACCAACGAGATCAACCGACTCGTGATCGTTAACCGCATGTATGACTGACCAAGGGACAATGCAGTACTTCGAGGATTTGTCAATCGGTGATTCGTGGGAACCCGGCTCAGTGACGTTCACCAAGGAGGAGATCATCGAGTTTGCAAGGCGGTACGATCCCCAACCGTTCCACCTCGATGATACCGCTGGTGAACGACATTTCGAGGGGGTCATCGCAAGCGGATGGCACACGGCTGCAGCATGTATGCGACCATTCGCTGAGGCGGTGTTGACTGATGTGGCCATCATAGCTGCCCTCGGCATCGAGAATCTCGTCTGGAGGCGAGCGGTGAGACCGGGAGATACGTTAGCTATCAGTGTCACGTTACACGACAAGCAGCCATGGGACGATGGTCGCGGGCAGGTCACCTTCAAGCTCGTCGCCAAGAACCAGGCCGACGAACGGGTTCACTCGCGGTTGGATCACGTGCTGGTCGAACGTGCATAGACTCGGCCGGATCGAACCCGGTCAGCCAGGAAAATCGATAGACGCGACAGTTACCATCAGGAATTTCATCCTGCATATTTACCGTAATTATATATGATATCCCATCACCTTGTTAACTGATGCCGGACTCCACATCCAACCAATCGACGGAAACTGGTATACGACGACGGTCATTCCTCGCTGCAGCAGGTCTGTCTGCTACAGGGATGTTTGCGGGGTGTCTCGGTGGTGACGATGATGACGTAATCACGATCGGAGCGATTCAGCCGTTCACCGGCTCCTTCGCCCCGTGGGGCGAGGCACACTCCGCCGGATTGAACTTCGCGATCGACGAGGTCAACGAGAACGGTGGTGTTCTCGGGATGGAGGTGCAGGTCACCGAATCGGATACGGGGAGTGATCCGAGCGAGGCAGACACCATCTTCAGACAGCAGGTGGAGGAACAACACGCTGTTGCGATCACCGGTGCTGTCTCGAGCGACGTCGGTGTTGCTACACGACAGACAGCCGAGGATCTCATGGTGCCGAACATCCTGCATATGGCAGGATCACCCGGTGTGATCGGCCGGGATACACGGTTCGTCTTCCGAGTTGGTTCACACTCGAACGTGACGGACGGGATGGCCATCCGCGGTCTCATCGAAGACCAAGGGTATACCAATGTCGCTGCGATACACGCTGCCTACGAATGGGGTCGAAGCTTCGAGGCAGCGTTGGGGCAGCTACTTCCCGACGGTGTTGAACTCCATGAGGCTGAAGCGGCGGTCGCTGAGAGCGATTTCACCCCCTACCTCTCAGGCTTCCCGGACGATATCGAACTAATCGTCGCTACTGGCCATCCACCTGGCTCCGTTGCGATCCATTCCCAGGCACTCGAGCTTGGGTTCGAGCACGACTTCACCACCGGCGCCGGCGTGCCACCTGGGACGTTGTACGGTGGTCTCGGTGAGGACGCAGCGACCTTCGCACATCAACACGTCGCAGATCCGTTTTCCGATGACTTCATCGATGTGGCGAGCAGGTACGCCGAACAAGAGGGTGGCCGGTTCGATACCCACGAAGCATACGGGTATGTCGCTGGGCAGATCATCACCGACTCGATCGAGGCCGCCGGGTCGACTGATCCGATCGACATCGCAGATGCGATCAGAGACAACTCACACGACACATTACTCGCCAACCCGATCGAGTACGCTGAGTGGGGTGAGGTGGATAATCTCATTCACATGTTATCGACGTTTGAGTTCAGTGAACCACCGTATTACGAGGGCGGTGAGTGGCAACTCGAAAATCAGTTCAGAAGCGACCCACTCGACGCGTTCGACCCTGGTGAGTGGGACTTCTAGACCCCTGTACTGACTGGATTCCGCTATTTGTGAACCGTCGAGATTAGCGGAGATAGGTTCGGATGATCCGATTGTCATCCAATAACGCATCCGCATCATCCTCAGCGATAATCCTACCATTTTCCAAGAGGTACGCACGATCAGCGAGTTCTAACGCCTCGTTGACGTGTTGTTCGGTCAAGATCACGGTCACCTCCTCGCTGATCGCCTCGACTTTCTCGAACACACGCCGTGTAAGCATCGGCGCGAGTCCAACTGAGAGCTCATCCAGTGCCAGCACCTTCGGCTGTGCCATCAGTCCCCTGCCGATGGCCAACATCTGTTGTTCGCCACCGCTGAGCGTCCCAGCTTGTTGCTTTCGACGCTCTTGTAACACCGGGAAGAGTTCGAACACATCGTCCATGATCCGCTGGCGTTCTTCTCGGTTCGTGTACGCACCCATCTCGATGTTCTCGATGACGGTCATCTCGGTGAACAGGTTTCTTGCCTCAGGTACGTGCACGAACCCCTGTCGGACGATATCTTCCGGGGATAGTGTGTTGATATCCTCTTCAAAGAGCGTGACCGAACCTGATTTCGGCTTGATGAGACCGGAGAGCGTCTTCAGCAACGTGGTCTTGCCAGCACCGTTCGATCCGACGATCGCAACGATTCCGTCTGATTCGGTCACCTCCATCGAGATGTCCCACAAAACCTGAAGATCACCGTACGCAACGCTCAGCTCATCGACAGTGATCATACCGCATCACCGAGGTATGCCTCGATGACCTCGTCATCGCTCTTGATCTGCTCGGGGGTCCCCCTGGCGATCAACGAACCTTTATGGAGTACGAGAATACGGTCGGTGCTCCCGAGGATGGCCTCCATGACGTGCTCGATCCAGAGCACCGAGATGTCACGCTCGCTTCGTATGCGTTCGATCGTCTCCACGAGCTGATCAAGTTCCGCAGGTGTCAACCCTGCACCCATCTCGTCTATCATCAACAAATCCGGGTCACAGGCGACCCCACGGGCGAGTTCCACGAGCTTTCGTTGTGCGATGGGGAGTTCACTCGTGTGTTGATCGCGTTGCTGATCCAGGCCAAGAAACTCCAACACCTCGGTAGCCTGTTGTTCGGCTGCATCTCGTGAGCGTGTCTCACCAGAGCCAAAGGTCGCACCGGTGAGTACGTTCTCGAAGACGGTTGATTCATCGAACGTTCTGACGATCTGAAACGTGCGTACGAGGCCAGCATGACAGATCGCACTGGTTCGCATACCGGTGATATCTTGATCGTTGAATCTGATCTCCCCATGATCGGGTTTGTAGATGCCAGAGATGGTGTTGAAAAGCGTGGTCTTGCCCGCTCCGTTTGGACCGATGAGCCCGACGATCTCTCCGTGATCAACAGAGAAGCTGACACCATCGACCGCAGTTAACCCGCCAAACGACTTCGTCACGTCGGACACCTGCAGCATGCGTCGGATGTTTTGACACTCAGCGCGTTATAGTTTTTGACGTCGGTTGGTCACCAGCTGTGAGATGTTAAGAAAAGCTTAACGGGTTCGGTATCTCATCCATTTTCAGCTGCATGACGTTCGAAGTTGGAGTGGTCAGTCGATGATTTCATCGTTTGTTCAGGTGTCAATCGACGGATTCGCTCGGGGACTCATCCTGGCGATGCTCGGTGCGGCGATCACCCTGGTATTCGGTCTTGGGAGTATCCTCAACATCGCCATTGGTGCGTTCACCGTCTTCGCAGTCATCGTTGCAGTATGGTCGACGACGGTCGTCGTCCATCCATTCGCTGGTGCGATCGTTGGTATCGCCGCGGTCGCGCTCTTGTCCCTCGTCGTCGATCAGGTGATGCTGTCTAGTGTCTACCGGTCTGAGGGCGAAGAACGTATCACCGTCGGCATTTTCACCACCCTTGGGCTCGAGATCATGCTGGCAAGTATGCTCGCCGTGATGTTCACGGCATCATACGGGGTCTCACACGACTCGTTCTTACTCCACGTCGGCGATGTGCGCATTCGGAGTTCATCGCTGCTCATCATCGCAGTAGCGAGTGCTGTACTCGGTGTGTTATTCCTCTTCCTTCGCAACACCTACCTCGGCAAAGCGACCAGGACGGTCTTTCAAGATGAGATCGGTGCCCAGCTTTGCGGGATAAATCCCAGGCGGATCAGGACACTGATCTTCGTACTGAGTGGGATACTTGCAGGCATAGCTGGGATCCTCTGGAGCGTCCAGGCACCGATGCGACCCGGCGATGCGTTCACGTTCACGGTGTTTGCGATTATCGTCTCGATCGTCGGTGGTGTCAGAAACATCCGCGGGACTATCGCAGCTGGCGTGTTACTTGGTCTCGTCTGGACGTATGCGAACTTCTGGATCGGATCGTGGATCGCCATGGTGATATTGTTCAGCGTGGCCATCGTGGTGTTGATCCTCCGCCCGGAGGAGATATCATGACCGAGGCGATCGCGGGAGGGCACGAGCGCGCGTCGTCTCTGTGGCTAGCTGCTGTATTCGGTATCCTCGCGGTGGCACCGTTCATCATTGTCGGACCGGGGGCGACCTTCCGGGCACGACTGCTCTTGACGGTCTTGATCTTTGCCTGCTTTGCCATCGCCCTGGATATCGTGTTCGGTCAGACCGACCAGTTGTTCCTCTTCCTGGGTGCCTTGGCTGGGGTTGGCGCCTACTCCGTCGCCGGCGTGACAGACTGGATGGGAATCAGCCCGTGGATTGTGCTCCCTTTCGCCGCCTTGTTGGCTGGTCTCATCGGCCTCACTGTGAGCTACGTCGCATCACGTCGACGGATGACCATCATCGTCATCGCGATCCTCACGTTAAGTCTCCAATTGGTATCGGAGGTGGTCTTTGACTCATGGATTAGCCTGACCGGTGGGACCACCGGCATATTTTTTGATGGGCTCGAGATTCCGTTCCTCATCGGCCTGTTCGATTCAATTTTCGATCCCCGCGTCGGCGGCCGTATCGCGACCTACTACTTCCTCCTCTTCGGTCTCGTGATCATCGTCCTATTGTATCGGCATATGATGCGGTCGAAGTACGGTCTCGCCTATCGTGCGATCCGACAGGACGAGATCGCTGCAGAATCGGTCGGTATCAATGTCATCAAATACAAGGTGATCGCTGGATTCTCTGCTGCGTTCATCGTCGGTGCAGTCGGGCCGTTTTACGCTCAATCAGAGGCAGTGGTGACCCCCTCGTTGTTCACCTTCGTCAGGGTCGACGTCATCGTACTCATCATGCTGGTCTTGGGTGGGATGCGCACGCTGACCGGGCCGATCATCGGTGCCGCGTTCGTGGTTTATCTTAACGAACTACTCCGATTCGCAGAGCGATGGACAACCGCCATCTTCGGGTTCTTGTTAATTATCCTCTTCCTGTACTTCAGAGAGGGTGTGATACCGAAGGGTCGCGAACTCTGGTATGAACGAGGTGGTCAGGCACTCATGAGGAACCTACGGATGCGCCTTTCTGGTGGCTAGTTCGTCGAGGTGTGACTCAGTGCAATGACCGCCTGACGGGCATGGCTATCTCTGCGAGTGCCTCAGGCGTCACTGAGAGATCTGGAAAGGAGAGGAACGCATGGTGTAAGTCAGGGTAATGGAGGTGTTCGACAGGGACATCATCTGCCGCCATGCGCTGTGCGTAGACTGTCCCCTCATCACGTAACGGGTCGTACCCAGCCGTCACGACCACTGCCTCCGGTAGTTTTTCGAGCGAACGTGCCTGCAACGGTGACGCATAGGGATGTCGACCAAACAGTGGCCGGGGGAGGTAGTGATCCCAGTACCACCGCATACCATCACGTGTGAGCATGAATCCCTCCGCGTTCTCGTGATACGAAGTGGTGTTGAATGCATGATCGGTGATCGGATACAACAGTAGTTGAAGATCGATCTCCGGGCCGTCAACGTCTCGTGCCATGAGGCTGACCGCTGTGGCCAGGTTCCCTCCGGCACTGTCTCCACCGACCGCCAGCCTCGAGGGGTCACCACCGATCACATCCGCATAAGAAACCGCCCACTCCATCGCAGCGTACGAATCCAGTAACGGCCCCGGGAAGGGATGTTCAGGGGCACGACGGTAATCGACCGAGAGGACGACCGCGTCCAACGCGTTGGTCAGTCGGCGACAGAGGTCGTCATGGGTATCGATGTTGCCTCGGACCCAACCCCCGCCGTGGAAGTAGACGAGTATCGGATGCGTCACTGTTCGGTCAGGCGAGTAGGCACGGACCGTGACACCACCACCCTCGACGGGGATCTCGAACTCGGTGACGTGGTCGACCGGGGTTCGTGGTTCGTCATCGATCAGTACTGCATCGAGTGCCTCACGCGATGCCTTCACCGTCTGTGCACGCCTTGGTGGCAGTTCCATCCCATCCAGTAACTCACGTACCTCGGGATCCAACTCTGCTGCTCGCTCAGCCATGTCACATTTCACCACGATGGGTCACCTTATTGATGTTGTGACAGCAGACAACCTACCTGGGCGAGACGTACTATATGTGAGACCACACCCGCGTCAGGTGCCGGCTAGTCTAGCGAAATTGTCGAACACCTGTTTCGCGTGTGCAGCCAAGCGGTAGTTCGATGGGGTGATACTCTCGAGGGCGCGTTGCTTGCGCCCCTCGTCGAGGTCGTCCTTCTGGAGGGTCACCTCACGTGCGGTCTCCATATCGTATTCAGGATGGAACTGGACAGCCCACACGTGCTCTCCCTCGAACCCCTGTATCCCCACATCGTTCTCAGCGATCAGCCTGGTCCCTGGTGGTAACTCGACGACCGCGTCGGAATGGGTAGTGAACGCCAGGAAGTGATCATCGATACCATCGAGAATCTCGCTCTCGCCACGGCGGTTGATCGTCCGGTAACCTATCTCGTATTGACCCATCGCCGTTACCGTCCCACCGAGCACCTCTGCGAGGAGTTGGTGTCCCCAGCAGATGCCGAGTGTTGGTACCCCCTCATCGATGAATCGATCGACCACCTGCTTCGTCTGCTCGATCCAGGTGTCGTCCCAGTAGACAGACGAACGTGAACCAGTGACGACCACGCCATCGTACGTCACCTTTCGTGGAAACTGACCGCTGGTGACATCAAACTCGGCGAGAGAACCCTCGAGTTCACGTCGGAAATTCCGACTAGTCGAGGCAGAAGCGAACGAGGCGTTCAACAGCGCCAACCGCGGTCTATCCATCACCGGTAGCTAACTGGGGGTTGCACAAATGCCTAGCGTCGACCGATCACGCCTCGATCTCCCCACGGATGAGATCGGGTGCTCGTTCGAGCAGTTGCTCAAGTCTGTCCGCCGCAGGGCCACCACCCTCGGCGAAGTCAGGAGGTCCACCACCGCCGCCATCCACGTGTTCGGCGAGCGTCCCGACGAGTGCCCCTGCGTCGAGTGTCGCACTCTCGGGTCGGGCAACAACGATGTGGACACCAGATCCGGTATCTCCAGCGACGACCGCGACAGCACCATCCTCAACGATAGCGTTTGCGGTCGCCCGGATGTCCGCCTTCGAACCGTCGACACGCTGGATGACCGCCTTGAACGCCCCAAGATCGATCGTCTCCGCGTCATCTGCCGAGCCAGCCCGAAGTGTGGCTAGTTCGGCCGATATCTCCTCGATTCGCTTGCCACGATCCTTCCATGCCTCGAAAAACCGCTCTGCTGTCTCGGGTACCTCTGGTGGGCTCACATCGAGTACCTCTGCGGTATCCAGCAGGAGGTCCTCACGGCGTTGCATGCGTTCAACCGCGGCAGATCCGGCAGAGAACACCAGGCGTTCGACACCGTCTTGGACACGCTCGGTACGGTTGATCGAGATGAGGCCGATATCGCCAGTGCGTTTGACATGCGTCCCCCCACATGCCTGGATGTCGTCACCGACCTCGATGGTTCGGATATGCCTCCCCGGTGGAATGCCGCCCTGATAGAGGTCAAATCCGTGTTCTGCCTCCGCCTCGTGACGGTCAGGCCAGCGCTGCTTGACGAAGAGGTTCCTTCTGACCACCTCGTTCGCTCGACGCTCGATCGCCTTGACCTCGCTACGGTCGATGCGCTCGAAATGCTCGATATCGATCCGAGAGTTCGACACCCCCTTCCTGGCTCCGGCCTGGTGGATGTGATCGCCAAGTTCCTTTCGCGCAGCGTCGATGAGGATGTGCGTCGCGGTATGATTACGCATCAACTGACGTCGACGTGACTGATCGAGCCGGCCATCGACGATGGTACCCTTCTCCAATGGCTCATCCGTTCGGTGAAGGATCACCCCATCGACCGACTGGACATCGGTCACACGTACGGAGGAATCCTGATCGGAGATCGTCCCAACGTCTGGCGGTTGGCCACCACCCTCGGGGTAGAACATCGTCTGGTCGAGGACGATATCGTAGCCATCGTCCGTCTCGAACACGTCGAGCACGACCGCCTCGAACGACATCCGCTATTGGTCGTCATAATAGAGCTTCTCCGTCTCAGGTAGGTCTCGTACCCGGTCGTACCCTTCATCCTGCTCGTGTGTCACCTCGGCTGTCTCGTGTCGCTGTGCCACCTTGGCGAAGAAGTCATCAGGGACGGTGACCGGGACGCCACGCTCACTGGCGATAGCCGCGACCGTCTCGGGCTGGATACCGTGTGAATCGTACAGTTCAATGAGTTCTTCGACAGGTATCTCCTCACCGCGATCACTGTACCGATCGGCGAGTTGTCGAACTCGACGGGTACCACGCTCGAGCGTTTCGTCGTACTTGTTGACCTCGGATTCGACCATCCGTCTGATGGTCGATCGATTCCGATAGCCCAGTCGCTTGGCTTGTGCATCGACGAGTTCGACGATCGGTCGCTCGAGTTCGAGCTCATTTGCAAGGCGGACCGACCGCCTAAGGACCATCCGTGCAAGATAGCCCGATCCAACGTTGCTTGGTACGATACCATCACCGAGCATGTACGCGAGTGCACGCGAATGATCAGCGAGGGCATAGACGTGTTCCAGCGGCCGTTGCATCTCTGCGAGCGTATCCGGTTCGACCCCGAGGTCTTCGGCGATACTCTCTCTTGCGACATCAACATCGTCCACCTCTTCGAGGTCGAGTCGACCAGCCATCCCCGCCGCAGCATCGAGAAGTTGTCGCTCGTGATCATCGAACCCGAGGTCGAGTTCATCAAGTAGCTCCTCGATCAGATCGGGGTAGACCGAGTCATAGATCGTTGGGGTGCCCTGACTCACCCAAACCCAGCGCTCGAGGCCATACCCTGTGTCGACGATGTAGGTATCCATCTCCGTGTAGCGGTTCCCATCCTTGAGCTCGTACTCGCCGCTGTCGTCCTGTTCGAGCGACATGAAGACGAGTGTGGCGAGTTCTGCTCCCTTGTAGATGACCTCGAGTGCAGGTCCAGCGTTTCCTCCACCAACCCACGGATCTTCGATATACGTGAGTTGATCGAGATCTGCACCCATGGACTCGAAGAACGCGTCGCAGTACCTGACGGTCTGATCCTTCCAGTAAACCTCACCCTGGTAGGCGTACTGGTCGGGGTCGTCGAGATCCTCTCGGGTGTTGAACGCATGATGAGCCATCATCTCGAACGCCATCGTATGGCGCCCGGTCTTGCCAACGTTGTCGATATCCTGCATCCGGATGCATGGTTGGGAGATCGTCAGCGGGTTCGCCGGTGGTGGTGTTGTCCCGCTGGTGACAAGCGGTTGGAAGTCGTAGATGGACGCCTGTGTGAGTAAGACGTCGTCCCGCCAGCGGTGTGCCGCGACTGGGTATGGGTCGATCCGGGTATGATTGTTAGCCTCGAAGAAGCTGAGAAACTCCTCACGCATCGACTCGAGGGTATGCTCCTCGGCGAAGCCAGGGTCACCGATGAAGGTGTACGACGCACACGGTGGTTCACCACAGGTGGACATATTCGCGTCACGGGCCCAGTAGTGACGTCCGCATGATGGACACGCTGATCGGGTGAAGCCCTCCTCCTCGAAGTATGCGAGCCGATAGGCCCCCTCATCCAACGGCATTTGTTATTGGTTGGATAGGTCCGTGCGATTGTAAAACAGTTCCGTCCGGGAGCTACGCGTTGGCTTCACCCCTGGCGAGCCTCGCCAGGAGCGATTCGAGTTGCAACCGCTCGTTCGCACCCTCTGCGATGCGATAGTCGATCTCGCCAAGGAATTCAAGCAATGCCACCGCTCGCTCATCATCGAGTCCAAGATCCCACACCGAGCGGTGGATCTGTTCGATGATATCGTCTGCGGCGATCGCCTGATCGATGAGTAACGTCTCAAGCGTACTTCGCGCGGTGAGGAACTCGCCCTCGACAGCCCGATTAATCATCTCAGAGACCTGCTCAGGGCGAGCCGTGGAGGTGATCTGATAGACCGCATCCTCGTCGACCGCCTCTCCGAGCACTGCTGCTGCCTGTAACGCGTTTATCGCACGGCGCATATCGCCGTCTGCCACGTACGTGATCGCCTCCATACCCTCGGGATCGACCTCGATTCCCTCGTCCTCGGCGATCTCAAGGACGACCTCGCGGATGGCATCTTCGGGAAGGGGCCTGAATCGGAAGACGGCACATCGGGATTGGATTGGGTCGATGATCCTACTCGAGTAATTACACGAGAGGATGAAACGCGTCTGGCCTGAGAACTGTTCCATCGTCCGACGGAGGGCAGATTGGGCGTCGTTGGTGAGCGAGTCAGCCTCATCGAGGAAGACGATACGGTAATCGAAACCACCGAAGCTCGCCCTGGCAAAGTCTTTGATTCTGCCTCGAACCACATCGATCCCTCTGTCATCCGACGCGTTGAGTTCGAGGAAGTTCGCTCGCCATTCATCCCCGTACAGTTCGCGAGCGATGGCGATCGATGCGGTGGTCTTGCCAACACCGCTTGGCCCCGCGAACAGCATGTTCGGGAGGTCGTCCTGCTCGACGTATCGTCGCAACCGCTCGACGATCTCGTCCTGTCCCTTGATGTCGTCGAGACTGCTGGGTCGGTACCGCTCGATCCAGATATCAGAGCCGGTGGTCGCTCCCTCAGCACCAGCGTCGCTCATGGGTCAACGGGGGGGTCGAACACATCATAAACCCCCCGGTTATGCCATGATATGGCCGGCCACTGTGTGGCTCGATACGCTCAAGAGTGCAGCCACATATCATCCGGTGATGGAAATCCTCGTGACCGTCGCCGGTGTGGGTGAGCAGACGGTTGAACTCGACGGCGGAACATACGGTGACGTCATTGAGGCTGTCGGGCTCACCACAGAGGAGGCGACCGTACTCGTTGACGGACGACCGGTCCCCGATGATCAAGCCGTGACGCAGTCAGCGGTGACCGTGCTTCGACTCATCCACGGTGGATGAGCGTATGCGAGATGACCAACAAGGCAAGCAGCCTGGGCTTGGTTGCATACCCTGAGGTCGATACACGGCAGAAAATCGACTAGTGTTCTTCGGCTCTTCCTCGGGCTGAATCGGCGATCCCAGCATTTGATGCACAGCTCGGGCAGGCGAGGACACGTCCACCCTGGTCTGCGAAGACACGGGCGAAACCCTCCGAAACGTGTGCATGACAGTTGTCGCAACGTGGCATAGTGGATCCGTATCGGACGTGTGATTACGCTCCCTATTAATAAATATATTATGTTTGTTAATATTATGACTTCACCTAACCGACGAAATGGCGTTGGCGATCAGTGCGGCCTGCGCACCCGCGACGAATCCGGCATCGATGTTCACCGTCGTGAGCACCGTGCAAGATTGCAGCGCACTGAGGAGCGCCGCCTCACCAGCACCACCCTCGCCATAGCCACTCGAGACCGGTAACGCGATGACCGGTGCCTCGACCAATCCCGCCACCACCGTCGGGAGTGATCCCTCGCGGCCAGCTGCCACGATCAGTACATCGCACGATCGGAGGTGCTCGACCTGGTCGAGTAGGCGATCGATCGAAGCAACTCCCACGTCCTCGATGAGCTCCGCGTCGACACCGACCACGCTGAGGGTCAATGATGCCTCACGAGCTGCCTGTGCGTCGGCGGTTCCCCCGGTGACTATACCGACACATGCATCGATCTGGCTTGGTGGTGCGCGACGAATCGCCATGGCTCGAGCGCGAGCGTCGACCCGTACGGTGGTATCTGGGAACGCATCGCTGACGTGCTCTTTGACTCGCTCTCGTACCTGTACATCTGCGCGTGTGACGAGTGCCATCTCGGTCGTCTCCAGGGCGAGCTCGACTAGCTCGACTACCTCCGAGGGTGTTTTACCCTCGGCGAGAATCGCCTCGGGTATGCCTCGGCGTGCCGGTCGGGCTGCATCGTATCGACCTGAAATCCCCTCTACATAGCCGCGTAACGAGGCCTCGACCTCACGTGGCGTGAGTTCGCCGTCGGCCAGCGCTTCGAGTAGTTCTCGCATGGTGTTACCCTCATTCGTGGTGTATTCTTATGCATCGTACGGGTATCGACCCCCGAAATCGATACGATTTCGACCGAGATGGCCTCATATAGCCGTTTCAGCCCGGTATTTTGAGAAATCTTATAAAGGGTGCGGGGGTATACGAGCGATGTATGGCAGACCTCATTGTCAAAGCAGCCGTAAAAGAAGAGCTCGGGAACCACAACGTCGCTTCGGACTTCTATGATGCCCTTGACGAGGAGGTTCGAGCCCTCCTCCAGGATGCAGCACGTCGGGCTGATGCAAACGACCGAAAAACCGTCCAGCCACGCGACCTCTAGCGACGAGGCGTAGACCTACCTCTCTTCACTCAAGAAGCTCAACGCCATCAGCCTTGCCGATGGCTATCACATCGGCAACGCCGATGAATAACCCATGATCGAGGACACCCGGAGTCGCCCACAGTTCGTTGGCGAGCGTCTCTGGTCGCTCGATCACGCCGAAGTCGGCATCGACCAGCAGGTTGCCCCGTTCTGTGTACGCTGGTCCGTCGGTGGTCGTGCTCGTTCGGATGGTTGACTTCCCACCGAGTGTATCGATCCCGGATAACACCGATGGAATCGCCTCCGGCAGTACCTCAAGTGCAACATGGCCATCCAGCTTGGTCGATACCTTGCGCTCGTCGACGACCACGATGAACCGATCGGCACTCGTGTCTATCACGCGTTCGCGTGTGTGTGCACCGCCGCCACCTTTGAGGAGGACGGTGTCGCACACTTGATCGGCTCCATCGATCGCGACATCGACCGTCGTCACCTCGTCGAGTGAGGTCATCGTGATACCTGCCTCGATCGCACGATCTCTCGAGGCGTGTGAAGTCGGGATACCCTCGATGGCCAACCCGGCATCGACCCGCTTGCCGAGTTCGTCGATGGCGAACGCGGTAGTCGAACCGGTACCGAGCCCGACGACCATACCGTCATCGACCTGTTCGACCGCCCAACGAGCCGCCCGACGTTTCATCGAAGCGTACTCATCGCCCATGATGACCCGGTCGTTCGAACGTGACAAAAGCGTTGACCTTGCTCAATCAAGACGGGCGATGACGGCATCGGCGTCATATGCGAGTGTCAGCGCACGCGAGCGACCCCGGCCATCGAGGTCGGCATACTCAGCGCGAAGGATACCGAGGTTATCGAGCTTATTGATGATCTCTGAGTACCTGGTGTATCCCAGGCCGGTGGCCTCGTGAAACGCATCGTACACCGGGCCGGCTTGTTCACCCTCATGTTCGGCCACAACGCGCAACAGGGCACGTTCGTTCTCACCCAACGTCTGGAGGCTACGTGAGAGGTGGACATATTTCGAGGTCTCGTAGGCGGTCTCAACGTCATCGACCGAGACCTCTCGGCTCGCACGCATCTCGGCGTTCAATCCCGCACGGTGCAGGAGGTCGATCCCCACGCGGAGGTCGCCACTCTCGGCAGTGAGTTCGGCGACACGCTCGAGTACCGAGGTTGGTACGGCGTCACGATAGAACCCCCGATTGACCCGCTCTTGAAGGATATCGATGATCGCCGGTTCATCGTAGACAGGGAAATACACCTCCTCGGGGTGGAACACACTCTGTACCCGATTGTCGAGCTCACCGAGTACCTGTAGTTCCGGATCAGACGACACGACCATGACGCCGATCTTCGCGCCAGTGTACTCCTCGTGTGCTCGAAGCAGAGAGTACAACGCATCGGATGCCTCGTTATCGTAATAGAGGTAGTTGACATCGTCGAGTGCGACGACGAGGACGCGCTCGGCATCGATGAGGTGGTCGGCAACCTGGCCGAACAGCTCCTTGAACGCCTTACCACTTGATGGGGGGACCATCTCGAAGATCTCCTCGTAGATCTTCGCGAAGACAGCATATCTCGTCGAGTTGACCTGACAGTTCACGCGAACCGCATAGATGTCCGTCTCCTGCTCAAGCTGTTCGAATAGCTTCAAGATCGCAGTGGTCTTGCCCGTCCCTGGGGGACCTCTGATGGAGGCGTTCACAGGGCGAGCACCACGCACCGCTGGGCGCAGACAGTAACGGAGGTTTTGCATCTGTGACTCGCGGTGCATGAATGTCTCAGGGACGTAATCAGCATCGAGCACGCGCTCGTCTCGGAAGACGGACTCGTCCCATGCCAGCATGTCATCTTCGGGGCGATCCGTCATTACTTTCACTAAGCTCGGGCGAGCACTTAGACCTTCGGACAGGCGTGTCCGTGGAGATGAGCACACCGATGCTCGAATCACCACTCCTACGGCGGTCCTCAGCCGGTGTGATTTTGAACGGTGCACGTGATGGATACGAGAGTATCGCGTGGGTTTTTCATCCACGTGGCGTTGACGGTGGTATGGAAGCGCTCCACCGCAAGGCATCATCGATGCGAGACGACCTCGCCAGGAGGGACGGTGTCGTCGTTGCATTCTCAGGTGGCGTCGACTCGAGCGTCGTTGCAGCCATAGCGGCCGATGCGCTGGGAGACGATGCCATCGCCTGTACAGCCATCAGTGAGACCCTCCCGGCGAGCGAACTCGCCGGTGCAAAACGTGTCGCAGCGGAGATCGGTATCCTCCACGAGGTGGTCAGGTTCTCAGAACTCGACGATCCGAACTTCGTTGAGAACGACGATCGCCGGTGTTACCATTGCCGCACGATGCGTCTTGGTCGCCTGTTCGACTTCGCCAGCGAGCGAGGTATCGAGACCGTCTGTGATGGTACCAACGCGTCCGATCCACAGGCTGGACACCGCCCAGGGCTGGCGGCTGTCGAGGAGGTCGGTGCGTATTCACCACTCCTGCAACACGGTGTCACCAAGCCCGAGGTACGTCAGCTAGCCCGGGACCTTGGCCTGTCCGTTGCCGACAAGCCATCCATGGCCTGTCTGTCCTCGCGCATCCCCACCGGCATCAGGGTGACCGCATCGAAACTCGACCGTATCGAACGTGCTGAACGACTGCTTCGGACCTGGGGGTTCGAGCAGTTCCGAGTCCGGGATCATGACGGTCTCGCGAGAATCGAAATCGGTGCAGATGAACTCACCACCGCGCTCGATAGTGAGTTTGCAGAGGTGGCAGACACGTACCTGAGAGACCTCGGATTCGAACATGTCAGTCTCGACCTACGTGGCTACGAGATGGGGAGCGTCAGCCCCTGATCAACCGCCGGTGTTGCCACTAGCTGACCTTCAGCGACCAGTCCACCGAAGCATGAGTAACGTCCCTTCGAACAGGAAGACCATCGTCACCCCCACGAGGACTGGAGCCATCCCGGTGGGGTCTGGGCTGAAGATGAACGCGATACCTCCGAACGCGATCCAGAAGTAGATACGTCGGCTCTCGAGCCATTGCCGGGTGGTGACACCCATCATTATCGCGAGCATGATGAATAGCGGGATCTGGAACACGATGGCGAGGACGGCCATCAGCATCAGCATGATATCGAACGTCTCGACCAGTGCGAAGTGGATATCGGCCGACCCCTCAGAGTAAAACAGGAAGTACGAGAACAGCAACGGGAGGATAGCGAAGTAGGCGAATGCCATCCCAATCAACGCGAGAACGAGGCTTGTCGGGATCGATGCGAGATAGTACCGTCGCTCGTTCGGATACAACCCTGGTCGCATGAACTGATACGTCTGATAGACGAACACCGGGAGAGCCACGACGATGCCAGCCAGTGCGGCCACGCGTATCTCGGTGAGTAGGAGATCAAGTGGTGCGTAGACGTGGGGTGGCACACACCCATCAGTATCCGGGTTTGGTACGCACGTCGATGTCGAGCCTGGGTGGATATCATACCACATGATCGTCACGATGTCTCCAGCGAAGGGGAACGCCAGCAGTGTGGCCAGACCTCCGACGACGGCGACAAGCACGATACGACTGAGCATCTCCTCGATGTGCTCCGTCAGGGGCATTTCGACATCATCAGGTGGCTCGGATGACTCACGTCGCAAGGCAGGTGGTTTGTACTTCTCGGGGAGTCGACCTTCCTCGAGGTTCGTCGTACCACCGTCTCGTTGCATCGACGATGTCACCTCGGCGGTTTCGCCATCCTCATCAGATACATCTGCTGACCCGTCGGCCTCGTCTGATGAGGATTTTGCCTCAGTCTCGACGACCCCCTCTGATTCGCCGGGAGAGTCGTCAGATGGTGAATCGATCTCCTCGGTCACCTCCGATTCGATGGGAGAGTCGTCAGATGGTGAATCGGTCTCTTCTGACTCGTCCGAAGGATCCTCAGGCTGGGGAACTGTCTCATCCTCATCGGGTTCGACCTCATCGTCGGCGTCCCCAGCGACCATATGAGCGGTAAGTAGTGGACGTTTCGTTTATAGCCCTTCGTTTACCGATGCTTTCTCGATGGTGAACCCTTTAACCGGGGAAGTCTGAGATATCAAGCGTTGGATGAGTGCTGAACAGGCCTCGGCGGCTGCCCAGACTGCGTTCGATGTTATCGACGAGGCCCGGGTCCACCTCACACGCATCTTCCTCGCATTTCTCATCGGGCTCGTTGGGACCATCTTCGCGATGCGCCTGTACGTCTGGGACTTCCTCAAGGCAACGACGGAGGCTCGGATGGAACAAGAGCTCGCCGAGCAGGTGAACATCATCGTCAGGACGCCGTTCGATGTGATCTTGCTGCAGATCAAAATCGGCCTCATCGTCGGTATTCTCCTGGCTATTCCGCTGCTTCTTTACTACGGTCGGGGAGCCCTGCTCAGGCGAGGGCTCATGCCCACCATGCCTCTGACGAGACCCAAGCGTTACGCGTTCATCGCAGTCTCAGTATTTCTAGCCCTCCTCGGGGTCATCTACGCGTATGAGTTCTTCTTCCCGTTCATGTTCATCTTCCTCGCTGAGAACGCGGTGATGTCGGAGGTAAGACCTGACTACGACATCGTCTTCTGGACGGAGTTTCTCATCCTGTTGACGATTTCGTTCGCACTCGCCGCTCAGATTCCACTATTCATGACGGTCGCCTCATATACGGAGATCATCCGATACGAGTTCTTCCGTGACAAGTGGAAGTACGCGATCGTCGGCATCTTCGTCTTCGGTGCGTTGTTCTCTCCACCTGACCCCTTCACGCAGTTGATGTGGGGCTTCCCACTCGTCGCACTCTACTTCTTCAGCCTCGCCCTCGCCAAACTGGCCGCGAACCTCAGCCGTGCTGGGTCGTCCCATGACCCGGTCGTCAGGCAGCAGATCAAACGCAAGGGGCTGATTGCACTGATTGGAGGTCTCATCGGTTGGGCAGCGGGCATTGCCGCAGCCAGGTACGATCCACTCGCCTGGCTCGATGCTAACGTCGTTCCCTCGTTACCCGCGCTCGTGCAACCCAGTGAGCCGCTGACGATCGAGACCTATCTCAGCGATCCTGGACTGGTCGGTGAAGTGTTCTTCGGCCTCTGGATCGGTATCCTGGTCTTCGTACTGATTGGTGTTATCTACGCCATCCAGGTACTCAGGCGACCGATCCCGCCATCACATCACGCGATGATCGCAGGCGATCCGGCCGATCTCGACCTTCGCCCGCTCGATACCGAGGGGTTACGGGCCGCTCCGGTCGAGGCATTCGCGGCGATGACCGAGGACGAAGCAGTCTCGATTGCGAGCAAGGCGATCAAAGCGGGTGACACCGAGCGGGCTGAGGTTGTCCTCGAGCGGTTCGACGAGGGACAAGCGTACGCAGAGGCAAAAGCGGCTGAAGCTGAGGTGGCCGAGGAGGACGAGGAATACTCAGCGATACATCGCTCGGCGACGAGCTTCGTCGACGGCTTCACCGAGGATGAGACCACCGAAGAGGATATTGGGGGGTACTGGTACGACATCGTGTTCATCTATCAGAGTCTGACCTCGCGGATGTTCCGTATCGTGATGGTGTTCCTCGCGGTGACGTTCGGGGTGTTCTTCTGGCTGTACTCCGGTGGAATGGGTCAACTACAGCGTGACTTCGCCTCACGTGTGCCTGGTGATGCGATCGACCTCGAAGAGGAGCTCTTCACCGTGGCGTTACACCCGGTCGAGGTGCTCTTGTTCAACGTCAAGATTAGCCTCGTGTTTGCAATCGTGGTCACCCTTCCCCTCTTGCTATACTATGCCTGGCCAGCCCTCGGCGAGCGGGGATTGGCCACAGGCGACCGGCGAGTGTTCCTCTTCTGGGGTGGTCTCATGATCGGTGGCCTCATCGTTGGCAGCTGGCTCGGTTACAGCTATATCGCGCCGCCACTCATCTCCGGATTGATCTGGCACTCGTTGGAGTCCGGGATGATCATCTCGTACCGGCTGAAGAGCTTCGCGTGGTTGGTCGTCTTCACGACGATCGGTATCGGCGTCCTGTTCAACCTGCTGATGACCATGGTCATCTTCCACCTCACGGGTATCGTCCGGTACAGGACGATGCGTCGCCGATGGCGTGGGGTCGTCCTCTGGACGTTGATCCTGGCTGCATTGCTCACCCCTGGGAGTATCCTCACGATGCTCATCGTCGTCGTCCCGACGTTGTTCACCTTCGGTCTCGGCCTCGGTCTCCTCTGGTTGATCACCCTCCCGACCAGAGTTCGAAGTGGTGGTGCTGAGACCACGCCTCCAACGTGAACCAGACGGGATGATGCACCGGACGGCGACTACTTTCGATGACCAAGCGGACAACCTTTAACCGATGCCGCGCAATCGCCGTGCATGGCAGACGAAGCCGACCTCGAATCTTTGCCAGGTGTCGGTCCCGCCACTGCTGATAAACTCCTCGAGTCAGGATTCGACTCGTTTCAGGGACTGGCCGTGGCGAGTCCGGCCGAACTCGCAAACTCGGCCGATATCGGTGAATCGACGGCAGCCGATATCATCAGGGCAGCCCGGAAAGAAGCTGATATCGGTGGGTTCGAATCCGGGATGGACGTGCTCCAACGACGCGAGCAGATCGGGAAGCTCTCCTGGCTCATCGATGATCTTGACGACCTGCTCGGTGGTGGAATCGAGACTCAGTCGATCACCGAGGTATACGGCGAGTTCGGGTCTGGCAAGTCACAGATCACCCATCAGTTCTGTGTGAATGTCCAACTCCCTGAGGAGGTCGGCGGCCTCCGGGCGGGGGCGATATTCATCGATTCTGAAGACACGTTCAGGCCTGAACGAATCGACGATATGGTACGTGGTCTCGATGACGACGTTCTCGAGATAACGATGGAAGATCGTGGCATCGATGGAGAAGCTGACGATGATGCCGCCCTCGAGGCGCTCACAGAGTCGTTCCTCGATCAGATCCACGTCGCTAAGGCATACAACAGCAACCACCAGATGCTCCTGGCCGAACAGGCACAGGCACTCACCGGTGATAGCCAAGACGGTGAGTTCC
Source organism: Halobacteriales archaeon (assembly GCA_007118145.1). Lineage (GTDB taxonomy): Archaea > Halobacteriota > Halobacteria > Halobacteriales > SKSH01 > SKSH01. The sequence continues at coordinate 142,620 of SKSD01000015.1, forward strand.
CAATCAGACTCGTCTGTGTCGACTCACTCACCGCGCACTTCCGGGCCGAGTATGTCGGTCGGGGAGAACTGGCGAACCGACAACAGAAGCTGAACAAACATCTTCACGACCTGATGCGTATCGGGACGTTGCACAACACTGCTATCCTCGTGACGAACCAGGTATCTGCAAACCCTGATGCATTCTTCGGTGATCCAACCCAGCCCATCGGAGGGAACATCCTCGGACATACCTCGACGTTCAGGATGTATCTCCGCAAATCGAAGGGTGACAAGCGGATTGTCCGCCTGGTCGACGCCCCTAACCTCCCTGATGGTGAGGCCGTGATGCGCGTCGTCCAGGATGGTATCAAGCCGGAGTGAACGGCCCAAAAGGTACGTAGCCCACTTTCCAAGCCCGTAATCAGCAACAACCGATTCAGGAATCGTCCAGATTCGTCCGATCAAGATCGATCTTCCCACGGTGGATGTCAGCCCCATCTTGCACCACCTTCTCGGCCAATACGGCGCACTTGACACGCATCGGGCTGATCTCCACACCGAGCATGTCGATCATATCGTCGCGATCCAGGGCATCGACCTCCTCGAGTGACATCCCGATCAAGCGCTCTGTGAGCATGCTCGCACTCGCTTGGCTGATCGCACAGCCATCACCTCGAAAGGCGACCGATGTAATCACGTCATCGTCATCAAGTTCCACGTCCATCTCGATGAGGTCGCCACACATGGTGTTCTCTCCCTCATGTGTGAAGGTGGGCTCCTCGAGCGATCCGTGATTCCGTGGGTTGCGGTAGTGATCGAGGATCTGCTGTCGATAGATATCCGATCCGAGATCCATCCTCGACGGTAGGTAGTCTTGTTCCACGCAAAAGCGTTCCGTCAGGGGTTACGCGATGAACAACTCTCGTGCCGCGTCGATTCCGTCGATGAGCACATCGATGTCCGAAGGCTGATTGTACACGTAAAACGAGGCACGTGCTGAGGCGGTGATATCGAGACGGTCGTGTAGCGGTTGCGTACAGTGATCGCCCGCACGGATGGCGACGGCGAAGTCGTTCATCACCTGCGCGAGATCGTGTGGATGTACGGTCTCGAGATTGAATGCGAGGAGCCCACCGCGGGTGGCAGGGTCGCGTGGGCCATATACCTCGACATCATCCAGTGCATCAAAGCGTTCGAGTGCATACGATACCAGCGCCTCCTCGTGGCGTTGGATGCGATCCATGCCGATCGATTCGAGATAGTCAACCGCCCGATGGAGGCCGATCCCCTCGGCGATCGGTGGGGTACCTGCCTCGAACTTCCACGGGAGTTCGTTCCACCGTGATTCATCGAAGGTGACCTTCTCGATCATCGACCCACCGTAGAGGAACGGTTCCAGCCGTTGCAGGAGTTCCTCCTTGCCATAGAGCACACCGATACCCGTCGGTCCGAGCATCTTGTGCCCGGAGAACGCATAGAAATCAGCGTCCATCGACCCGACATCGACCGGTCGCATGGGGACTGCCTGAGCACCGTCGATCACGGCGATGGCATCATGTTCGTGTGCCATATCGACGAGATCATCGACCGGATTGACCGTGCCGAGTGTGTTCGACACGTGAACCGCAGAGACCACGGCTGTATCGTCTCCGATGCGTTCAGACGCACTCGACATATCGAGGCGGCCGTCATCGGTGAGACCGATATATCGGAGTGTCGCACCGGTCCGCCTGGCTATCTGTTGCCACGTCACCAATGCGGCGTGATGTTCCATCTCTGTGATGACCACCTCGTCTCCGGGGCCGAGGTGCTCGAGACCCCACGAGTAGGCTACCAGATTGAGACTCTCGGTGGTGTTCTTCGTGAAGATGACCTCCTCACGACCGTCTGCGCCGATGAACTCGGCGACCGCATCGTGCGCGTCCTCGTATGCGATCGATGCTTCCTGACTCAGCTGGTGTAACCCGCGGTGAACGTTCGCGTTGTATTCGTTGTAGTACGTTGCCATCGCATCGACGACCGGTGATGGGGTCAGCGACGTCGCCGAGTTATCGAGATAGACTAGCGGGCGATCGTCTCCGAGCCGTCGCTCGAGAACGGGGAAATCCCGTCGGATGCGATCTACATCGAGGAGGGCTGAACCGGTGACACCCATTAGCCTGAGAGAGGGCTTGCATACCCAATTGTCCTTCGGTCGGGCATTCGATTACCCGAGCCTGGTCAGATTCAATACCTGGGCATGTCGCGTTGCACCAATCTCCAACACACTCCCCGCATCGACGAACCCTGCCTCGATCGCCAGGGTGACGGTCTGTTGCCCGACCAGATTCGCCACCGCGGCTCGCTCGAGTGAAGCGAGTACCTCTTGCTCGTCGCAGCGCTCGCCACTGTAGAACTCTTCGGTCACGGTCAGGGAGATATCGCCATCCTCGAATGTCTCCCCGAGGATGCCGTCATCGCACACACTCACGAGCAAGCCCTGCGGTGTCTCGCGTTCTCTGACGATCATTCAAATAACTCTCGTTCCCGCTGTTGTTGCTGCTCTGAGACTCGATCGAGTGTACGCTCAGCCTCTTCATCCTCGCCGAGTTCCTCAAGCACCTCCACCTTCAACTCGAGCATCTGTGCCTCGCGCATACCCAGACGTTCTGCGTTCTCAAGCGAGAACTTGGCATCCTCGAACAGCCCCCGTTCAGCTGCGAGATACGCGCGGTTGTACCACGCCTGGGGGAGATGAGGGTCACGCTCGACAGCCCGTTCAGCATGATGGAGCGCCTGCTCATCGTGGCCGGTCTCCCAGAGGGCATATGCCAAGTTGGTCTCCGCCGTGGCCGCATGCTCGCCTGCCTCGTCGATCGAGAGCGCCTCACGATAGGCACCGATGGCGTCATCAAACTCCTCCAGTTGGCCATGAGCCACCCCCTTGTTCGTCCAGGCTTCCTGTCTCAAGGTGTCTGTCTCGGCGAACCTTGCTGCACGCTCGAACGCATCGGCAGCCTGCTCGAAGCGGTTGATCGACATGTAATTGAGACCGACCTCGATGAGTGCCTCAGCATCGATCTCGTCCACCGGAAAGGCAGATTCATCGAGCATATCCGGGATGACACGTGAATCAACCGGGTCGACGTTCGATGGATCGACATCAATCACCGGTGGGTCGATATCGAACGCCTCGTAGGGGTTATCAAAACCCTCACCCGTCGAGAACTCGTGTCGATCCTCCTCGTCCATGAGACGGAATTTGGTTGGGACGGTCAAAAGCACACCGCCACACGACCACGGTGTTTTTCGAGCGGGAGTGAGATGCTTGGCACATGCGACTGTTCGTCAGTGTCGATCTTCCCTCCGACATCTGTGAGTCCATCGAGGAGCTTCAATCACGATTCGAACCTGCGGGCGGACTCCGATTCACCGACCCCCATCAGTCACACGTGACACTCAAATTTCTCGGCGATGTCCCGACATCACGTGTACCAGCGGTAGTCGAGGGTATCGATTCTGCGATCACCACTGCACATGTCGACCCCTTCGATGCGACGGTCGCCGGACTTGGTGTGTTCCCAGAGATCGAGTATATCCGCGTGCTCTGGGTCGGGTTCTCAACTGGTGGCGAGCAGCTGACCCACCTCGCAAGGGCTGTCGAGACAGCACTTACGGATCGAGGATTCGAGGAGGCTGACCACGAGTTTACCCCACACGTCACCTTCGCACGGATGGCACACGCAGGCGGCAAGGATCTCGTCCAGCGACTGGTCACCGAGGAACAACCGGAACTCGGGACGTTCACCGTCGAAGAAGTCTGTCTCACCGAGAGTACGCTCGGCGATACAGGCCCGGAATATGAGACCGTCGAGCGGTTTTCACTGTCCTGATAGGTGGTCGCGCGCCGAAAGACAGTATTTTTTACCGGTGAGACGATACCTCAGGCTATCTATGGGCAAGAAATCGAAGGGCAAGAAGAAGCGCCTCGCAAAACGAGAGCGCCAGAACACCCGTGTCCCCACGTGGGTGATACTCAAGACGAATCGCGACGTGACGCAAAACCCGAAACGCCGTAGCTGGCGTCGGCAGAGCCTGGACGAGTGATCGATGAGCGCAAGTGATTTCGAGGAGCGTATCATCACCGTCCCGCTTCGCGACGCACACAATGCACCATCGACTGCACGTGCTGACCATGCGCTTTCGCTCATCCGCCAGCATTTAGCACAGCATTTCTCGGTGGATGAGGACGAGGTACGCCTCGACCCATCGATCAACGAAGAAGTGTGGTCCCGAGGTCGAAAGAAACCACCACGACGTATCCGCATCCGTGCTGCTCGGTTTACCGAGGCGGGTGTGGACATGGTCGAGGCGGAACACGCAGACAAGTGACGTGTTACGGACGACGATCCAGGGATCTCTTTACGTCGGCGTCTTTGCGAGTGCCACCGACCAGGTGAGCCTCGTCGGTCTCCCGACCGATGCCTCGACCGTAGCCGCATTAGAGGATGAACTGGGCGTACCGGTTGTACGGTGCTCGATTGGTGGTGCCAACACACTCGGTGCACTGGCCGTTGGGAATGAGACAGGGTTGCTCGTCAGTGATAGACTCACCGACGATGAGCGAGCGACGATCGAGGAGGCGGTCAAGTCACCGATACGGACGCTCCCAGGTCGCATCAACGCTGCCGGAAACTGTCTCCTGGTGAACGATTATGGAGCCATCGCGCACCCCGACCTTCCCGATCACGCAATCGATGTGGTCCGTGACGCACTCGAGGTATCGGTCGAGCGACTTCGTATCGGTGGGATGCGCACGGTTGGGACGGCTGCTGTTGCGACGAATCACGGTGTCTTGTGCCACCCCAAGGTGACCGATGATGAACTCGACACACTCGAGGAGGTGCTCGATGTGCGCGCCGATGTCGGGACCGTCAATTATGGGTCGCCACTGATCGGTTCAGGGCTCGTAGCGAATCGCCAGGGGTTCGTCGCTGGCGAGCAGACGACCGGCCCTGAACTCGGACGTATCGAGGAGGCATTGGGCTTTCTCGGGTGAACCTATCGTTTAGGAAGATACTTCCATCGTCGAACCCGAATCGGTTGACATGCAAGAAGGAGCGAAGGCCACAGTTCGTCTCACACGAGTGGGCGGGTGGTATCGATGAGTGAGTCATCCAACGAACTCAGACAGGCGAGTCAACAATTACAGGCAATCCAGTTCCAGATCGAGGAGTTGACCCGAGAGCGAGAGACACTTCGCTCGACCCTCAACGAACTTCGTGGTGCCGTCGAGGCGCTCGAACAACTCGAGGATGGCTCGACCGTGCAGGTGCCACTAGGTGGCTCTGCCTACCTGCGAGCAGAGATACAGGACATCGACGAGGTCATCGTGAGTATCGGTGGTGGGTTCAGTGCCGAGCGTCCTCGTGACGGTGCCATTTCGACGCTGCAAGAGCGACAGGCGATCGTCCAGGAACGCATCGAGACCATCACCGAGTCGATCGCCGAGTTAGAGTCACAGGGGACGGAGATCGAGCAACAACTCCAGCAGGTCGCTCAACAACAGCGCCTCGCCGGTGAGGGGACGGGACCGGACGAGCCCTGACCAGTAGGCCATGTTCGAACGGTTATCGAAATCGCTGAAGTCATTCCAACAGGATGTCGACGAGCAGGTGGAGGAACCGGAGGTGGCCGAGGAGGACGACGGCCCGAGCCTCGCCAAGCGAGCGAAGTCATACGCTACTGGGAGGGTCATCATCGACGAGGAGGCAATCGAGGGTTCGCTGACCGAACTCGAACATGCACTGTTGCAGGCGGATGTCGAGATCAACGTTGCTGAGGAGATCATCGAAGCAGTCCGATCTGAGGTAGTCGGTGAGGCTGTCTCGATCACCAAGAGCCCAGGGGTCGTCGCGGTTCGTGCGATCAGGGACGCACTCGTCGAGGTGATGGGCGTGGGTCAGTTCGATGTTGAGGAACGATTCGCCGAGTTACCTCGACCGACGACGGTGTTGTTCACAGGGGTCAATGGGGTGGGTAAAACGACGACCATCGCCAAGTTCGCACACTACCTCGAGGGCCAGGGATACAGCGTCGTCTTGGCCAACGGCGACACCTATCGAGCCGGAGCGACCGAACAACTGCAGGAACATGGTGACGCACTCGATATCCGCGTCATCAGCCACGATCAGGGGGGCGATCCAGCAGCCGTCATCTATGATGCCAAAGAGTATGCCAGGGCGAACGATGTTGACTTCGTGCTCGCGGATACGGCCGGGCGATTGCACACAAGTCACGACCTGATGGCACAGCTCGAGAAGATCGACCGTGTCGTCGAACCCGAGCTGACCCTGTTCGTCGATGAGGCAGTCGCCGGTCAAGATGCCATCAACCGAGCCCGTGAGTTCAACGAAGCAGCCGAAATCGATGGGACGGTGTTGACCAAGGCCGATGCAGACACGAGTGGAGGCGCGGCTATCTCGATTGCGAGAGTGACAGGTAAACCCATTCTCTTTCTCGGTACCGGACAGACGTACAGCGACCTCGAACGTTTCGACCCCGAGGTGCTCGTCGACCGCCTCCTTGGCTGATCGATCACGGCTATTCACCGCCACCGCATCTACCACACCCCATGAGGACAAGCCTAAATTACGTCGGAGACAAATCCCACCATAATGGTGCTTGACGACCTCGGTGGGTCACTTCGCGAAACCCTCCGATCGATGCGAGGGCAGGGTCGTCTCGATGAGGACGATATCGAGGCGATCGTGAAGGACATCCAGCGGTCGCTCCTCAAGGCCGATGTCGATCTCGATATCGTGATGGAGCTGTCTGAGCGCATCCGTACCCGAGGTCTCGATGAGGAGCCACCGGCGGGGACAAGCGCTCACGATCACCTCCTCAAGATCGTCTACGAGGAGATGGTCGAGTTGATTGGTGAGAGTACTGTACTCCCGCTCGAGCCGCAGGTCATCTTATTGGCCGGGCTTCAGGGATCTGGGAAAACGACCACCTCAGCCAAGATCGCCTGGTGGTTCGATCGCAAGGGGCTGCCAAGTGCGGTCATTCAAACTGACACGTTCAGACCCGGTGCCTATGAACAGTCAAAGGAGATGGCCGAACGCGCCGGGGTGGAGTTCTTTGGCGACCCGGATGCTGAAGATCCCGTTGAGATCGCGACAGCCGGTCTCGACGCAACCGCCGAGGCTGAGGTACGAATCATCGACACAGCCGGCCGACACGCACTCGAGGAGGATCTCATCGATGAGATGGAAGCCATCGAGGAAGCTGTCGACCCCGATGTCAACCTGCTCGTTCTCGACGCTGCCATCGGTCATGGAGCCAAGGAGCAGGCACGTGAGTTCGAGGATACAATCGGGATCGATGGAGTGGTCATCACGAAACTAGACGGGACGGCCAAGGGTGGTGGTGCGTTGACCGCTGTTGCAGAGACTGACTCGTCGATCGCCTTCCTCGGTACCGGTGAGACGGTCAAAGATATCGAACGATTCGAGCCGAGTGGCTTCATCTCACGGCTGCTGGGTATGGGTGACCTCCAGCAACTCGCCGAGCGTGTCGAGCGTGCCATGGCTGAGTCAGACGCCGATCCTGAAGACTGGGATCCCGAGTCCATCTTCGAGGGTGACTTCACCCTCATCGACATGCGCCACCAACTCGAGGCGATGCAGAACATGGGCCCACTCGACCAGGTGATGGACCTCATCCCAGGCCTCGGATCGAATCTCAAGGATCAACTCCCCGATGAGGCGATGGACGTGACCGATGAGCGGCTTATGCGGTACCGGATCGTGATGGATTCCATGACTGACGACGAACTACGCAACCCATCCGATATCGGTGCAAGTCAGATCGAACGGATCGCACGGGGAAGTGGTACGGACGAGGAGGTCGTCAGGGAACTCCTCCAGCAACACCGTATGATGGAACAGACCCTCAATCAGTTCAGAGGGATGGGCGAGGGCGACATGCAACGGATGATGAAACGCCTCCAGCAACACGGTGGAGGCGGACTCGGCCCGTTTTGAGGTGGCACTCACGGCGGTGCGGTGATCTCCTCGATGAACTCCTCCGGTGAAGGTTGCTCGATATGGATACGAACGATGAGATCACCGAGCTCGTCCGGTTCATCAAGTGCGAAGTTGACGACGCCGGCGTGGGCAGCCTGCTTCTTGAGTCGAAAACCGAGCGAGTCACCAGTGCGACTCTCCATGAGTCGTGCACGTGCTGTATCGAGGATGCGCTGTTTGCTCAGTAACTCGGTGAATCGATCGATCGAATGGGCTGTCGCGGCGAGTCTACCATCTTGAGAGGTGATCTCAGCTGACGGGAATACCTCGAGTATCGCAGATCGTACCTCCTCTGGGTCCTCCGTCGGTTCGATAGGTGCGATCACCTCGATCTCGACACGGTAGATCATCTGTCGACCCCGTTGAGCAGGATGTTCTCGAGTGATGTCCGGAAATCATCGAGTGAACCAGCGTTGACGATGGTGTGTTCTGCAGTTTCGATGGCGAGATCCATCCCATACCCACGTTCTCGCTCGTCTCGGCGACGAAGGTCGTCCTTACCATCTGCGGTGATATCTCGACCTCGATGTCTGATCCGCTCGAGACGGATATCGAAGGGTGCCTCGATCGCGATGAGTTCGAACCTGTCGCCGAGAGACTGACGGAACCGATCCACCTCGGCTTGACCGCGGATACCGTCGATCAGCACCGTCCCGTACGCTTTGTGTGTCACGTGAATCAGGGGTAGACATCGCTTCGCAACTGCATCATCACCCTCAGCCTGCCTGAGTGCGGTTGCGACTTGACCGAGGTTATCCTCGGAGATCGAGAGGCCACGCGCACGAGATTCATTTCGAATCACATCCCCCATGGTGATCACCGGGATATCGACATCGGCAGCCACCTTAGCAGCCTCGCCCTTGCCACTTCCCGGGTAGCCCACCGTAGCGAAGACTGTCATGATACGATGTTTCCAACGGAAGGGAATAAAGCATCTCAAACTTCGTTGATCCGCATAACGGAATCTGTCTGCTCGAAAATTGATGACCGCTTCTCTTTAGTGGGATGCCATCCCTGACTCAGTGTACGGGGCACGTAGCTCAGTCTGGACAGAGCGTCGGACTTCTATTTCGGTTGGGGTCTCCCACCGGAGAAGTCATCCGATGGTCGTGGGTTCGAATCCCATCGTGCCCGCTC
>SKSD01000021.1 GCA_007118145.1 Halobacteriales archaeon
ATCGACGAGACGGTCGAACTTGTATCCTCGACCGAACAGATCGAGGCATTTCGACACGAGCTGGCACAGGCGGGTATTGATATCGGATGGGGTGTGAACGACCTCGTCAACAGGTGGAGGGAGACAGAACTAGCGATCGATCGGTCGGTCTCTCGCTCCCGCCTAGAATCGATGGCATCTGATCACGCACTTGAGGTGATTGACAGTGGTTACGCCTATCATATCAAAGACCCGACCGTATCGAAAGGGAGTGGGATTGCACGAGCGGGCCAACTCCTCGGGTTCGAGCTAACCGAGGTTGTTGCAATTGGCGACTCAGAGAACGATGTCTCGACGTTTGAGCGAGTTGGGACATCGATTGCACTCGAGAATGCTGATGCGACAGCCAAAGCTGCTGCCGATCGCATCTGTGATGGGTCATACTCACAGGGGACCATCAGCGTGTTAATGCGGTATCTCAACGGCAGTTCGGAATAGTCTGAAGTTGTCGGTGGTTGCCCGTCTCGTCTGAAGGTACGAAGGCAAGTCTGCAAAGTTAAGTACGGACCGACGAAACTTCCTAGGGTATGCATCTACCCTCGATAACCGACCGACGAAGTCGGGCTATCCGTCCATCTGGTCTGTCTCGCGTCGATGACTTACCCATGGTGATCGTCGATGTCAAATGACGCCGACCATGGGTCGGTAGACTCCACGGTCAACGAATCCCCAGCAGAACCAGAGACCGCTCTCGAGACCGCACTCCGGCAACTTGATCGGGCAGCCACACTCGCCGACGTGGACGAGGATATCGTGGAGCGACTCCGACATCCCGCTCGTGTCACCAGGGTCACATTACCCTTAAAGCGAGATGACGGGAGGGTTGACCCAATCGTCGGGTACCGTGCACAGCATGACAGTGTGCGTGGCCCGTTCAAGGGTGGCATTAGGTACCACCCCGATGTGACCGAGGAGGAGTGTATCGGTCTCGGGATGTGGATGACGTGGAAGTGTGCTGTGTTGAACCTTCCCTTCGGTGGGGCGAAAGGTGGTGTGGTTGTCAACCCGAAAAAACTCAGCCTCAAGGAGAAGGAACGCCTCACCCGTAGGCTTGCTCAGGAGCTTCGCGATGTGGTCGGACCGAATCGTGACATTCCTGCACCCGATATGGGGACCGATGCCCAGACGATGGCATGGTTCATGGATGCGTACAGCATGCAAGAGGGAGAGACCACACCAGGTGTGGTGACAGGGAAACCCCCTGCCATCGGGGGAAGTGTGGGGAGAGCAGAAGCTCCAGGTTACAGTGTGGCGATCATCACCGAGCTCGCTGCTGACTATTATGATATCGATCTGAATGGTATGACGGTCGCCGTTCAGGGCTTCGGGAGTGTCGGCGCTAACGCCGCACGGAAACTGCAGGACATGGGTGCGACAATCGTCTCAGTGAGCGACGTCAATGGGGCCGTGTACAACCCAGACGGGATAGATACACACAACATCCTGTCACATGAGGAGAAACCAGAGGCAGTGCTCGAGTATGATGCACCTTCGATCATCTCGAATGATGAGCTCCTCGAACTCGATGTCGATGTACTCATCCCTGCGGCGATCGGGAACGTGATCACTGTCGACAATGTTGACGAGATCAAGGCTGATATGATTGTTGAGGGTGCTAACGGTCCGACCACCTCTGGCGCTGACGTTGCACTCGAGGAACGCGATATTCCGGTCATTCCAGATATCGTGGCGAATGCAGGGGGTGTGACGGTCAGTTACTTTGAATGGCTTCAGGATATCAGTCGGCGTAAATGGACGCTTGAGCGGGTAGAGACAGAACTCGAATCTGAGATGGCCAAGGCATGGGCATCCGTGGTCGATGTCCACGAGGATCGGTCGGTCACCTGGCGGGATGCTGCGTATACGGTTGCACTCGAACGGGTCGCTGCGGCTCACAATATACGCGGGTTGTGGCCGTAGGCGGTTAACCGGCTGGAGGTACCACAGGATTCGTGGGCTAAAGGCAGATCAGGGGAGGTTGATGCCCCGATATGAGAGGAAATCACCTACTGCCTTGATTTCCACCGGTGATCCGATGATGCGGTAGGCATCGCCCTCTTTGACGACAGTGACGGTGAAGCGTGATTCGACGATCTCGGCGATCTCAGCCATGTCGGACGAGGGAAGCACTATCTGTGTGCTATCACGAAACATGGCAGCAGAGGGCATAATACTGCACGAATAATTCGTATGAAAAGGTATCAACATATCGATATTGAGGCTGAAGCGAAGCCCTTTCCGCGATTGGCTTCATAGCATCGTTGTCGATGGGTCTTGAGGAGCAGATCGAGGATATCGAACGGGAGATCGCTGAGACCCCGTATAACAAAGCATCTGAGCAACATATCGGAAGGTTGAAATCCCGACTTGCTGAGCTACGCGAGCGACTTGAGACACGTCAAACCGGCGATTCAGGCGGTGAGGGGTACCATGTCGCCAAAAGCGGTGATGCAACGGTAGCCATGGTAGGGTTTCCGAGTGTTGGTAAATCCACGCTGTTAAACGCGGTGACGAACGCTGAGAGTGAGGTAGGCGCATATGACTTCACAACCCTCGAGGTCAATCCCGGGATGATCGAACATCGCGGTGCACAGATTCAACTGCTCGATGTTCCCGGGCTCATTCAGGGCGCAGCAGGGGGTCGCGGCCGTGGGAGGGAGGTGCTATCGATGGTCCGAGCGGCAGATCTCATCATGATCGTGTTAGATCCATTTGAGATCGAACGCTACCACGACCTCATCCAAGAACTGCGCTCCAATCAGATCAGAATCGATGTCGATCCTCCTCGGGTATCGGTGACGCCCAAGGGCAAGGGTGGCATCAGTGTTACCACCGTGTCGAACTTCGACCTCGATGAGGATACCGTCGCTGAGGTCGTACGTGAGCAGGGGTTCGTCAATGCCGATATCCATATCGCCGAGAACCTCGATATCGACCGGTTGATCGACGGCATCATGGACAACCGGGTATACATCCCCTCGATCACTGTTGTCAACAAGATCGATACCGTCGATGATACCTCCATGCAGTCTGTGACGAGTGAGCTACAGGAGGAAGGTATCGACCCGGATGAGGTCATCTTCGTCAGCGGAGAACAGGATATCGGTCTGGAGGAACTCAAAGACCGAATCTGGGACAAGCTATCATTGAGGCGAATCTATATGAAAAAGCCGGGAGAGTCACCAGATTTCGATGAGCCACTCATCGTACGAGATGGAACGACGATCGGTGACGTGCTCGGGCGACTTGGTGGGGATTTCGAACAACGCTTTCGTTACGCACGGGTGACCGGACCGAGTGCAAGTCATGATGAGCAACGTGTCGGGCTGGATCATCACCTTGCGGATGAGGATATTTTGACGCTCACACTCCGCCGATAGCAATCTCGTACCTTTTTCGCCCATCCCGCGCAGGTTGAATGTATGTCGACCGAGAACACGATCGAGCTTGAGCAGTTCCTTGAATCGATGTCACCGCACCATGACGATATCCAGCAGGAGATGGCCGAGCATGCTTCACGGGAGGGATTTCCCATCATCGGTCGGACGGTTGGCGGAATATTACACCAGCTCGTCACCATGAAGGAAGCAGACCGCGTGTTCGAGTTTGGTTCAGGGTTCGGCTACTCCGCCTATTGGTTCGCCCGTGCCCTCCCCGAGAGTGGTCAGGTGGTATTGACCGAGGAGGACGAAGAGGAGCTCGACAAGGCCAGAGAGTACTTTGCGCGTGCAGGTCTCACCCACCTGGCAAGATTCGAGGAGGGTGATGCGTTGGATGTCATCGATCGGTATCACGGGCCGTTCGATATCGTACTCATCGACCATGACAAACAGCGATATCGAGATGCGTTCGAGCGCGTCCGCGATCGCCTCCCGCCAGGTGGCGTCATCGTAGCAGATAACGCCATCAGCGCAGGTCCGATGGACACCGAGGGTCTCATGCGGGCGATCATCGAGGGTGAGGGTGCGGCCGACCTCGATGATATGACCGATGGCGTGCGACGGTACCTCGAGGTCGTCAGAGACGATGCTGCGTTCACAACTGTGGTGTTACCTATCGGCTCCGGTATCGCTCTCAGCGTCCGCCACCGCGGCTGAGAACTTAAGTGTCACCACAACCTACCTACTGGTGACACGTGGTAGGTCAAGTAACCGACGAAGGCGTCGACCGACCTCAATCATGAGGACGGTGGTCGTCAAGCGCGTCGATAAGGGTGAACCGGACACGGCCGAGATACGAGGACTGGTCCGTGCTGCGGGCCATGAGGTTGTTGCTGAGGTGACGCAGGTCCGCTCGGCCGATCCGGCATTCGAACTTGGCGCCGGGAAAGGGGCTGAACTCGCTCGCACAGTTCGCGATATGGATGCGGAGTTCGTGGTGTTCGATAATCGACTGGGACCGTATCAGACGTACAATCTCGGGCAACGATTGCCAGCAGGTGTGGCCGTCATCGATCGGTTCAAGTTGATCCTCGATATCTTCGGTCAACGTGCTAACACACGAAAGGCACAGCTACAGGTCGAACTGGCTGAATTACGCTATGAACTCCCACGAGCGGAGGCGAAGGCCAGTCTTGCCAAACGAGACGAGCATCCGGGGTTCATGGGTCTTGGAGAGTATGATGAGAGTCGAAAGCGAGACATCAAGGCACGCATCAGCCGTATCCAGGAAGAGCTCTCGACCATCGAAGATCGTGAGGCCAAGCGACGGGCCAGGCAACGCGACTCGGGATTCGATCTCGTGGCACTCGCGGGGTACACGAACGCGGGAAAGTCGACGTTGTTGCGACAGTTGGCGAGTGAGCTCTCCGTCGACCAGAACGAGGGACTACATCCAGATCTCGATCCCACCGCTGCCTCGAGCGATCGTCTGTTCGAGACACTGGGGACGACCACTCGACGGATGCTCATTGATAATCGACGGGTGTTACTCACCGATACCGTCGGTTTCATCGCTGATCTCCCCCCATGGTTGATTGACTCGTTCAACTCAACGCTCGAGGCAGTGTACCGTGCCGATCTGGTTCTCCTTGTGGTCGATGCGAGTGAGCCGACTGAGGTAGTTCGTGAGAAGCTGATTACCAGCCACGACACGTTGAGTGCGAGAAATCAGGCCCCGATTGTGACGGTCTTCAATAAGGTTGACCTGGTCGATGATGCCGCGATAGCGGAGATTGAACAGGCGGTGGCGGCACTGACCGAGAACCCCGTGTGTATCAGCGCCGCTGAGGGTATCGGTATCGATCATCTCGAAGCACGGATCGCAGATGCCCTGCCCGATTGGCACGCAGAACGCCTTGTCGTCCCACAACATACTGAGACGATGCCGCTCATCTCATGGCTTCATGACAATGCCAGGGTATCTGAGGTGACCTATGGAGGTGGGAGTGTCCTGATCGAGTTTGAGGCACGGCCATCGGTGATCGATCAGGCACGAGACAAGGCCGCTTCACTCTACCAGACACCGGGGATCTCTGGTTGAGACTACGCTTTACCAGCGTCAGATGCGAACGAATCAATACCTAATAGCACCTGGTGGATTGACAGGTACCGATATGGTCCCCAAGGTATCCTCCCGGCGTGCATATCTACGCAACCTCGGCGTTGCATCGATCGTTGGTGTTGCTGGCTGTCTCGATGACATACTCTCCGATGAACGGCCTATCGTCATCGATCGGTTGGATGGTGCGTGGAAATCGTATCAACGAAACGAGACGAATACCGGTGGCAATAACCTCGGTGACGGTCCAATCGATGATCCCACCGTCGAGTGGTCGTTCAGTGCTGGTCGCGGCATCGAGTCATCGATGGCAGTCGATGAGCACTATGTGTACCTCACCAGCCTCGATCGACACCTCTACGCGGTCGATGCGTTCACCGGGGAGCTGGCGTGGTCTTATCAAACACAGAATGATATCCGATCATCGCCTAGTATCGACGAGGGCAACCTCTACTTCGGGTCAACGGACGGTTCCCTCCATGTGGTCGATACCGATGATGAGTCACGATGGCGGTTCAGGGTCGGCCGTGACATTTCGTGTTCACCCGCAGTGGTCGACGGGGTTGCGTTCTTCTCCGCCGAAGATGAACGCCTCTACGCAGTTGATGTTGTCGAACAGGAAGAACTATGGAACAGACGTGGTGTCACACCAGATTCGTCGCCAGTCATCAAGGATGAATTGCTCATCATCGGGAGCAATCATGTCGAAATTCATGCATACGATGCTCGCTCCGGTGCTCGCGAATGGCGTGTTGAGACTGACGCTGTCCTGGCCTCGACAGCGGCGATCCACGATGAGATGGTGATCATGGGAGCCGGGGACGGTACCATCTATGGCCTTGATCTCCACACCGGTGAGGAGGAATGGTCCGTCCCGACCGGCGTATCGGTCTTCTCCAGGGTGACAATCAGGGATCACACGGCGTTCGTCGGTGATGATGGAGGAACTCTGTACGCGATCGATGTACCCTCCGGTGAGCTCGTCTGGGAGGAACCTCTCGATGGTGGTATCTGGGCAGCCCCTGCAGTGACAGATGAGATGGTATATATCTCGACGCATGCTGAGGAGGTGATCGCTCTCGAGCGAGAGACAGGCTCGGTGCGTTGGCGAGCGACGAATCGAGCGTCCTCAAACACGTCTCCGACGGTCGCACACGGGATGGTCTACACCGGAGATCGCCACGGTCACGTCTACGCTTTGACCGACTGAGGTCTGTGTTACTCAAGCCTGGCACACACCTGTGGGATGGCATCCGCCACCTCGCTAGCCAGGAAGCCAGTATCGTGATGTCTCGCAAGGTGATCTCCAGCAGCACCGGTCAACCACGCACTGATACATGCCGCATGGAACGCATCGTGACGTGCAAGCATCGCGGCTGTCACACCTGTCAAGACGTCTCCGGTACCCCCAGTCGTCATCCCGGGGTTACCGGTTCGATTGGCACGGGTCTGCTCGCCATCAGAGATGATATCGATATGACCTTTGAGGATGATCGAGCAGTTGAGAGCCTGTGCTGCGTTGGTGACCAGATCCATGGCGTCGCGCCATGACTTGGGTCGGTTAAAGCCCATCGAGACGAACTCCCCGGCGTGTGGGGTGGCGACGATCTCCGCTTTGGATTCAGTCCCCGATAGACACTGTAACGCATCAGCATCGACCACGGTGGTGCCATCGAAGTGGTCGAGGAACGCATCGATCGTCTCGGTCGTCTCTGGTGAGTCACCCAGACCCGGTCCGATGACGACCACATCTACCTCGTTGCTGAGCTCGAGAACTCGCTCGAGGTGACCTCCCTCTAGCGTGGTTCCTGGTAGACGGTGTGGGATAAACTCCGGGTGATAGCCCGAGACGGTATCAGCGATCAGTTCAGGGAGGGCGAGGTGCACCAGATCTGCCCCCGTGCGGAGTGCAGCGATGCCGCTCAACGCCGGTGCACCGACATACGGTCCGCCACCAATGATGAGGATCTCTCCATGATCTCCCTTATGGGCTTCATCGTCTCGGTGTAGTGTGGAGAGCAGATCCCCCGGCCCGACAAACCGCTCAGCAGCCTCTGGGATACCAATATCCTCGACACTCACCTCGACATCGATGTGCTGATGTGCGGGTTTGCGATCATGAAAGGTGACGATATGATCTGCTTCGACGGCGGAACCCTGGTGCTCGCCGGTGTCGGGATCTAATCCCGATGGGACATCGACGGAGATGACGGTCCCTTGCGCATGATTGATCAACTCGATTGCCGAACGAATCGGTTCTCTGACCGGTCCGTCGACCCCGGTTCCGAGCAGTGCGTCGACGATGACATCGCCATCGAAGGTATCGAGTGAGGAAGCGTCCGTGATGCATCGAGTCGGGATGTTGGCCTGTTCAAGGGCACCCCAGTTCGCCCTGGCGATATCCGTGGTGATCTGCGCAGGCGTCCCGAGCAGGGTGGCGGTGACATCAAACTCTTTGAGAAAGCGAGCGGCCACGAGACCATCGCCACCATTGTTGCCCCGGCCGGCGATGATATCGATGCTTGCGTCCGGTGGAGCCACCATCGAAACGTTCCGTGCGATGGCGTTCCCACTCGATTCCATCAGTAACCGTCGAGGGACACCGAGTGACTCCGCGTTACGGTCGATGGCTGCCATGCGCTCGCTCGTTATCATGGGTCATATCCTGTACTGCGATGGGATAAACCTGTACGACATACAGTATGGTTGCCCATCATGGCTGTCTAGCTTGTCCTGAGATGGTGGAAAAGGTATGTCTGTGCGTATCCAGGGTAGGGGCCGAGATATGATCGGATGGCACGAGACGTCTCTGCGTAGCTATCTCGGTCACACGACGGGAAGTGATCTCGGATCGCACGTTGAATCCACCGGTCAAGCGGCACCGGTTCGAGACAGCCCATACCAAACAACAATGCGCAGTCAGCCACCTTCGGACCAACGCCGGGATAGATGGTGAGCTGTTCGCGAAGTTGTTCGTATTCGGTGTGCGGTGTCGAGGGCAAGGGTGCCTCATCGCACGCGAGTGCCTGCGCCGTCTCTCGAACATATGGTGCGCGATAACCCAATCCACACGCTCGCAACTCAGCTTCAGAGCAGGCAGCGAGCTGTTCGGGTGTTGGGAAAGCATAGTAGGTCCGACCGTCGAGCTTGATGGGGGTTCCCACCTCCCGCATGAGTGTCTGTACCATCTTGTGGATGCGCTCGACATGCATCTGTGTCGAGCAGATGAACGATATCAACCCGATATACAGCGAATCGACAACGAGACGCATTCCACGGTGGGCTTCGATCGCCTCCTGATAGATATCGTCCGTTGGACCTTGTTCGAGGATGTTTGGGAGATTGTCCTCCAGCCTGAGCATGTGGCGTACATGCTCCTCGATATCACGACTCCCCTGCCAGTGGAGTGAGGTCTCCTCTTGCCTCACGCGAATCACCGCGCCCTCAGCGACAGTCTCGTACCACGGAGTCGGCAACGAGGTAGGTGGCTCGAAGAGGTGGCCATCCTCACGTCTCCATCGATATGTCTGTCCGCTGGCGAGAGTTCGATACAGGTCGATCCCCCCGCTGAGCTCATCGAACGGAATCGATCCAGAGACAACGTTCGAGACTTCTTGAATCTTCATAATGGAGAGTTACTCACGATAACGCTAACTTTGATACTAATGCACGTAAAACTCTCTAATAACCATGGATTGCAGAGTTGTTGTTGAGGCCGCTGTCCCGGTCTATGACGTGGAGACGACCGACGAGGCGGTACGGATAGCCATCTCGAAGACGGGGGAGATGTTGAATCCTGACCTGAACTACGTCGAGATCAACATGGGAACCAAAGAATGCCCCCACTGTGGTGACCAGGTAGACCCCGCCTTCATCGCAGCAGATGAGAGCCTGGTTGCACTCGAACTGGAGATGACCGTCTTCAATGTCGAACGTGAGGAACACGCCTCACGCATCGCAAGGAAGGAAATCGGTCAGCGGTTGGCGAATATCCCACTCGAGGTGCTTGAGGTGAACGTGATCGACGAGGGTGATGATGCTGAGGATGCTGATGAGACAGAAGACGATCTCTTCGATGACGAGGATGACGATACCGTCCTGCCTGAGTTCGAAGACCTCATCGATTGAGCTTCGGGCTCAATCAGGTTCTCGACAGCGCTGTCGCTCGCAGTAGGCTATCCAACACATGAGGTGGTCTCTATCGCTCTTTGGTGACACAGCTGGCTTGCTAGGCGAGATTCTCCAGTGTTCAAAATTCGTCGGGAAGCAAACCTAATCGGCTGCCGCAGCGACGCGCTCAAGAGCAACGTCTTCCATGGATTCCGTGATTGAGTCCGCCAGCGCAAAAACAGCCGCCTTGTGTTCGGTTTTCGATCGGTGAATCGATGTCGGTCGTACCCCAAGACTTTCGTAATCGTCCAGCATCGGTGATTTACCTGTATGATCTTCGAAATCTGTAGAGATTTCTGCAAGAAGGCCATGCAGGTGAATCAGTTCCTGCTTTTTCATACTCAACCACTTCTAATGGCTCGGGGGTTATATTATTAACCTGAATCGTGTTAACAATCAACACGATGTGAGGGGCATCGGGTTATCACCCACCTAAACGGGGCGTTTTTACCCCTCCGCCAACGATGTTTTCTCATGGATTACGACGAGCTTCTCGACCGAGGGATAGAGGCAACACCGGATATCGAGGGCCAGACAGAGCGTTTCAATGTCCCCGATCCCGAGGTTCGACCCGAGGGACACGTCACGGTTTTCGAGAACTTCCCCGAGGTGGTCGATGCATTGGATAGAACTCCAGATCATGTGTTTAAGTACCTCCAAAACGACCTCGCGACGAGTGGGCATATCGACGAGGCCGGCAGGGCTCGGTTGACCGGTGACTTCAACGCGCAACGTGTCAAGGGTACGATCGATGACTATGTCGAGGAGTTCGTGCGCTGTCCGGAGTGTGGTCTCCCCGATACGCACCTCGAGCGTGAGAAGGGTGCCTTGATGCTCCAGTGTGAGGCGTGTGGCGCTCGCTCATCGACGAGCGGCTAGCTTTTTTATTCCTGTAGCCTGGTGAGGATCTCGAGATCTCTTGAGGTTCGCATGAACTCGGAGATGGTCGAGGTTGTACCGCAATCTGGGCAGGTGAAACTCGCATCCGGACCGGGGAGTTCGTCAGGGTTATCTGACCAATTCTTCGTACACTTTGGACACAAGAGTTGAACGTAGGCCTCGCGCATGCGAAGGTGTGGTTCGCGGTCTACTGCAATAAAATGAAATGGTGGTAACGAGCCCGTCGCGACTAGGCGGCGATCCCCTCGGCCTCGGCGGCTGCGAGGAGTTCCTTGTACCGGTTCCGGATGGTGACCTCGCTCACGTTGGCCACCTCACCGACCTCCGACTGGGTGACCGAGACATTCGAGAGGCGGGCCGCGGCGTACACGGCCGCAGCGGCCAGTCCGACCGGTGATTTACCGCTGAGTTGACCCTGGTCTCGACCCGCATCGAGGAGCTCGCGAGCCAGACGCTCGACTTCGTCAGGGAGATCGAGGTCTGAGACGAACCGGGGCAGGTACTGTTTGGGATCAGCCGGTTCGATCGCGAGTTCGAGTTGCCTGATCAGATACCGGTATGTCCGGGTCAGCTCATCCTTGTCGATGCGGCTGACAGCGGTCACCTCGTCGAGGCTCCGCGGCGTGTCTGCCATGCGGGCGGCTGCGTACACAGATGCAGTCGCGACCCCTTCGATCGACCGCCCAGGCAGGAGTCCGTCCTCAAGGGCGCGGCGATAGATGACACTCGCCGTCTCTCGGACGTTCTTCGGCAGGCCGAGGGCGCTCGACATGCGGTCGATCTCACCGAGGGCCTGCTTCAGGTTTCGATCCTGTGAGTCCTTCGTTCGAAATCGCTCATCCCAGGTTCGGAGTCGCTGCATCTTCTGGCGCTGACGGGCGTTCAGCGCCTTCCCGTAGGCATCTCGGTCCTGCCAGTCGATGTTCGTCGACAACCCCTTGTCGTGCATCAACTTCGTCGTCGGTGCACCGACGCGTGACTTCGCCGACTTCTCTGCCGGGTCGAAGGCCCGCCATTCGGGGCCTCGATCGACGCGGTCTTCCTCGACGATGAGACCGCACTCTGAACAGACGACCTCGCCGTGTTCTTCGTCGGTAGTGAGCCGACCGCCACACTCGGGACAGGTGTCCACCTGTTCGGTGGCCTGCTCCGCCTCGATGGCGCGTTCGGACGTGTTGGTTGTAACTTCAGTGTCGCTCATGATAGTGGGCACGTTCTTCGGGCCTGGTGGCCCTGCATAGAACCTAACTATAAGTTACTTTCGGAACTATATAAATGTTGTCCACATTATCACCGATAATCGCAACTATTGCAACTTCAAATCGTCTGGATTTGGCTGCAATAGTGCACTCAAATCGTGAATGGCTCGGTATCGGACACCGTGAGGACACCGAGGCGAACCCCTGCGTCGAGCCATCCATGGCCGTATGAGAACGCAGCAAGCGCATCCGGGAGGTCGTTCTCCTGGAGGAAGTGCTGACCGTCGGTCAGATACGCCTCGGCCATCTCGAGGCATTCGAATCCCAGCTCACCCTCCTCGAGGGTGTGTCGTTCAACGGCATCGACCGCGCTCTTGAGGAGAGATTCGTACGCCAGTGTCTTGTTCCACAGATAGTCACTCATTGGCTGGTATGCATCACGAAAGGCCTCGCGATAATAAGCGTAATACCTTCCATTCGCCAACTAGTATCCATGGAGCACACACCTGGAATCGGGGGTGGGAATCTGTATGACTGACAATGCTATGGAACACCGGCGACTGGTGATCATCGGCTCTGGGATCGCAGGGCTCACAGCAGCGATCTACGGGGCTCGTGGGAATCACGAGCCGCTGGTCATCGAGGGGACGGAACCAGGTGGCCAACTCACGTTGACTACCGAGGTGGATAATTATCCTGGCTTCCCCGAGGGTATCTCGGGACCTGAGCTGATTCAGCGGATGAAGGACCAGGCTGCCAGGTTCGGTGCTGATATCAGACACGGCGTGGTCGAGCGACTGGATGACACTGAACGCCCGTTCCGTCTCGAACTCGCCTCTGGCGACCACGTCACCGCCGATGCCATCATCGCGGCGAGTGGCGCAAGTGCCAGAACACTCGGCATCCCCGGTGAGGACCAGCTCATGGGCTATGGGGTATCCACCTGTGCGACGTGCGATGGTGCGTTCTTCCGCGATGAGGAGATGTTGGTCGTCGGTGGCGGCGACGCGGCAATGGAGGAGGCGAACTTCCTCACTCGATTTGCCAAGAAGGTGACGATTGTCCACCGCAGGGAGGGTTTCCGAGCGGAGGCGTACTGGCTCGACCGCATCAAGGAGAAGGAGGATGCAGGTGAGGTCGAGATCTTGACCAACACAGAGCTCATCGAGATCCATGGGAGTGAGGCAGAGGGTATCGATCACGTGACGCTGGCCTACCACCCTGAGGGTCATCCAAGCGAGCGGTTGGATGATTCAGCTACCGAGATATACGACCTCGATGTTGGTGCGGTCTTCCTCGCCATCGGCCATACGCCGAACACCGACTATCTCACTGATACTGGCGTGACCCTCGACGACACAGGGTATCTCACGGTGAAGGGTCATGGTGGTGCCGGACAAACGGAGACGGATGTCGAGGGACTCTTCGGTGCTGGCGATGTCGTCGATCACCACTATCAACAGGCGGTCACCGCCGGTGGGCTCGGCTGTATGGCAGCGATGGATGCCGACGAGTATCTTGACAATATTCAGGTCGATACGACACTGGCTGCAGATCCATCAGCGACCGATTGAGCTGCGAGATCGCACGCGAGTACTACCTGTCGGAGGATGAAACAGCCGCGGGTGAATCGGACCAGCCCACCACATCGAATCGGCAGAGTAAGCCGGTATCGAGCTGTTCGATCGTGACTAGGTCGAGCTGCGTAAACTGATCGGTGAATCCATCGCCATCGACGAGGGTCGGAGCGTCCCTGCCACCGATGATATGCGGACTGATGAACACGGTAAGTGTATCGACCAAGGCACCCTCGAAGAGGGAGAACAGGAGCTCACCACCACCCTCGACGAGGAGACGGTCGACCCCCTCTTGCTCGAGTGAAAAGAGCCCTGCCCCGATATCGACATGTGACGTTCCCGGTGTTGAGATGACCGTAGCGCCGGTTGCCTCGATCGATGTACGTCGGTCGTCAGCTAACGCCCCACCGACCAGGAGATACGTCATTGCATCCGTGTTGAGGACTCTGGCATCGAGGGGGGTCCGGCCATGTGTGTCGACGATCACGCGTGCCGGTTGCCTGTCCCCGATGGGTGTGGTCAAGCTGGGATCATCTGCGAGCACCGTCCCGACCCCAACCATGACCGCGTCCACCTCAGAACGAAGCCGGTCGACTCTCGCAAAATCCTCAGTTCCACTGATCGCTACCTGCTCACGGTGGCGAGATGCGAGTTTGCCGTCGAGGGACATCGCTGCGTTCACGTGGACGTGCATTCGTTTCGAGATGCTACCACGTAGCCCTACAAAACCGCTCGTATGATAGGCGAGCCTTTTTGATACGAAGCGGTCTATCTGTCACGTATGAGTGGACCGCGGGATGGGAACCCCTCGATGGGTGGTCATCAATGAGTGCTGGGGGTCGACGAAGGGAGATCGCACACCGCCTGTTCGCGACCGAGTTCGATGTGTCAACCGTCACGATCACTGACTCAGATGAGGAGATGGCTCCGACGTTCGTCCTCACACCGACCGGTGCATTGGTAAATCGGGTGTTCGTCGTCGGCGCACTGACCGAGGTCGACCAGGTCGGTGATGACGTCTACCGAGGACGTATCCACGATCCGACAGGGACGTTCATCGCCTACGCAGGTCAGTATCAGCCTGATGCAGCTAACTTTCTGGCAGATGCACAGACACCGACGTTCGTCTCGCTCACAGCCAAGGCGCGTACGTTCGAACCCGAGGGGTCATCGCAGGTGTTGACATCGCTCCGACCTGAGCGTCTCACCGTATCGGACACGACCGAGCGCGACCGCTGGGTGACCGAGGCAGCTCGGTACACGCTAGCGCGGATCGAGTGGTTCGCACGGGCACGGGCCGATAGTATCGCTGATGAGGATATCGAGGAACACCTCCGTAGCCTCGGTGTGCGCGGTGATACAGCCAAGGGGATCGCACTCGCAGTTGCCGAGTATGGCACGTCAGCGACGTATCTCAAGGCGCTTCGTGACCGGGTCAAGCAAGCGCTTGAGGTCACCTTTGCCGATGGAGAATCGGTGCGACCAATCGAGATAGACCCTGGCGATATGCGAGGTGAGGAGACGTTCGATGACCTCGCCACCGACCACTTCGCTGATCTTCTTGTCGACCCCGATGTCACCCCACAACCCACACCGGCTGTGGCCGCTGTCGATACAGGTGCGTCCGTGGAGGCCGAGGCGACACCTGGCGATGAGGTCGAACCGGAGCCCGAACCGACCGATATCGACTTCGACCCTGATGAGGAATTCGAGCTCTCAGCGCAAGAGCGTGCACGGATCGAGGAGGAATTCGGCACGGAGTTCGAGACCGGCAGCAGTATCGAACCCTCGGATACTGAAGCAGTCGATGAAACGGTCGAACCCCAGGTGGCGATAGATGATGAACCAGACGATGATTCATCCCCACCAGCTGCAGATGACCCTGATACGACACCCGCCGAGGCCGAGGTCGACCTCGAGGCATCAGTTATCGAGCACATGCGAGAGCTGGACAATGGTGACGGTGTCGACCGCGCGAGACTCATCGAGGCAGTGAGCGATACGACTGGTGCGTCTGCATCGGCGGTCGATAACGCCATCCAGGACGCATTGATGAGCGGCACGTGTTACGAACCTACCGAGGATCACCTTAAGCCGATCTGATGGTGCGATGGTCGAGGTAGAACCGGTCATCGACGCCCCAGCGGCGACGGTCACGCTCGGTACACAGCGTCTACTGTTGATTGCGGATTATCACGCTGGCATCGAACTCGGGTTCCGTTACCGTGACGGGTTACATATACCCAGCCGGGCTGAGGGGCGTCGAGATAGCTTGCTCAGACTGGTCGCCGATACCGATGCGGACGAGCTCATCATCATCGGTGACGCGATGCACTCGATCGGTGCACCAGCCCACGCCGAACGAGAGGAGCTCGAACAGCTGTCGGATGCCCTCCCCAGCGATGTCGACTTGTCGGTGGTGAAGGGCAATCACGACGGCGATATCGAGGATTGGTTCGACGTGGCGACGGTCTATGATGCACCTGGTGTCGTACGAGATGGCCTCGCACTTTCACACGGCCACACCTGGCCACCGAGAGAGGCACTTGATGCGGATGTACTGGTGATCGGTCACGAGCACCCTCGAGTTCGACTCGAGGACACCGTTGGAGGGTCGGACGTACATCGGGTTTGGCTCCGTGGGCGCCTCGATACCGAACTCATCGCAACTCACCATGGGATAGCAGACCCGGACACCCCGACCGACCTGGTCGTCATGCCTGCTTTCAACGAGCTCTCAGGTGGGACATGGGTCAATGTCGAGGGTGAGCAGTTCCTTGTCCCGTATCTACCGGAGGGGGTGCACGACACGCGGGTCTACCTCCTCGATGGCACCCTGCTCGGCACGACGCTCGTTGCGTAGAGCAGCGAGAGGATCAAACCAACGCAGATCCAACCGATCCTGAGATGGCAACACGTACGTTCGTGTTGTCTGAGCAACGACCTTATGCATCTATCATCGCTAGATGGAGGCGATGAACGAGGGGGACGTCGCCGCCTTCACCCATCTCGGGCAGGCGGTTCGCGATGCGCTTTCGGCCAGAGGGTTCGAGGTTCCCACACAGCCACAACGCCTGGCCATCCCACCGATCGCCGAGGGGAGACATACCCTCGTTGTTGCCCCGACCGGGACCGGTAAGACAGAGGCGGCGATGTTACCGATCCTCGATGCACTCGTCACCGATGGGGAACGGACCGGTATCGGCGCACTGTACATCACACCACTTCGAGCTCTGAATCGCGATATGCTCGAGCGTCTTGAGTGGTGGGGTGAACACCTCGGGTTAGATGTGCAGGTTCGCCATGGCGATACTGGCGATTATCGACGCCGTCAGCAGGCTGTCGACCCACCGGACGTGCTTATCACCACGCCAGAGACGGTCCAGGCAATGTTGACCGGGTCGCGATTGCGCGAGGGTCTCGCAACGGTCGAACACGTTGTCATCGATGAGGTACACGAACTGGCCGCCTCGAAGCGGGGGGCGCAATTGAGTGTCGCACTCGAACGGCTGGTCGATCTTGCAGGAGAGTTCCAGCGGGTTGGCCTGTCGGCGACGGTCGGCAATCCCGACCTGGTCGCCGCCTTTTTGACTGGTGGTCGTGCATATGCGTTACGTCAGCTCGATATCGGTGGTTCGCTCGAGGTACACGTCCGTTACCCTGAGGTGGTTCAGGCTGACGAACCGCTTGCAGACAGGCTCTTGGTCGATCCGACGATGGCCAGTCACCTCAGGGTGATCCTCGAGCTGGTCGATGCGCATCACTCGACACTCATCTTCGTCAACACGCGCCAGACGGCTGAGGCGCTTGGGTCGCGTTTCAATGCACTCGGTGCATCGATCGGTGTCCATCATGGTTCGCTCTCCAAGGCAGCCCGGCTCGAGGTCGAGGACGCGTTCAAGTCAGGCGAACTCGACGGGCTCGTCTGTACCTCATCAATGGAGCTCGGGATCGACGTCGGCCATGTCGATCACGTCATCCAGTACGGCAGTCCCAGACAGGTGACCCGCATCGTCCAGCGCGTGGGCAGGGCCGGACACCGTGTCGGTGCGACGTCCAGGGGAACTATCATCGCGACCAATCCAGACGATGCGATCGAGTCGATTGTGATCGCCGAGCTAGCCAGACAGGGTAGTATCGAACCGGTCGAGATCCATGCTGAGAGTCTCGATACTGTGGCAAACCAGCTCGTGGGGATGACCCATAGCCGTGATGGTGTTTCACTCGATACCGCACTCGCCTGTTTCAACCGTACCCTGGCGTTCGCCGAACTCGATCGCACCGTGGTTGAGTTGGTCAGCGAGGAGCTCGCCTCGAATCGCGTCATCTGGTACGATCGAGAGGCAAACCGCCTCGAGACAGCAGGGCGCACCTGGCAGTACGTGTATGATAACCTCTCGATGATACCAGATGAGGCGACCTACGATGTCACCGATGTGGCCAGTGGTGGTAAGGTCGGTACCCTCGATGAGCGCTTTGTCGTTGGCTTTGCCGAACCCGGTGCCACCTTCATACAGGGTGGTGAGATGTGGCGCATCGTCACCCTTGAGGATGATGCTGTCCAGGTGGCACCGGTCGAAGATCCCACCGGTGAGGTCCCATCATGGGTTGGCGAGGAGATACCCGTGCCCGTCGGAGTGGCGACAGCCGTTGGACGGCTTCGTGGTGAGCTCGTCTCACAATCTGGCGGTCACACCGCATCCAACACAGGCATCGATGCGCCTGAGTCACTCGCCGAGGCGTATCAGGTGTCACCCGATTTGCTTGAGCGGGTCATACCGGATATCACCGAGCAGTTGGCATACCCGGCACCGGTCCCGACTGACGAGCAACTGCTCATCGACGAGGCAGACGATACGATCACCGTCCACCACTGCGGTGGTCACCGCATCAACGAGGCTATCGGCCGACTCTTGTCCGCCCTGCTCGGACAGCGGACTGGGTCGTCGGTCGGACTCGAGAGCGATCCCTACCGCATCCATCTCACCGTCCCTCATGATATCGAGGCTGACACAGTTGCCGAGCTCTTGACCTCGGTCGACCCATCACATGTTGAACCGCTGCTTGAGATGAGTCTGCGTGGCTCACAAGAAGTCGGGTATCGCCTCGCCCACGTCGGCAAAAAGTTCGGTGCAATCGAGTCGATCAGAGCCAGGGGTCCCACCTCGTCGTGGCGTCGGTTGGTCGCCATCTTCGATGGAACGCCGTTGATCGATGAGGCGATTCGTGAGCTGTTTCATGACGATCTTGATGCGGAGGGGGCGTCACGGTCGCTCCAGCAAATACAGGAAGGCGCGCTGGCCATCGAATCGGTTCGAGGTCCGACACCGCTTTCTACCTCGGGCAGACGCTCAGGTACGGAACTGCTCAGACCAGAACGTGCCGATGCGTCTGTGATCAAGACCGTCCGTGAACGGTTACACGATGCCGATGTTCGCCTGGTCTGTCTGCACTGTGATGATTACGACCAAGAGCGTACTATCGATGGACTCCCCCAACAGCCTCGATGCCCTCACTGTGACTCGACCAGAATAGCCGCTGTCAGCCCATGGGCGGATGAACTCGTCGCGGCTCGAGACGGCAGAGACGAGGCGACAGAGGCAGACCGAAAGCGGTTGTATCGCAATGCGAGCCTCGTTCAGAGTCACGGAAAGCGAGCCATCATCGCGATGGCTGGGCGTGGTGTTGGACCGCAGACTGCAGCGAGAATCATCAACAATCACCGTGAGGATGAGCGTGATTTCTATCGCGATATCCTCGCTGCTGAGCGGGAGTACGCACGGACCAGATCGTTCTGGGATTGATGCGTTCACGACCGAAACCGTATTGTCCCTCCCCGAGGCCGTGATTCCCATGCGCATCGCACCGGGTGGGATCGAACTCGTCGCTGTCTTGTTCGCCCTCTCACTTGCCACAGCCATTGTCGGATTTCTCATCCCATCGGTGCTAATCGGGCTTTCCGGTGTCTTCTTACTGGTCTTCTATCGCGACCCGTCACGTCAGCCAGCGGGAACTGGCATCGTCTCCCCTGCCGATGGTCGGATACACTCGATCGATACGGGTGATGATGGCCGACTTCAGATGGTCATCTTCCTCAATATTTGGGATGTCCATGTCGTTCGCTCGCCATGGGATGGTCAGATCACCGATCGTCAACGAAGGAGTGGTTATCGCAGGCCGGCCTTCCTCGCCGGTGCGGCGAAGAATGCAGGTGTCGAGTATGCATTCGAGGATGGATTGGTGACATTACGTGCAGGGATGTTCGCAAGACGCGTCCGGCCATACCGCGAGGCTGGGTCGACTGTCGATCGTGGTGAGCGTATCGGTCATATCGCCTTTGGGAGTCGTGTCGATGTGACCTTCCCATCTGAGTTCGATCGTTCGCATCTCACCATCACCCTTGGTGAGCGGGTCAAGGCTGGATCGACCATCGTCGCCACTAAGCCAGCTGGGTGATCCAGTCTGAGCGGTGTCTCGAACACAAAGCGTTTGTATGCCGGGAAAACGTATGGGGTTACTGACTGATGGAGTTGACCAGACGACGTCTGCTGCTCTCTGGGGGCAGTGGTCTCGCGACGCTTGGCGCGGCGAGAGCGTCATATAACGTCGTTTTGGGGTACGATCCATTCACCGGCACGAACGTGGTCGAGCAGGATCTGGACCCACTCATCGAGGCAGACCTAGGCCCGAACGATGGACTGGTAGCTACGGTTGAGGATGTCACTATCGCTATCGAACAGGCATCGCTCACGGTGGGACACGACGGGGATACCACGGAGATCGCCATCACCGAAGACGGGTTAACCCGTGCTCGTGAGCTTGAGAGCGACCTCGGCCTCGGTGAGGCGGTGCTCTCCAAGCTTCTCGAAGATCTCGTCGCACTCGAACAGGGTGCGCTACGGTTCGTCTACCAGGATTACAACGCCTTTTTCGACCGCCTCGCTGAGCACCGAACGAGACCATATACCGTCCAGGCCCTCCGAAGTGGTCGAACCGCCGAACCAGCGATGGTCGAGGGGTTCATCGGAGGTGACCCCGCCGATACACACGCACTGGTCGAAGACCTGGCAGATGCGTTTCGTGAACGATCCTATTACGATCTGCCTCGTTACGTGGCTGGTTCGGTGGAGGACAACGTCATCTTCGGTGCAACGGATTTGCGCCAACACTTCGAATCACCGACAGATTTCGAGGCACTCGAGACCGGAGCGACACGCGGCCTCTTCTGTTACGAACTCGTCTTCAGGTCGATAGAGGCCTTCCATTCGATACCGGCTACACAGCAGGTACAACCGGTCTTCACCGGATATGTCAGAAACAGTAGGCATAAACACGCATACACGAGCATCGCCAGTGTGCTCCGAGACGGTGATGAACTCGTCATTCCGGTCACGTTCGTCGACTATACGCGTGCTACGCTCTATGATGACCTTCGGATTCGCTGGCTGGTCGGTGAGGGACTCGATGCCTACACCGAGCGACAACGGGCGACGGAGATATTCTGGTCGTGGTAGACAGGCAGGCTGTTAGTGATGCCCGATTACACTCGAACGTGAGTAACGATTTTAGGGTTTGCTCTCGCAGTGTGAGGTATGGTAGGGGAGACCGAGCGCGATGGCATGACCTGGTATGAATGTGAGCAGTGCGGTCTCCTTTTTGACAACCGTGATGATGCTCTACATCACGAGGAGAATTGCGATGCCGAGGAACCTGCGTATATCCAGTGAACACCGGCCTCTATGCTCGATCGTGTAACCTGCGCGTGTGTGCAGCTGCCTTTTTCTCAGCTGCTCGTTTCGTTGGTGTGATCTCATAACGCACCTGTGTGACGTCATCACGATAGGCGAGTGCCTCCTTGATGACATCCCGGAGTGGCCCGTGCCCGATATCGATGACCGCACCCTCGTCATCACCGAACTCGTAAACTCCGTATCTATCCGGAATCCCCCGGAGGATATCTCGTTCCAGGGGTTTCCATGCACGTCTCATCGGCATCGTCACACATCCTCCTCGATGAGTTCGTAGGCACGTGAATCAAGCGGCCCCTCTGAGAAGACGAACAGTCGACCCTCGATCGCATCGTGTTCAACGTCGACGACGGCATGGTGGCCGTCCATCTCGACTGATACACCGGGAAGCACGGCCGCCTCCTCATCACTGTTGAGGTTGATACGCCCGACACCACTCTCCTCGAGGATTTCACTTGCAGTATCGCGGTCGTTGACATAGACGAGGATACCCGCAGTCTCATCCGGTTCGACAAGGAGTACCTGTACGAGTCTCCCCGGGGCGGTCCGCAGCGGTGAGACAGTTGGCTCCGGAGTTGCCGGGTAGACTGTCTCTCTCCCGTCGAGGTACCGTACAGCGATACCGTCATCATCGATAGTGACGGCGAGCGTTGCTGGTGAGACCGTCTCGAATCCCATTGTGAGATTGCTTAGTGAGACCGCGGCAAAACCGTGGCGATATGCGAGATCGTCAATACCCGTATCGGCAGTCGTATAACCGTCACTTGTGAATTCTGCAGATATGCGTGGACGGGCATTCGCACCCGGGGGGATCTCACTGTGCAATGCCATGATCACCGGCAACGGTGCCACGGTCGCGATCGACAAGGGGGTAGAGGTCGAGGTGATGCTCGAGAGTGGGCGTAATGAGATTAGCGCTGAGGCGACCGATCAATCTACTGCGGACACCACGTTGGTTGAGACGTGTGTATCTCGCACACTTGCTTCACGCGGGCACGAACTCGGGGGGATCGTGCGGACGCACGCCGACCTCCCACCCTCTGTCGGATTGAAGACATCCAGTGCGACCGCGAACGCCGCTATTCTCGCCACCTTGGCAGCACTCGGGACAGATGCAGACATCGATCGCAGCGAACTCGCCCACCTCGGTGTCGAGATCGCCCGTGATGTCGGTGTCACGATAACCGGTGCGCTCGATGATGCCATGGCCAGTATGCTCGGTGGACTGGTGTTGAGCGATAATCGTCGAGACAGGATACTCGATCACCGCGAGCTGGATGCGGCAGTCGCGGTCGTCATTCCGGGTCAAGGTGACCCCTCCGCTTCGGTCGACGTGGCCAGCTTACAGCGTTTCGAGGCGGCTGGTGAGGTGGCGTTCGATGCAATCTGTGAGGGGCACTACGAGCTTGGGATGGTGATGAACGGTCTCATTGTATCAACCGCATTGTCCCTCGACGGCCGTGCGATTGTCGAGGGGTTGGCACATCTCGACGGGGTCACGGTCTCAGGTACCGGACCGTCTGTCGCCTGTATCGGGACTGAGCAGACAGTGCAGGCTGTCGCCGATGTGTGGGATGACCTCGGTCGGGTCATCCAGACACGCACACAGCACCGTGGTGCATCGATTTCTTAGGTGCTAGTGTCGAGCTCATTGAGCCACGTGAACTGCGGTTCGGTCACCTCGATCTGTTGTTGCATGCGGTCATGCACCAACTCCATGAGCGAGGTCGCATCATCTGCATCGATATCAAGGGCGACAGCATCCTGCCCTCGCAGTGAGCGTGAACCCGCGGTATCGATCCGTACCGTCGCCAGGTGGCGCCTTCGCTGGAAGATGTTCTGCCGGGTAAACACCGTCTGCATCCGGTGATACGGGACGATAGTGAGCCGTCTCGACCAGAAACCGGCCATCGTGATGACGTAATCGTCTTGTACGGTGTAGCCGAGATTCACCCACTTGAGGTGTGCCGCGATCGGTGTCAACACGAGCAGGCCGAGTGTCCAGTACCACTCAAGATCGAACAGTCCCGACGAATCAACACCATACATGACACCGGTCAGGATGAATGCCAGGCCGATATACCGGAAGAAATACCGTCGACGTGCACGGCGTGGTGGGCGTGTGAACGTCGGGTGATCGAAGGCCTCGATCGACTGCGCAAGGTTCGTGACACGCTCGCGAGTCGCGATCGGGATCGCCGTCTGTGATCCACTCGCCTCACCTGGAGCGAAACTCGCCGTCTCTATGAGCAACCGTGCGTATCCAAACTGTCTCGCCAGCACGTTTTCGGTGATGGTCATCGACTGTACCTTCTTGAGCGGGATCGACCCACTGAACTGCCGTAACAACCCGCGGTCGAATCGTAGCTCATCACTCAAACGCACCAGGCGAAAGTCCCAGTAGTTCGTCACCGCGACGATACCACTGACCGCCGCACCGATGATGTAGATCGCGATGATCGCAGCGGGTGCCATCACGATCATCGGGACAGCTACGAGCAGATCGGCCATGGTGCCCGGGTCGAGGAAGATGGCCAGTGCGATGACAAAGGCCACCAGGCGCATATCGAACGAGACGACCCCGAGCAGGGCAAGTTCACTCGGCGAGATGACGAACAGGGTGTCACCGTGCTCGACCACCTCGGTGGTTCCTGGCTCCTTTGTCGTGTCGGCCGGTTCGTCACGTTTGCGCTCGGTGATCTCCTGTTGCAGCCGTGAGGACTCTTGCTGTGAGACAAACCTCAGGTGTACCTCAGCGGTATCCCCACCTGCAGTCTCGACACGCACCTCGGCGATCCCAAGCAGTCGGTGGATGATGTTACGCGAGATGCTGACGTTTTGTATGCGGTAATACGGGATCTCTCGGTCGCGCCTCGCGAACACACCTGAGTGTACATCGAAGGTATCTGAGGTGAGTTCGTAGTCGAATCGCCTGTAGTAGGCGATGGAATAACCGATCGATACCCCAAGAACCGAGATGATGACGAGGGTAGCGAGTGAGGCGATCAGTACACCATCGACATCGAGTACCGCCGTCGCACCGATGATGACGAAGATACCGATCGACCCCAGCCCGAGAACCATCTCGAACACCCTGAACGGGATAGTCAACGGTGAGAGCTTCACGTCTGTGAACCCTCACACTGCATCGTCTTGGCCTGAGACGTTCGCGAGATCTTTGAGCCGTTCCTGGAGGGCACGTGCCCGGTCCGGTTCGAGGCCAGGGATGTTCACATCGGCTCCTCGTGAGCCAGCCGTGTAGATGACAGAGGTCGCCAATGAGGTGAGACGCTCGAGCGGCGTCCGTGTGGTGTCGACGTGCTGGATACGGACGTATGGGACGACGGTCTGGACCTTGACGAACACGCCACGTTGCAGGTAGAGTGAGTCCTCTCTGACCGCAAAGCGCCACACCCGATATCGTATGATCGTATAGGGGATGCCGATGATGAACATTGCACCACCGACACCGAGCCCGACCTGTACGAAGGGATACTCAAGATACCACGCGATACCGGTGGCGATCGCCCCGAAGAAGACGGCGGTGATCAACACACCGACCATCCAGATGAGTTGCACCCTCGGGTTCAGCCGCTGCAAATTTTCGGGGTCAACCGAGATATCGACATCTTCGAGGTCCGATGGTGTCTCACCGGTCACGGCGACGGTGGCTGACTCCTCGCTCATTGCCAATACGTTGACAGTCGTGCAACAATAACGGTTGTGAACCTGTTATCAACGAGGCTGGACAGCTCGCTCGAACGATACCTCGCTAGCCACAGCAATCGCTTACCTGAGTAGTCTATTCCGCTTGATCGCCCAACAGGCTGGGTTCGAGTCGACGTCGGTTCACGATCCCCACATTGTCCGCCACCAGTGATGCAAGCTCCTGGAATTTCGTTGCTGATTCCTCCTCCCCATCGAGGACGACCGGTCTATCGCCGGTCCTGATGGTCGGGTCAAGCGGGATTGAGCCAAGGAATGGCAGGTCGTGAACCTCGGCGAGTCGCTCGCCACCACCGGCATCGAAGATTTCGTGCACCGAACCACAGTCCGGGCACCGAAACCCTGCCATGTTCTCGACGATACCCAGGACGTTCGTCTCGTGTCGTGCGAACATTTCGAGCCCCTTGGTGGCGTCGTGGAGTGCGACGTCCTGTGGTGTCGTGACGATGACCGCACCGGTGAGTGGGATCGTCTGTAACAGGGTCAACTGAGTATCACCAGTCCCCGGTGGGAGGTCGATCACCAGGTAATCGAGTTCACCCCAGGCGACATCGTCCCAGAGTTGGGTGAGTACCTTATGTACCATCGGTCCACGCCAGATGATCGGGTCGTCCTCCCCGACGAGATATGCCATGCTCATGACCTTCATCCCGAATGCCTCCGGTGGGATGAGCTGTCCGTCATCAGACACCGTTGGACGCTCCTCTCCAGCGAGCATCATCGGTGCGTTCGGTCCGTAGACATCGGCATCGAACAGCCCAACAGCAGCTCCGCTGGCGGCGAGCCCTGCTGCAAGATTGACCGACACGGTGGTCTTACCAACGCCACCCTTGCCCGACGCGACGGCGATGACGTTCGCCACCGACCCACGCACATCGCTGGCAGGATCGTGACCGCTCGGTTGGACCCGGTCGATAGTGAGCGGGATATTCGTGTGTTCCAACGCTTGCTTCACAGCGTCGATGATCGACGCCTCCTTCGCAGATCCCTTCGCCTCAAGTGCGAGTTCGATGTGGATGTGACTGTCGACGTTGACCGACCTGACGACGCCAAGCTCGACGATATCGCCATCGAGGTGTGGATCTTCGACCGTACGAAGCCGGTCGATCACGTCGTGTGCATCCATATATGGTCATCGGGCAACACCGTCGAAAAGACTTGCGTCGTGTGGTGGCGATGGATTTACACGACTTCCCAACGAGCACATACCTATGAGTCGTCGTGTGGTGATCGCCGCCGCCATCCTCCTCGTTGCAATCTGGGCGACTGGCGCGACCGCACTGCTCGGTATGCCGATCACCAGTACGATCGCACCGAGTGAGGAACCCGAGCCAGAACTCATCGACCTACCATCTGGACAGTACCTCTGGCCATATTACTCGAGCCAACCCGGTCATTTCGAACAGCGTAGCGCGATCAACGTGGTCGTATACGCCACGGTGGATGAGGTGATAGCTATCTTGGTTGACGATGCCGAATGGATTGAGACCGATATCGATGAGGAGGGTGATGCTGGGTCGGACGCCTATTCGATTATCGAACTCGAGACAGCAGACCCAGAAAATCCACTCGGTTGGGGACATGCCGGAGGGACAGAACGGTTCGCCTTCATGGAGATAGAGGGAGAGGCACATTGGCTAGAGGAATCTGAACAACTGCACGATGGTACCTACTATGGGTCAAGATACCACCTCAGATTGTATGAGGCACCAGGTGGTTCGGAACCCGTTGTCGCCATCCAGGCACACTACGAACACTTCGATTGGTTCACGCTTCGACACTCGGTCACCAGCATCGAGCGCGCGCAACAACACGTGGAGGCAGACCTGATGAACCGATTGGGATCAGATCGTGTTTGGCGTGAATATATGGGCAACACCGAGGTGTACGATTCAGACGGCTGGGTCACGCTCGCGGGATTGTCGATATTCGTCTTGACCGTACTCGTGGGGAGTGTTCAAACAGCCCGTCGTCAGATCAACTCGATTCGGGAGAACCCATACCTCCTCAAAGCATTCGATCGTATCACCGGTGATCATCTGCTCCTCTTCGCCTCAATGATAGCCATCATTCTCGGGGTTCGATTCGCCGGAATCGGTATCGAACTCCTCGAGGTCATCCGTATCCGTGGGATAGCCGCGTTACTCTTCCCATTCATAGCCCTCGGTCTCCCCATTGCAGCCTATCTCCTCGCTGGTCGAATCGAACGTCGTTTCGACGCCGCAGTGTCCGCCTCCCTTGGTCTCTCGACAGCCGTCTTGTTGGATTACTACTACCTCGGCATCTCGGTACTCCCACTCGAGGTGATCTTACATCGAACCGGACTCGTCATCGCGATAGGGTTGATTGCTGCCGGTGGGGCGACCCGTGCTATGCAACATGGTCGCGGGAACGAGTTCATCGTCGCAGGGATAGCGATGTGGATCGTCATGTTACTGGTCACATTGTTCGGTGTGATTTGAACCCTATTTGCTATAGATTTGATACACTCTACCGCATGACGTAGCTGTGTGGGACAGGCAGCAGAAAATTAACTTACCCGATGGTCTAACGGTCGTCTCGTCGACGCGAGCGTCGTGCAGGTTGTGTCGACCCGTCACCTCGGCCATCCTCACGACGGTCGTCACATTCTGGGATATCCTCATCACCCCGTCCACGTTCTCGTCGGTCGATGCAGTCGACCGGATCGTCAACCTCGTCTCCGGGTTCGTTCTCGACAATGTCACCGTCGCAGTCATCGAGTTCGTAGTGGAGCAGGTCTGATGAGACGTCACCCTCACCTGGATGTATCGCCTCGGGAGCCCAGACATAGCGGTCATAATCGATCATGGTCGACTCACCGGATGGCCGACCCATGGCTCGGAAGGTATCGGAGGTGGTGAACGTGCTCCCGTCGTAGCCGCTCTGAGCGATCTGGTCGCCGTCGATATACAACGTGGTCGTGTTATCAGAACCATCAACGACGAGGCGGATATTGTGCCATTCACCGTCTTGGATGTGAACATTTGGGCTCATATCTGTCGCCCAGGGGAGGCGCACGTTCATCCCAGAACCTGCGACTCCGTTGGTGAAAGCCCTGAAACCTGAACTCGTGCTATCCTGGTCGTTCCACATATATGCGAGATCTCCGCCCTCATGGTGTCTCCAGTAGAAGTCGATCGTCAACGCATCTGTGAACTCGAAGTGATACCCGATATCGACGCCACCCTCGTCACTGAGGCGAAGCGCACAGTCGTTTCCGGTCTGTGGTGCACCCTCGCCGAGCCACTCGAATACTGGGGATTCGATGGAACCATGGGGAGGAGGTGACGGATTGACTGGTAGGTGACTGGCACCTGCGGGTAACGAAGTCAAACCGATACCACCTGCGGCAATGCCTGTGGAGATGAGAAAGCCTCGACGTGACAATGGTGAGTCAGTTGTGTGTGTTTCTGTTGATGAATCTCGCATATTCACTTAAATCCGTGTAAGCGGTACCTATCAATCTTTCTGTATATATGCAGTGATTAGCGATGGTATCTTTTTCTCAACCTACTTGGCAAGAAAATCCCCTCAGGGGGGTTCTCTTCGTTGGAATCTACCCCTGATGAATGGTCGTACTGGCCAGATACCGATGTGCAAGGTGACCAGTTCGATTTCATCGAAAAGCTGGTGGGTCATCAGCTGGTTACTGGTGTCTCGCTCGAGATGACAACCGTGTGTCAACTGATACCATGTCGGGGCGACACATCGTTGCAGGTATCCTCTGATACCACCAGCACGAACGTGTTCGAACACACGAAGCTCGCCATCTGGTTTCAACACCCTGGCCACCTCATCAAGCGTCTTTCGCTGGTCGGTGACCGTACACAACACGAGTGAGGCGATCACATAATCGAATGTGCCATCGTCATACGGGAGGTGTTGACCATCACCTTGGACTCGCTCTATGCGTTCCCGTTGGTGTTCGGTCTTGGTGAGCATCCTTCGGTCGATATCAATTGCGTGCACCGTTGTATCGTCACTCACCAGGTACTGAAGCATGTGACCTGTCCCAGCTCCGATGTCGAGGACGTTCCCAGAGAGACCCCGGGCTAGATATGCACGATGGCTATCGAACCACACGCGATCTGCAACTGCCATGATCGGTGAATACACGAACGGGTAGACATGGGCATGCAACGAAGCAAGTCGATCAGAGATGCCCATGAAGCGACCCGCTAAGTCGTCAATGTGCGGTAGATGGTCACGAGTGGCCTGAGTGGGAGGAACCGGTAATCCTCATGTGGGTCATATCGGATGAACGCCAGACTGTTCGCCATGACCGAGACACTCGAAGCAGCCATGGCGATACCAGCAAGGGCCGGATTGAGCAGGCCTAGTGAGGCGATCGGGATGAGTGTCGTGTTGTATATGAACGCCCAGAACAGGTTCTGACGCACCTTCGCGATGGTCGCCTCGGCCACACGGATTGATTTGAGTACATCAGCAGGGTCGTCCCGCATCAGCGTGATATCACCGCTCTCGATCGCCACATCGGTCCCTGAGCCGATCGCCACACCGATATGTGCGGTCATCAGTGCAGGCGCATCATTCACACCATCTCCGACCATCATCGCTCTCGTACCATCTGACTGGATTGCGTCGATCGCATCGGCCTTGTCCTCAGGAAGTACCTCAGCGTATACTGCCTCTGAGTCCAGACCCAACTGCTCAGCCACGGCATTGGCGGTACGTTCGTTATCGCCCGTGAGCATCATCACCCTGAGCCCTCGCTCATGGAGCGTGTCGATCGTGTGTTTCGCACTCTCTCTGACAGTATCTGCTGTGGCGATCACACCGACTAATTCGCCATCGAGGGCGACCAACATGGCCGTCTTCCCCTCGTGTTCAAGGCGCTCCATCGTTCCGGCGACCGGGGTGGTGTGAATCCCATGTTCCGACATGAGCTTACGGTTCCCGACGAGTACCTCACCATCAGGGAGTTCAGCGATGATCCCATGTCCGGGCACGTTCTCGAAGGCAATCGGCTCAACGAGTTCGATATCACGTTCTCGAGCTGTCTCGACGATCGCCTCGGCGAGTGGGTGTTCTGAGCCTGATTCAGCACTCGCAGCGATCGATAGGACGAACGCGTCATCAGTCACCAGCTCATCTGAGGAGACGAGCGAGGTCGACCGACCCCCATCGGCTGCCACCGCATCGTGAATCGGGACGACATCGGTCACCCGCATATCCCCATGTGTCAACGTGCCGGTCTTGTCGAAGACGACGACATCGATACCACGTGCCTTTTCAAGCACATCGGCTCCCTTGTACAGGACTCCATTCGTGGCAGAGATGGTCGAGCCGACCATCGTCGCAGCTGGCGTTGCCAGGCCGAGGGCACATGGGCAGGCGATCAAGAGTGCACTGGCGAGGACGATGACGGAGAACTCGAGCACCGGGATACCACCGATCACCGCCGCATCCGGTCCACCGCCGACGGGCGACCAGAGCGGTAGCCAGTCGACGAACGCGAAGAGCGGTTCGGGGAAGAACCACCAGAGTAGCGCCCATATCACTGCATTCACGATCACCGCGGGGACGAAATATGCACTCAGCCGATCGACGAGACGTTGGATATCAGGTTGTCGTGACTGCGCCTCCTTGACCCGCTTGACGATCTGTTGGATCGCCGTCTCCTCACCGACCCTGGTCGCCTCAACCATGAGGATACCGTTCTCGTTGATGGTCAATCCGACCACCTCGTCGCCGGGATACTTCTCAACTGGTACCGATTCACCCGTCACCATCGACTCATCGACCGCACTTTGCCCATCGACGACCATGCCATCGGTCGGGATGCGCTCACCTGGTCGGACCTTCATGATATCGCCGACGTTCACTGCATCGAGTGGGACGGTCACCTCTGCCCCGTCTCGGACGATCGTCGCCTCCTCTACCTGGAGTTCGAGCAGTTTTCGCAACGCCGCACTGGCTGTGGCCTTCGAACGTGCCTCGAGCCAATTGCCGAGGGTGATGAACCAGAGGATGATCGCGACGGCTTCGAAGTACAGTCCCCCGGTGATCACCCCGATGAGGACTGCCGTACTGTAGAGATACCCAGCTGATGTACCGACAGCGACGAGGGTATCCATATTCGCCAGTCGGTTGTGGGAGAATGCCCGATAGGCACCCTTGATGAACTCCCATCCCAGCGTACCCATCAACAGGGTCGCAAGGATGAACTCACCCCAACCGAGGTCGATCCCGAGGATGGCATCTGGCAGGAACCCTACGACGAACATATCGACCATCACCAGCAGGAACGGTGCGGCGAGGATGCCACCCCCGATGACGAGCCGACGTTGTTTCCGTACCTCTCTGGCGACAGCTGACTCACGCTCGCCAGTCAGATCTGCCTCTGCGTCACCCGTGACTCTGTCTGGATGATAGCCTGCATCCTCGATGGCATCGTAGATCTCCTCGAGTGTGACCGACTCTGGGTTGAAAGACACCGTGGCCTCGTCGGTCGCGAAGTTGACCGATGCCTCAAGCACTCCTTGCAGTGATTCGATGGCATCTGCGACCGTAGCCGAACATGTGGCACACGACATCCCAGCGACATCGATGGAGGTGGTCGTGGCATCGGGGTCATACCCCGACTCGCTGATAGCAGCATAGATCGAACGCAGTGGTGTGACCGAAGGATCGTAGGTCACCGATACGGTATCGGTCGCGAAGTTGGCGTCGGCTTCAACGACGCCATCGAGGCGGTCAAGTGCGTCCTCGATGGTGCTCGAGCAGGTGGCACAAGACATCCCCGCAACGAGGATCTGCTCATGGTGGGTACTCATCTTGGTTGTTACTAGTACCTGTAGCTTTTAGGCAGTTACCCCTAATAAATATCGTATCTGAGGGTGAAAAACTTAGAAAACTTAAGTACTACTCGGCCTGACCGCCGAAGAGCTCACCGAGTTGGTCTCTCCAGGTCTGCATCTCCTCGAGATCGCGATCGAGGTTATCGAGCGTGGAGCTGAGTCGATCGACCTTGTCCAACATCTCGTCGAGGTCGTCCTCTACCTTGTTCGACACCGATTTCGCACTCTTCGCCTCCTGCTTGGTGGAGTCGAGGCCGTCTCGGAGCTCGTCGATGGATGTGGAGAACGAGTCCACCTTTGCTTCGAGGTCGTCCATCCGGTCGTCGACATCCGGGATCGATTCCTTGACCTGCGAGATGCGCTCGTCGAGCTCATCGAACTCGTCACGTCGATTGTGGAGCTCTTGTCGGGTGGCCGTCACGTCCTCCTCGAGCTCTTCGATCCGGCCGATTCCACCTGCGTTGAGGAACTCCTCTACAGGGTTGGCATACGCGATGGCGTCCTCCACGCGGGTCTGGAGATGGCGCAGTTGTGCTTCGGTGGCTGCTGAGAGATCGAGGCCGAGCTCCTCTCGGATGGTCCGTCGGTCATCCGCACTCACCTGACCCTCGCTGAGGGCGTGCGCCAGTTGTTCTGCGAGCAGATGACCGTCGACTTCAACCCCAGCACTACCAACCGATCGCCCCCGATCTTCGTGTTCGTAGACCGACTCTACATCGGCATCACCACCTGCTGGTTCGCCATCCATCGAGCCGACCATCTCACCGAGCATGTCGCCACCTTCATGGGAGACCATGCTCTCGACACGTTTTCCCTCACCACTCGTATCAGGACCCTCGATCGGGTCGACGATGACCACCTCGGGGTCGGCCATGAACGCATCGAGGTCTGTCGCGTCCTCACTGCGGATACCATAGATGGTCACGATGGTCTCATCAGGCGAGACCATCCGCTCGAATTCGATGCGGTTGTCCTCGTAAGCCGTCCAGTGATCGCTCTCGTAATCTGAGTGGAACCCGATGGCATCCATCGAGTACTTCTTGGGGATGGTCTCGGTGACTCGGATGATGGTCGGTTCTTCCAGGTCGGTTGACAATTCGAACGCAATCGTCGGAACGGGGAACTCGCCCGTCAACAGTGACTTTTTCACGGCGATGCCATCTCGCTCGATGGTGATCGCTTCCTCGGTGCCGGTCGCATTCGACATGAGAAATGGTACCGAAAGGATATCCATAAAGTATCCGCCCGATTATCAAATTTAATTTTTAGCGGGGTGCAACTGAGTCACCAATCTCGATACATGTTATCCGCTCGGGATAGGGGAGACTTCGACGATTCTCAATCAATGAAAATGGATCAGCCGTCATGCCCTTCCACATATCCCAGTGGGTAGGGACGAGCTGTGCGGCGCGTAATTGGTACCCCATCGTGACGATATCGTTCGTATCGTTATACCACGTGGTGATCGTTGGTTCTCGGGTCTTCTTATCTGGAATCATCCCTCGAGAGCCGAAGGCTGCGAACGCGATATCGACCTCGTACTGCCCTCCGATTCGCTCGAGTACATCGCTCGGTCGCCCGTCAGCACAGTGAACCACCGTGTGTTTCCCGTCGCTGAGCACGTACGTCACCGACTCGTCAGCATCCGGGTCATGACAGTCGAAGACAGCTAACTGAAGTTCTCCGATGTCGGTGCGGTATCCGGGTCTGATGGGCACGAACTGCTCATCAGAGATATCGTACGTGTCAGTCCAACCACGATCGCGTGTGAGGTCGATACATGTCTGAGGCGCGAAAAGCGTGGCTCCTGTTGATTCGAGCATCGGCCCGATGGTCGGACCGTGGAGGTGATCTGTATGCTCGTGCGTCACAAGGATGGCATCGGCCATGGATGGCGTTTCGGGGTCGAACGGTACCGGGAGCATGCGGACTGTCCGGGGAGGGTCACCGAGGCCGAGGTAGGGGTCGATATACACCGTCGCGCCGTCAGTGCCCTTGAGTGCGATGCCATTACAGCCGAGATACCACGCCGTGAGTGTCTCAGGGTCGCTCGACTCGATAGTGTCGATGAGCCAGGTGCCCCAATCGCTCTTGATCATGGGTGAGGCTGAACCCGACTGATGCCTAAGTATTGCGACCGCACTCCAGTGGGCTCAATATCGTGGCGGCCGAATCTATCTTCGTGGTGTGGAGTGATCTCCCGAGCTGGCTCGTACACGGTCTCGGCATCGGTATCGGTGCTGCCATCCTGGTGTTGATTGTCAATCTCATCGGGGTGCGGTATATCGAGATTAGGTCATCCTCGGGTGAGCGGATCGATGCCGACGAGTTGAAACATGCGGAGGTGCGCGCCTATCTGCAGGCGATCGGTGAACCGTTCATGGAGCGGATGCCGATCGACGATTTTGAGGTGGAGTTCTGGCTTACCGAACGTGGGATGGCGATCACGTTCGATCCACACGTCTATTTCGACCTCATCGAGCGTGGGCAGGCTGCCGTCCTGTTAGAACACGAGGTGCCTGGTCAACACATCGGTTCGAGGTTACCGTTTGATACTCCACCGCTCGAGACTGCGACGCCGGTGGCCCATGAACTCTCATGGGCGTACGAGACCCTCGGGGTCGAAGTTGGTGCCGAACAGGCAGCGATCGATGCAGCATATCGTGAACGCGTGCTCGAGTCCCATCCCGACCGGGGCGGTGATTCGGGTGAATTGGCAGACGTATTACTTGCATACGAGCGTCTCGGTGAGGAGGCGCTCTGAGGGGGATCACAGACCGGGTGGTACAGTCATCGATCGTCGGACGTCACCGATCGATATGGTTCGCAGACACGCTGGCCATGGCCGGAAACTGCCTCGATAACAAACGTTTTCCCTCGCCAAAGGTACCACCTACCAACCGCCGATGAGTAAGGAACTCGAGCGAGACCTTGGTCTCTTCGCCGTCATCGCAATCAGCATGGGTGCGATGATCGGGAGTGGTATCTTCATCCTCCCCGGCCTTGCCATGGCCGAAGCAGGCCCATCGGTAATCCTCGGGTTCGCCATCGCGAGTATCCTCGTGATCCCAGCTGCATTGTCGATCGCCGAGCTTGGCACGGCCATGCCACAGGCAGGGGGTGATTACATCTTCATTGAGCGTGGCCTCGGCCCGGCAGCCGGCACTGTTGCTGGGCTCGGAACGTGGTTGATGTTGATGTTCAAGGGTGCACTAGCGCTTGTAGGTGGTATCTTTTACATCGAGGCGATCCGGACCCTACCTCACCTGACGGTCACCCTACCGATCGCCGAGGTGACCCTATCACTCCCCGGTATCGAGATGGTCGCCGTCACCGTCGCGCTCATCCTCATCGGCGTGAACCTGCTTGGCGTCAAGCAGACAGGCGGGCTGCAGACGTTCATGGTGATCATCATGCTCATCATCATGGGTGGATTTGTGATCATGACGATCACGCGCGTGGACAACGCACACTACACCCCGTTCTTCGACGAGGGTCTCTCTGGCCTGTTCTCCGCAACAGCCATGGTGCTGGTATCATATGCCGGGGTGACTAAGATCGCCGCAGTAGCCGAGGAGATCGAGAACCCCGGACGCAATCTCCCCTGGGGACTCGTCATCTCGCTCGTGGCGACGACCTTGCTCTACGTTCTCATCGTGTTCGTCCTGGTCGGTATCGTCGAGGCAGAGGTGCTCATGGGTGAGGAGGCACCCATGGCGGTGGCTGTCGATCAGTTCTTCGGGCTGTTGGGCGTGCTCGCGATCGTCATCGCTGCCATGCTCGCACTTATCTCGACCGCGAATGCCGGATTGCTCACCGCCTCGCGCTATCCGCTCGCGCTGAGTCGAGACGAACTCCTCCCGGCTGTGTTCGCGAGGATTCACGATCGGTTCAAGACACCGACTATCGCCATCATCGTCACCGGTGTGGCGATGATCGTCATCATCCTCTCGTTACCGGTCGAGGATATCGCCAAGACAGCAGGTGCGTTTCAGATTCTGGTATATATCCTCGTCTGTTGTGCGCTGATCGCGTTTCGCG
Source organism: Halobacteriales archaeon (assembly GCA_007118145.1). Classification (GTDB taxonomy): domain Archaea; phylum Halobacteriota; class Halobacteria; order Halobacteriales; family SKSH01; genus SKSH01. The sequence continues at coordinate 35,742 of SKSD01000021.1, forward strand.
AGCGAGATCTCGACTGGTATGACCCGTACTTCTTCGCACCTGGATATCCATGGCTCCAACTGTTCGGGATCGTCTCGGGAGTGTTCATCATCACAAGGATGGACTGGTTACCCATCATCGGTGCCGTCGGGATCACCATCCTCGGCTCTGCATGGTACCTCTGGTACGCCCGACCCCGTGTCGAGCGCGAGGGTCTCGCCGTCGACCTCGTCAGGCGAACAGCGGGTCAACAGATCCTCGCCGATACGGAGGCCGCCCTCGAGCGAGATGTGTATGAGGTACTCATCGCCATCCAGCGCGATATCGACCCCGATGAGGAGCGTGCCCTGTTACAGGTGGCTGCTGCCATCTCACGCCCGAGGGAGGGCCGTGTGCGCATCGTCCGTTTCGATGAGGTACCCGATCAGTATCCGCTCGACCGGGCTGCAGCGGTGCTCTCACCTGACGACATCGCGTTCGAGGAACAGACCAAACGACTCATCCGTGATCTCGATATCGAGGTGGAGATCGATGAGATCGTGAGCCATGACACCCGTCACGCTGTCGTCAACTATGCGAGACGTATCGATGCTGACCTGCTTATCGGACGGCAACACGGTGCGAGTCGACTGGGCTCGTTGATGGGTCGGGATATCGACTGGATCCTCTCACACTCGCCATGTGATGTGGTGATCGCTCAGGGGATGGACGAACTCGTCTCGACGATTGAGGAGGTCGCCATCGTCACAGATCAGAGTCCGTTCAATGACCCACTCAAGGTCAGGATCGGTGACATGATTGCTGCTTCGACCGGTGCTCACCTTCGCTTCGTGTACGCGATCGATCCCGATGCCAGTGACAAGATCCGCGAGACCGTCACCGATTACCACAAGGAGCTCGACGAGCTCGTCCCACACAAGATCGATATCGAACTCGTCGAGGCAACTGACCCGATTCGGGCATTGCAGCGGTCGATCGAGACGACCGATCTCGTACTGGTGACGATGCCCGATCCGACCTGGTTATCACGTGTGTTGCGAGCTGAACGCACAGACCGTGTCATCGCCGCTGCACATCATCCGACGCTGATGGTACACGCACGTCAGTCACGCCCCAAGACATTCCTCAAACCGATCGTAGAATGGCTGTTCGATTGAATAACGGAGGTGTGCCCACGAACAAGGCTTTTGTCTGCAGCCGACACACATACACGTGATCGTGGTCACCCTGAGCCTCGCCGAACTAGCCGCTAACGCCCCTCCTTGGGAGCCGTTTGGCTGGCTGACCGTCTTGCTGTTCGGACTGGGTATACTCTGGCACTGGCAGGGTTCGATCCCGATGGAGCGACTGTTCTCGAGCCTGGGTTGGCTCTCCCTTGCGGTCCTCTGGGTGGTGATGGTACCATATTTCTTTTTCGAGGCGAGAAGTCCGATACAGGCCGTCCTCGTCACGCTGGCCATCCCACTGAGCGTCTGGGCTGGTGTGGTCAGATGGCGAGGCCGTGAACAGCTCTTCGTCTTCAGTAAGGTGGTGACCGTAGCCGGTCTCATCTATCTCACCGCGTATACGATCGAGCCAGTGCGCCGGTGGCTGATCGAGACGGTGGCTGCTCAAACCCACTGGCTCATGGGGTTGTTCGGCCATAGTCCGGGACTCGCCCCAGGTCCGGACGCTGGGTATCTGAGCCTGTTCGCGTTCGATGCCCATACCACGTACATCGTGATGGCGTGTACTGGTATCGGGAGCATCTCCATCTTCGCAGGTGCGATCCTCTCTGTCGGTGGCTCACCCGGGAGGCGCCTCGGTGCCATGTTCCTGGTGTCCGGGTTGATTTATGGGCTGAACCTGCTCAGGAACGTGTTCGTCGGGCTGGCGACCCCACTTGGGTGGTTCTCGTTCGAACCGTTCATCTCGGTCGCTGGCGTGTTCGGTGTCGAGGCGACGAGGGCGTCTTTTTTCATCTCACACACGCTGCTCGCCCAACCGGCATCATTGATCGCCTTGATCGCCCTACTCGTCCTGTCGGTCAGGTTGGTCCCCGAGTTATTCACGCTGCTCGATGAGATCGTCTTCCTCCTTACCGGTGATGAGGTGGACCTCAGGGCCGAGATCGGTCCGAAACTCCTCGGTGAGGATCCGGGCTCGACGACTCAGATGGCTGATTGATCTCGGTGTTGTGTAGCCCATCCAGGGAGACGTGGTCATACTATCCCGAGTCCGAGGGGGTTAAATCGCTCATCGGTGACCATCCACCATGGGTGCTGTACCGGAGCGATTCGTTGGTCTGCGTTGCCCAGCTTGTGGGGAGGCGGTCGAAGCGTCGTTCGACACCTCACACTGTCCTGCGTGTGCAACGTTGTTAGAGCCACAGCTCGATCTTGATGTGATCGAGCTGACCAGACACACGCTCGAAATCACCGCGATGGACTCGATGTGGCGCTATGATGAACTGCTTCCGATCGATGCGGCCGATGCCATCTCTGTCGGTGAGGGAGGAACCCCGCTGTTAGCGTGTCCTGAACTCGCCCGAGACCTCGGGGTCGGTGACCTCTGGATTAAGTTCGAGGGATCGAATCCAACGGGTACCTTCAAAGACCGTGGGCAGAGCCTGGCACTGTCGGCTGCCACAAAGGTGCAAGCTGAGACCGTTGCACTGGCTTCCGCCGGTAATGCCGGACACGCAGCCGCTGCCTACGGGGCTCGTGCAGGTGTTGATGTCCGCGTCTTCCTCCCAGCCAGGTCGGGGTTCACGCAAAAGGCGATGGTGAACGTCCATGGCGCAGACCTCACCGTCGTACAAGGCCGCCTCCCTGACGCCGGGGCGGCCTTTCGCGAGGCGATCGATGCGCACCCGGATTGGGTATCGGTGGCGACGGACGATACCCCGTTTCGACGTGAGGGGAAGAAGACGATGTTCTTCGAGATAGCCGAACAGCTCGACTGGCGATCTCCAGATGCGATTGTCTACCCGACGGGCGGAGGTGTGGGTCTGTTGGGCATGGCCAAGGGGGTACACGAGCTCAGCGAACTCGGATGGATCGAATCCACACCGAGATTTTTCGCTGCACAATCGACCGGATGCTCACCGGTGGTCGATGCATTCGAAGCAGGCAGTGCTGACATACACCCCGTTGAGCAACCAGATACCATCTGTGGTGGCATCGAGGTACCGGATCCAACAGCTGGGAGCTTGATCCTGGACGTGTTACGCTCGAGCGATGGCGGTGCGGTGGCGACTGACGATGATGCGATCCTCGATGCTGCCTTGTCTGTCGCTGAGACCGAGGGTATCGCCATGGCACCGACCGCTGGGGTGACCGTCAGCGCCACTGCTTCGTTGGTCGAGGCGGGCCAACTCGGTGTTGATGACGAGGTGGTACTCGTCGCGACGGGCACAGGGCTCAAAGAGGCCGATATACTCCGGAGTCAACTCATGAGCAAGGGTGTCTAGAGGTCCTCCGAGACCTCCATGTTCCTGACCTCTTCTTGCAACCACTCACTGAACCACCGGACACGTTTGATCCGCTGAAAGGCCAGGCTCTCACCGGTATCGGTTCGGATGCGCTCTGCTGCATCGATACCGCGTCGATGGACGCGTTCGACCATATCGGCCGCATCGAGATGGGTGCGCGCCTCGTATCCCATTCGCAACAACATGAGTGTGATCCCGTTCGCCCCGATCTTGTCAAGCAGATCGGCCTCGATCAATGCTTGTGTCTCGAGTGGTAGATCGGTGATATCACCGGCGTAGTTGTGTGACTCGATTGCCGAGCACACCTGCTCGACGAACGAGGCTGGATAGTCGGTATGTGTCTCGAGGTACTCCCTCGTGATCTGCGCGCCTCGTTTGGCATGCACGTCCTGGTCTGTCTCGAGCTTGGCGATATCGTGAAATAGCGCCGCGACACGAGCGACATCTTCGTTCGCACCCTCTTTCTGTGCGATCGCTTCGGCCAGGTCAACCACGTTGAGGATATGGTTGTGCCTGTACTCCGCTGAGTGCCATGGATACCACCGCATACGACCCCCCTCCGATTCGTTTTCCACGCTTGCTGCGAGGTATTCGAAGACGAACTCCCTCATCGCTTCGAAGTCCGAATCGGACACGGGGGATTCTTTGATTTCAACCCCCATTCGTCACGTCACCTGATTAGTAGTATCTGAGATGTTCTGGACTATACCGTTTGCGACCTGTGGATGGGACCGAGATAGCTTAGTACATACGACGGGTTGCTGCAACCATGACCGAGCGCCTATACCTCGATGACGCCTACCTCCGTCGATTCGATGCGACGGTGACCGCCGTCGATGGGCGATCGATCACTCTCGACCGGACGGCGTTCTATCCAACTGGAGGTGGCCAACCACACGATACCGGAACCTTGGTTATCGATGGTGCGACGCACGACGTGGTGGATGTGTCTGGAAGGGAGACCATTCACCACGAGCTCGAACACACTGTCTCACACCTTGCGGTCGGTGAGCGTCTCGAGGGGGAGATCGATTGGGAGCGACGCCACGCACTCATGCGATACCACACCGCACAGCATCTCCTCTCAGCAGTGTTACTCGACCGGTTCGGTGCGATGACCACCGGGAACCAGTTATACGATACACGCGCGCGTATCGACTGTGCATACCCCAGGTTCTCCGACACAGAGATGGACGAGATCAACACGCTCGTGAGCAGTCTCATCGAAGCCGATTATCCCGTACGGACGTATACACTCGACCGGGAGACAGCCGAGGCAACGCTCGATACGTCGCGAACTCGGATTGATCTCATCCCTGCCTCGGTACGTGCGGTGCGCATCGTCGAGATTGGCCCAGAGGGGGATCCGATAGATCAGACTGCCTGTGCAGGGACACATGTTGACTCGACCGGTGAGCTCGGTACATTCGAGCTCAGCGGGCGGGAGACGAAAGGGAGTGATGAGGAGCGGTTAACATTCGAACTCAGGTGAGCTGAGATACTCTACCACCACGATATATCTCATCGAAGTGTGGCATATGCGAGGGCACCCAACGCGATCATCTGTAACCCTCGTAACACGGAGACCAGTGTCTTGATGGTCGGATCGGCAGCGTACAGTGATTCCATGGTGATGAAGTAGTACAGTGCGACCAGGTTTTCCGTCAGGAGGACGATCCCGAAGATGGTCAACCCGAGGACGATCGCTGTCTGGAATCGCTGATAATTACGGATCCATACGATTGAGAGGATACCCAACAGGATCACGTTCACCCCGGCGAACATACTCGCAATCGCTAGTTGATCGACCATCGAATCACCTCCAGGGTTTCATCATTCATAGTTCATCCTCTATGATCTGTCTGAACTCCTCCTCATACCGTTTGAACTCCTCGGAGACGAAGAATAACGCCCCGTATCCCTCCTGTTCTTGCTCGACGATGCTGTGTTCCTCGAGCTGGTCGAGATGATACCTGACCGTATTGTAGTTGATATCGAGTTCCTCTGCTATCTGATTCGCGTTGCGGGGTCGGTTTAGGATGGTCTTGACGATATCTGCACGCGTCCCACCTCCTCGCGTACCGACGAACAAGTACCATAAGGCCCGATCCATGCGGTGTGTTTGCTACTTCGAGTGGGTGTTGGTTAACGTGGCGATTCGGCCTTCGTGTCCGGGATAGATCGTGGTTGTCTGGGTGGATCATTTGTGGTTCTCGACGGCGCCTCATGTCTATGGTTGAAATGAGGGCAGGGCACTAGCGCACGAGGTCTTTGATACGCAAGGTCATGCTGCATATCAGGGTATGTCAACCCACTTAGGAGCCACACATAAGTGATTCTCGAAAATCTCTCTAGAATTCATATTACAGATGGTGTCGTACCACCGGGAGCTCGTCATCAATCTCGAAATGAGGATCTCTTCACACGAACTGTTACTCATCCCATGTCACCAGGTACAGCCAATCGACAGTGATGGTCTCGGATGAGCCAACCGCGTAAGGTGTGTATGGAAACTCGGAAATTTTATAGTAGTTGGTGCTGCGGTTGGGTGTGTGGCGACCGATCACACAGCCACCCTGGCGAGCGACCACTGTTGCCAGACAGCCCAGGGACACCGACTGGTGTGTTC
>SKSD01000018.1 GCA_007118145.1 Halobacteriales archaeon
GTCGCGGTTGCCTTGGCGATGATATCGGCAGTCGATTGCGTCTGCAGATCTGTCTCAGGTGTAGTCTCTCGGATGAAGTACTCAGCTTGCATCGACACGGTTGCCTTCGTCGTGTAGTCATGTTTCGAGAGCAACCGGCGTGCTGCCTCACCACAGACGTCCTCGACTCGGTAGGTCTCCTGTCGCACCGCATCCTCGAGGATCTCGTCGATGACCTCCATGTTGCGACTCATATCCGCACCCTTTCGCCAAGCAGGCAGATCGACAAAGACATCGAACTGGGCGTTGAGGATGATCGGCCGAAGATCACCCGGCCGGGAGAGCTTGACCAGTTTCTTGACGTTTTTTACCCCGACCTGGCTCAATCCGACGGTGACCGTCGGCATGGATGCCTGTACATCGGGAAGTTGCTTACTCATCACGTATCAGGTATGAAACGTCCGCGATTAGGACTTTCGAAATTGAGATTTATAGGAATAGAGTTTTTTCCATTGAGCAGAAAGCGCTATCAGAGCGAGACGTATCACATGCCAAACAATGACGATATAGAGATGGCCGAATTCCGCCCGATCACCGAGACCAGAGAGGGCGAGGATATCGAACGTATCGAGATCGGTATCGAGGGTCTCGATGCCATGATCGACCGCGGTGTCCCCCGAAAATCACTCATGGTGGCCATCGGCGGACCTGGTACTGGCAAGACAACCTTAGGTCAGCAGTTCGTCAATCACGGCCTTGAGCAGGGTGAACGATGTGTCTTCCTCTCACTCGAGGAACCACGCGAACGGCTCATCCGAAGTGCAACTGAGAAGGGGTGGGACTACGAGCGGTACGTCGAGGATGGCTCGCTGGCGATCCTCGATCTCGATCCGGTCGAGATGGCGACACGGTTGGGAAGCATCAGGAACGAACTCCCGGAGATCATCGAGAACTTCGGTGCCGAGCGTGTGGTTCTGGATTCCGTCTCACTGCTCGAGTTGATGTTCGAGTCACCTGCCCATCGGCGCAATCAGATATACGATTTCACCAACAGTCTCAAACTCGCCGGTGTGACGACACTCCTGACGAGTGAGGCACGCGAGGGTACCGCATACACCTCGAAGTACGAGCTTGTCGAGTACCTGACCGACGTGGTGTTTGTCCTGCGTCGGGTGCGTGAGACGGGTGGTCACGACAGCGGCCTGGCCATCGAGATCATCAAAATCCGCGATGCCAACCATGAACGTGATGCCAAACCGATGGAGTTGACGAAAGAGGGAATCGAGGTCTACCAGCGGGCGAACATCTTCTAACGGGTATTCACCTGACGACCGTCACGGGAACCGGTGAGCGTCGGATGACCGACTCGGCGACGCTGCCGAGGAGGATTCGAGAGACTCCTGAGCGACCGTGACTACCCATCACCACATGATCGATATCGTGCTCTTCGATGTACTCGACGATGGCACGGGTCGGACGGCCGACCTCGATGTCCGTCTCGATGGTCAGAGCATCATCCCTGGCTTCGACCGCGCGTTCGAGCATCATCTGCGTCTGATCTCGGGCTGTCTCGTACCAGTTCTCCGGGAACGGTGCCATCGCCTCGTCGTCTGAGAGGTAGACCGATTCGGCTGGATTGATCACCGACATCAGGATGAGCTCGGCATCGCCGAAGCGTTCGATAGCATAATCGAGGGCATTATCGGCCTGTTCAGATCCATCGAATGGGATCAAGACACGCATCGCCATACATGAGGGATGTCACCAAGACGGAATAAATCCCGAGTATCTCATCGTGTTCCGTGCTTGACGACACACTGATTCAAGCCGAGGAGCTGCACTGCCTTGGCATTATCAGGCGAGTGGACGACCATCTGGCCGGTCTCGAGTTCGGGAACCTGTTTGGCGAGTGAGCGCTCGAGATTGAGACTCGCGATAGCGTCCTCGTCAGAGAGATTAAGCGATATCCTCGTGTTGAGCTGCTTGCGGATATCCTCAGCGATATCACCAGGGTCTTGCGTCACGAGGAAGAGCCCGAGACGTTCCTTGCGACCCTGTTTGGCCGCGTCGGTGAACTTCCTGATGACACGTGCTGCTTGGACGGAGTTCGCTGCAGCGAGGTAGTTATGTGCCTCATCCATGGCGAGTACCAGTGGCCTGTCAGCGATACGGGGATAATACGGATCGCTCGTGAGCTTCTCATCGATGAGTAACGAGGCGATTGCGAGTACCACGAGCGTGCGTTGCGCCCCGGAGTTGAGATGATACGTGGGGATGGTCGAGATCCCACCTGCACGTACGAGGACCTCTGTTGCCTCGGTGATCGGCCGGCCGTCCTGGTCGAACGTCCGTCTGAACGCCTGATTATTGACGCGTCGGCGGACGGCATCATATGTCTGCTCGTGTATCTTGCCGTCACCGGTGAACGTGGCGATCACGGTATCATCATCGAGGAAGTCAACGAAGTCCCGGTAGGTCGGTTGGTCAGCCTGGTGGAAGTACCGTCGGAGGAGTTCACTGAGCGCGTTGAGCTGCTTGTCATTGAGCCTGCTTCCTGCAATGAGCCAGTGATTCGAGCGGACGAGTTCGAACGGGATGGTGATCGGTACCTGCTCGGCTCGGTGATCGCGTGGTGAGTACTTCGTCCCCTCCGCGACCGGAACCAGCACCTTCGTGTCGTCAACCCCACCGAATGCGATATCCTCCCGTCGAAGCTGCCGGCGAAACTCATCTGAGAGGGCTGGGTTGTCATCATGTAACTGCGCATACTCATCTTGCGGGTCGACGATAACCACTGCAGGAGGCACCGACCGTCCATCTGGCATGTCATAGGTGCGGCCATCGGCGACGATCTGTCTGAGGATGTTCTTCGTCGCGTGCGTCTTGCCAGAACCGGTCCCCCCAGCGACGAGCACGTGTCGAAACAGCATCGGGTCGTCACCCTCGTCGTCGAGGCGGTAATCGACCGTCGGCGGGGTGGCAGCAGTCATCACCCGCTCACCACTGACAGCCAGATGCCCGACGAAGAGACCGACCGAGGGTAGCTTCAAGCCGGTCTTGATCTCACTTTCAAATGCCGCCTGTCGCACCGTCGCATCCGGCTTGGGGAGTGTATCGGGCAGACGACGACCCATCGTTACCTCGGCATCGGTCGGGTCACCGACGACCGTGGCGAGAGGGTGGAGTGAGGCGATGAACTTGTAGTCGGACTCGTCGATACCGTCCCGTGAGAGGGCTCGACGGGAGTGAATAGCGGTGGCATCGTCGGTCGAGAACTCGTGTGCATACCGGAGTCGTTCGATACGGCAAAAGAGATGCTCGACATGTGACCCCTCCGCACCATCAAGCGGGACGACGACGTAGCCTCGCAGTCGGACGTCATCTCGATGCTCAGGTGTGATATACGCCTCGATGCGGTCACCACCTGGTTCCTCACTCAGCGTTAACCCCTCACGGACGGTGACCGTTCCGATCGCGGTACCTGACTCTGGCACCTCAGGCTGATCAGATTCATCACTCGCGAGATCGAAATCGCCCAGGTCGGTCATCTTATCTCAGAGTTACTGGATGGCACCATACGAATTCGCACTGCACGGTGGAAGTGATCTAATGACCCCCCGACTCCGACGGTGACCACCGCACCTGATCGAAGCGTTGAACCTGCGTGGTACCGAGGTGTTCTGCGATCGTCTGGCGCAGTACCTGACGCTCACCTCGGCCGATGCTCGCAAGCGCATCAGCCTTCCGCAAGGTGGGTGGCGGTCCCGCCTCAATCGCGACCCCCGCGAGGATATGGTCAGTGATCGCTTGACGGTGTCGCTCATCACCGATGACCGCGAGCGGTGCCTCGACACGGAAGACGACGTTCTCCCTCGGGTCGTATATGACCATGAACCCGAGGCGATAGGCTTCGTTATCGAGCGATGTGGTGATATCGAATCGGTCGAGTAGCTCCGGCATCGACGACCCGACACCAAAGTCCATCGTAAACCACGAGGTCCAACGGAGTTCGTCCCGCTCGCCACTGGTCGCCAAGAGTTGTTGGAAGAGACCATAATCGGTCGGCCAGGGGAGCATGGTTGTATCGATAGCGTCGGAGTCGTTCAGTGCAGAGATCAGCCCTCGGGCCGTCCAGTTCTTGACGAACCCGATGACCATCGTCTCATGGGTGATACACCGCTCGACCATCGAGGCTGCCTCGGTGAGGATACGACGTGGCTCGTCGTCTTCATGTAGGCTCTCACGGAGTGCACCCTCACGGTCGTTCCAGTGGAGGACGCTCGCGGGGTATACCGAACCGTCCATGATCATCAGGTCGTCTTCGGCTGTATGGTGTGCCACAGCGTGGTCTACCTCGGCACCCTCAAGGGCAAGCGTGTGGACAGCCGTCTCCTCCTCCCGATAGGTACTCGGGGCGGCGATGAGTCGCGACCGGCCATAGCCATCGTCGAAACTGGTCCACGCTCCGCTCGATCTGACCTCGAGTGGTGGCCCGTGTACGGCGGCGACCAGCGACCGTGACCGGTGTCGGTCGAGATCCGTCGGTGTCGTTGCCATGGCAGCGTGGGCGAGATCGACCACCAGACCGTTTTGATACGTCGTTGGGTTGAGCGATCCCGCGTCGACAGCTGCGACCTGTTCCAATCGCGGGCGATCGAGTGCGAGCGACTCTGCGCTGGCCTGACCTCGATGGGCGGGTTCGATTGGCTGCATCGGGATCGATGCAGGCGGGTCGATGAGGACGTCTCTCCAGATGTGTTCAGCGAGTTCAGTCCGGTCCCGGGTTCGCCCAGGACGGTCGACCGTCTGGACGAGGGTGGTGATCGCCTCGAGATGCACGCCATCGAGTGCCATCTGTGTTCAGTCTCGCTCGAAGACGTTCACCGTCGTCGCACCGGTCAACTCCTGGAGTCGGGTGGGGTCGATCGGGAAGACGGCATACGGTGTCCCAGCTCCAGCCCATACCTCATCTTGATCGAGCAACACCGGGTCGA
>SKSD01000056.1 GCA_007118145.1 Halobacteriales archaeon
GAAGTCAGGCCGATGGCACGGCCCGTGCGATTCGAGTGGGACGACCATGACTGGTCGGGGAAACCACACCCTCACGAACGTCCCAAAGAAGCGCGCACACACCCGCAAGTTGCCTCCGTGGAATCGGCATAGCCGAACCCCCCAACGGAGGAATCCTCTCGCTTTAGCGCGGGGAGGATGTCAAACTTGCAGGAACTGTACCAACATTCTAGATGACGAACGATTGGAAGGATGACTTACGCGAGCACCGCAGCCGTAAGGATGCATATTTCAAACACGACCACCACTCGCCATTACCTCCTGACGACCGGGACACCTTTGATGGGCTCGTCTACTTCCCCATCGACGGATCGTATCGGTTCGAACTCGAGGTTCACGAACATACTGAGAAGGAACGCGTCACCGTTGGCACGAGCCCAGGTGGCGAACAGGAGTACCTCCGCTGGGGTGAGTTCCGATTCGAACTCGACGGGGTCGAGGTGACCATTCAGGCCTATCGGGCGACGGTCGACGACACCCGATTATGGGTTCCATTCCGCGATGAGACAAGTGGTGAGGCCACCTACGGTGCCGGAAGATACCTTGACCTTGAGAAGGAACGCCACTACCTCGGTGACGATGTCTGGATTCTCGATTTTAATGAAGCCTATAACCCCACTTGTGCATACTCTGAGCGGTATGAGTGTCCACTGCCACCAACTGAGAACTGGTTGAAAGTGGCGATCGAGGCTGGCGAGAAGGCATATACGTGACATACTACGAGCATAAGCCCACGGCTTGAGCCGTAGTAGAATGTCAAACCTCCTCTGGGCTTACGGGTAATGCGTGAACGCTATAGGTTGTCGGCTAATCCCAACAACCGATGAGCGAGGTCCTTACGCGCGACGATATCGAAGAGGAGTACAAGTGGTCGCTCGAGTCTATCTATCCGGATGATGAGGCGTGGGAGTCCGACTTCGAGGCGGTTGAAGGACTGATCGACGAGATGGGCTCGTTCGAGGGACGTGTATCCGAATCAGGGGATACCCTACTCGATATCCTCCAGACGAGGGAACGGTTGTACAGAAAGCTCTCGATGGTCGTCTCATTCGCCCGGATGCGATGGGATGAAGATACCAGGCGAGAGCGCTATCAGGCACTCACCTCTCGGTCGAAACGGCTCTCGGCTAGAGCACAGAGTGCGGCGAGTTTTGTCGAGCCAGAGTTACAACAGCTCGACCCCGAGATTCTCGAGGATTGGCTCGACACCATCGATGGACTGGCCACGTACGAGCACTATCTCGATGATGTCATGCGCCAGCGTCCACACACCAGATCGGCAGAGGTCGAACAACTCCTCGCCGACCTGTCCGATGTGCTCGGAGCGTCAGGCGATATCTATTCGATGTTCCACAATGCCGATCTCAAGTTCCCGACTGTCGAGGACACAGACGGTGAGCCAGTCGAAATCACACAGAGCAACTTCACGACACTGCTGAAAGACCCAGATCGCTCGTTCAGACACGATGTCTACGATGCATACTTCGATCGCTGGGGTGAGTTTCGTAACACGGTCGCCACGGCGTTCAGACATAACCTCGAGCGCGAGCGCACACTATCTCAGGCAAGAGACTTCGACAGCGCGCGTCAGATGAATCTGTTTGGTCCGAACGTGCCAACGGTCGTCTATGACCGACTGGTCGAGACCGTCGAGGGTAACCTCGAGGTGTTACACCGTCATGTGGAGTTGAAACGGGACGTCCTCGGTGTTGACGACCTTCAGATGTGGGATATCTACGCCCCGCTGGCGAGCGATGATGACCCGACCGTCGAGTATCAGGACGCGACGCACCACGTCATCGACTCCCTCGGCTTGCTAGGTGAGGATTATCAGTCACGAGTCGCCACAGGGATCGAATCGCGGTGGGTCGATGTGTATGAGAACCGAGGCAAACGTGGTGGTGCCTACTCCGGTGGGACGTACGACACGCAGCCGTTCATCCTGATGAACTATCAGGATGATATCTCTTCGATGTACACACTCGCGCACGAGCTCGGGCACTCATTGCATTCAGAGTTCACCAGCGAGGAGCAACCGTATGTTTACTCACACTACTCCATCTTCATCGCCGAGGTAGCGAGCACCGTCAACGAGGTACTCCTGACACATCACCTCCTCGAGACGGTCGACGATCCAACGTTCCAACGACATATCCTCGACCAGGCTCTTGAGCGCTATCGGGGTGTGTTGTATCGTCAGACGTTGTTCGCCGACTTCGAACAACAGGCACATCGACTTGCGGCTGAGGGTGAGGCGATCACGGCCGATCAACTCGACGAGGTGTTTTTCGACCTCAAGTCCACCTATTACGAACCAGCGGTGCTCGACGACCACATCGCCATGGAGTGGATGCGCATCCCACACTTCTACCGGCCGTTTTACGTCTTCCAGTATAGCACAGGTATTAGCGCAGCAGTTGCGATCGCGAAAGACATCATCGAACGAGGTGAGCCCGCTGCACAGAACTACATCGAATTCCTCGGCCTCGGGTCGAGTCAGTACCCACTCGATCTGCTCGAGACCGCAGGCGTGGACATGACGACATCGGCACCGATCGAATCGGCCATCGATGTCTATCGAGAGCGCCTAGACCAGTTTGAGACAGCGATCGAGGCGGAATCGTCCAGATAACCGAGACCCAAAGGCACTTCTATAAACCCATACCTAGACATTGACCGATGTCGCATAGCCCGTCCATTCCAGATCGCCCTCGGCTTCAGTTGGACCCGGATATGTCCCCACAGGAGCGCCTGGATGCGATGGTCGAGCATTATCATGAGCTGATACGTATCGCACATCAGCTCGAGGAGGAACTCGACCGCTCGATCGATCGGCGTGACGCTCTCATGTCACGTGTTGACCGGTTAAAGCGAGAGAACGAGTCGCTCAAGACCTCCGCGTTGTATGTGGCCACTCTGGAGGAGGTCTGGAAAGACTCACGTGAAGGTCTGCTCAGACAGCACGGGAACAATCAGGAGGTCGTCACCGATCTGTCCGCAGAACAGGCAGACCGATTCACACCAGGTGACCGCGTCGCCGTCAACGACTCGTTCATGGTCCAGCGCGTGCTCGATACGGAGACCGACGCCCGGGCACAGGCGATGGCGATCGATCGCTCACCCGATGTGACCTACGAGGACATCGGTGGAATCGATGACCAGGTACGTGAGATGCGCGAGGCGGTCGAGGCACCCCTTCGTGATCCGGCATTGTTCGAGTCGGTCGGTATCGACCCACCGACTGGCGTGTTACTCCACGGCGAGCCAGGCACTGGTAAGACGCTCATGGCGAAGGCGGTCGCCAACAGCACCGATGCCACCTTCATCAAGATGGCCGGGAGCGAACTCGTCCGTAAGTTCATCGGCGAGGGTTCGCGCCTCGTGCGAGATCTCTTCAAGCTCGCGCGTGAGGAAGAACCCTCCATCATCTTCATCGATGAGATTGACGCCATCGCATCACGACGGACCGAGTCGAAGACCTCCGGTGATGCAGAGGTGCAACGGACGATGATGCAACTGCTCTCAGAGATGGATGGCTTCGATGCACGCGGTGAGATCAGCATCATCGGTGCGACCAACCGGTTCGACATGCTCGATCGAGCCATCCTCCGCCCCGGGCGCTTCGACCGTATCATCCACGTCCCAGCACCGGATCAAGAGGGTCGCGAGGAGATACTCAATATCCATACCCGTTCGATGCCATTGGATGACGATGTCGACCTTGCCAATATCGCCGCCACGACCGATGGCTACACCGGTGCAGATCTGGCCGCACTCGCGACTGAGTCGGGTATGGTCGCCATCCGTGACGACCGGTCGGTCGTCAAGCGGGTTGATTTCCTCGAGGCAATGGACCGCCTCGAGTCCGATGACCCCTCCGGTCCTATCACCTCAGATGGGTGGGCGGATTACGCCTACTGAGAGTACTTATCACATCCGGTGGTACGATATGTTTCACAACCCCCATATGAGCCAGCGTAGTCTGCAGACGTATGGGCCATATCCGAATCGCCGCAGCGACCGGCACCGGGCCGATACCTAAGGCGGCGTTCGATAGCGCGCTGACTGATATCGGTATCGAGCGCTACAACCTGCTCACACTCTCCTCGGTCATCCCGGCCGGTGCCACGGTCACCGTCGAGGAGCAACTGCCCAACCTCGGCCCGACAGGCTATCTGCTACCTGCAGTCATCGCCAAGGCGATCATCGAACCAGGAGCCGCTGGTGCTACCGGGCTCGCCTGGTCACGCCGCCCCTCGGGCGAGGGGATCTTCTATGAAGCCACTGGGGAGGATGCACAGTCGGTGGAAGATGCCTTACACCAGGGTATCGCCCATGGCTGCTCGCTTCGAGACTGGGGCGCAGGGGAGCCCTCGACGCTCATCGAGCGTGCATCGGCACCCGCAGACGGGTACGCTTGTGCGCTCGTGATTGCGGCGTACGGACAGGCACGACAGCCGTTTGAGTGACGTTCGAATCACTTTTGAGCCCTCACCGCCAATGTCTTATGTTCGATGTATGGAAACCGTGGCGGTGGATTGCCGATCGACGCAACGGCCGGAGCGTCGGTAACGTCCGAGGATGCACGTTCCTTGTTGTCGACAGCTGATGCTGTTGCCGACGAGATACGCGATCATCTCTCGGATGCCTTCTCGGTGGAGGCAACCGTGGTGGCAACACCGTACGGCCCTCAGGGAGCCGTCTCGGTGTATCTCCCGGATACCGACCCAGTCGCGGCTGGTATCTCACTGACCGACCTCGAGGATTTCTCACAGGGCGATCGACGTGACCTCGCCCACGAGCTCATCGCTGCGGCCGTTGGCCAGGCGCAGCTCGTGATTGGCGACCGAATCGTCGACGCAGCCCAGTGATTACTTCCCCCAGAATGGCTCACGCGATCTGACTGTCGTCAGGTACCGTGTGAGTACCTCCACCTCGTGATCTGGGAGTTCATCGAGTAACTCAAGCTCGAGTATCTTAGCGTGTTTCTCTGGGAGTTCCGTCCAGAGTTCGTCTCCCTCCTCAAGCCCGCGTCCGATGGTCGGGCCGTCGATGGCGATGCTGACGCGATCACCGTAGCTCGCGGTCTTGATGTCCTCTCCCTCAAGTTGGATCCCCTTGATCACACCCACCCTGGTCGGTTCGCCATCACCCTCGAACTTCGCGACAGGCACGTTCGTCTTGATGGTCCCACCGAGTACCTCGACACCGACGACGGCTGGATCACTGCTTCTGAAGGTGTGATCAGGGAGTAACCGGAACCGTCCCGGGCGGATTATCTGCTCCATGATGGCGGTACGCTGTTCAGCCTCGATAGCCCCGAGATGCTCCTCATAATCCTCTACCAATTGATAGATTACGTCGTCGATGAACACACGTACCGGCTCGTCAGCCAGGACTGCATCAGCCTCTGGGAGGAGCGAGACATTGAACCCGACGATCACCCGATGCTTGGGTTCGTCGGCCGTGCCTGCGATGCGGACATCGGTCGGCGAGATATCACCGACCTCAGCACGCATGATGGGTACCTCGAGCTCCTCTGCGAGCGTGGTCGCGATCGCCTCGAGGCTGCCGAGGGTATCGGCCTTGAGAACGATTCCGTTATCCGAGGTCGATACCATGACCTCATCGATCGCGGATTCTACCTCTCTGATAACGATTGTTCTGTCGTCTTCGCCGATAACGGCGATCGGTGCACCGGCCATGGCTGTCTCGAGATCTGGGGCAGCTATCTTCACCCCGGCTGCTGCCTCGACACGGTCGACACGTTCGAACTGCTTGCCAGTTCGAATCTCCTCGAGTGGCCTCGGTTGTAACAGTGCGCGCACCGTTGTGATGATCGGTTCGTCGGTTCCCCCGACCACGATCGTGTCGTCTATCGTGATCGATCCGTTCGAGATGATGGCATCGATGGTCGTTCCCAGGCCCTGTTCCTCCTTCACCTCGATGACGGTCCCGCGCCCTGGACCTGTCACGTCAATCGCCATCGCCTCGCGCAAGAAGCGCTGGGCCAGACCCATCATCACCGCAAGGAGGTCGGGTACGCCCTCTCCGGTGAGTGCGCTGACGGGGACGATCCCGACATTGCGTTGGAAGTCCTGTACCCGCCAGTAGAGGTCGCCGGAGAAATTCTCCTCGCTGAGTGAGCCGATGATACGATAGAGGCGTTCATCCAGTCGGTTACGCACGACCTCGGTCTGTCTCTGATAGCCCTCCTGGATGGGTCGCCCCTCGACAGAGTCCCACCCAGGCAGTGCGTCTATCTTGTTTGCCGCGACCACGAACGGTGTCTCCGTCCGCCTGAGGATCGAGATGGCCTCTTTCGTCTGTGGTTGAAAGCCGTCATCGATGTCAACGACGAGGATGGCCAAATCGGCCAGGGCGCCACCACGTGATCTGAGTGTGGTGAACGCGTGGTGGCCGGGCGTGTCGATAAAGAGCAGTCCCGGTAGGTCGAAATCGTCGGGATCGACGAGCGATCCGGCTATCTCGGAGACGATCTCGAGTGGGATGGCCGTCGCACCGATGTGTTGGGTGATCGATCCAGCCTCTTGTTCGGTGATGGTCGAGCCACGAATACGGTCGAGCAACGTGGTCTTCCCGTGGTCGACATGGCCGAGTACCGCGACAATCGGGGTGCGTAACGAGCTGACAGAGTGTTCGTTTGCGTGGTCTGTGGCCATGGTTCCACCGGGTGGAAGTCCCTACATGAATCAGCCCGGCACCGACACTAATGCGTATCGCTTCCCGGGACGTGCCATCGGTGGTACCGATGCCAGCGTGAGGAGGGGCTCATTCTGACGATACGAAAGAAAACTTGACAAGCTAGGACGCGGAAGGTGACGGATATGACCGGCATTCTCGCCAAAAACCTCTCCGGGATGGAGGTCATGGGAGCAGATGGCGTCGAACTGGGCATGTTGTACAACGTGACGATGGACCTTCGAACCGGACAGTTGTTCGACCTCATCGTCGAACCAAACGAAGATATCAATCCTATGGCTCTTGATTTCGATACGGATGACGAGGGTCGTCTACACGTCCCAGTCAGGAAGGTACAAGCGGTCAAGGACTACATCGTCGTCGAGCAGTAAATGTATATTCTGGATGCGTCGGCGTTTATTCACGAGTTCCACGTGAATGAGCCTACGGCAACGATACCAGGGGTTCGAGAGGAATTGGAGGATGAGGCAGCCTACCGCTTCGATGCACAGGAGGGTGCAGGGATGCGAATCCATATCCCCGATCCGGAGACTATCGATCGGATCCGACGGGCTGCTCGCGAGCAGGGCGATCATGACGAGCTCTCAGAGACGGATATCCGGTTACTCGCCACCGCTTTCGAACTCGACGGGACCATCGTGACGGATGACTATGCCATGCAGAACACTGCATCCGCACTCGATATCCCGGTCAGGGCGATCGCGCAGGAGGGAATCGAGGAAGAGCGAGTCTGGGTGTTCCAGTGCAGTGGCTGTGGACGTGAGTTCGATGAGGACGAGGAGCGCTGTCCTATCTGTGGCAGTCAGCTCACCCGCAAGCGACCACAGAACGCGTAGCCTCCGGCTCGCAAGTCGATACCGGGCGATGAATCCTCACCGCTAGCGTCAGATGATGAGACCGGGGAGCATCCCGGGTACCTCGTCCATCGTCAACTCGATGTAGAGGAACAGGAACAACAGTGCGTTATACAGTCCGTGGATGAGTGCCGGGACGACGAGGTTCTCCGTCCTTGCGTAGATACCACCCAGTAAGAGTGACAGGATGAACACCACGAGCACGGCGCTGCCCGCCTCTGCCATCCCATACGCAGGGATGTGAACGAGGGCGAAGATGACGCTCGCGACGACGACGGCACCAGGTCGTGAGAAGTAATCATACAGTGACTTCTGGACGATATTGCGAAACAGCAGCTCTTCGCCCGGCCCGATGATGAGAATCGACGCAGGGATCAGGATATACAGCAGGACGTTCGGGTCGCCATCCCTGACCGTCTCGACGATATCGTGTTCAGGTGATGGTGCCTGCAGCTGTTCGAGCACGATGGCGATTGCGATCAGTGCCATGAACAGTCCAATCAGACCGCCGATCGTCCAGGCGACATCACGAAGGGTGGGTCGACGCAGGTCGATGAACGACCTCGATCGGTTGGCACCGAGGAGGAACAACCCGGCTGCGGTGGCCATCCCGAGGCCGAGGGAGATCGTCGAGATTGCTATCAACTCCATATCATCGAGCATGTCACCGCTGATGAGTATCCAGATCGTGGCCAGGATGAACCCCCAGATGAACACCGCGACGAGCCCACCAAAGCCAACGGCGGTCATCAGCGTTGCCTGGATAGTCTTTCGGGAAAATCGCGAACTGTCTATCTCGAGCCATCCGGCCACTCCACCTATCACGAAGATCCCACCGCCGAGGAATGCGATGAACGACCAGAGGATCGCTGTGATCTCATCGAGCAGGTAATGATAGTACCCATAGGCTCCGAGACCCATCAATCCGAACCCGAGGAGGATGAAGACTCCACTCGCTGGTCGGAGGGGGATAAATCCGAGGTAGACCCCCCCTGCGAGGGCGATTGTGAGTACACCGAGGGCGACAAATGGAAGTGCGACCCCTTGGGTCACCGGGATCGCCTCTGGCCAGGTACCGACCGCTGATGCGATGGCCAGCAACCCACCAATCGACACGGTGAGGGGGACGTATCCACGAGTCATCGTAGGTCAGTCTATCACAGGGATGACTTTATGACCGTCGTTCTCTCACGAGATATGAAGGATCGGCTCGTCGTCAAGGGCTCGCGTTCGGTGAGTATCGTAACCACTGAGGACATCTCGGACCGCCTGTTTCGCCCACTCGACCGCCGGTTGGTCGAACGGGTTGATGGCACGTAACTCGCCATAGAGCATGCATGCCGCCTCGAGGGAGACAAAGAGCGCACCGAGGTTGTATGCATCGAGTGCCTCGAGTTCGAGCCGGACGACAGGCCGTCCATCGATGACGAGGCTTGCCTCGGCGGCTTTTCGCTCAAGCTCATGGAGGGTCGTGAGGTCGACCTCACCCAAATCCGCACCTGGGGAGACGGTGAGCGAGGTCGGATGATCCACACTGAGGGTCGTCACGACGAGATCGCGGGGACCAGCGCGCCACCGCTGGAGATGTGCGTGATGATCTGCGATCCCGCGACCTGCGATCGGTGTCTGACCGATCCCATCCTTTCCGAGGCTCTCCGCCCAGAGCTGCCCGAACCAGTGTGCCACTCCGTCGAGATCCTCTGCGTACGGGATGAAGGCGTTCTGCGAGACACCCCGAGATGACAGGGCAGCCATGGTCGCACCGTACGCATACGCCGGTGTCTCAAAGAGCGATGGGGTGAGTTCGGCTCGCACTGACCGAGCCCCCTCGAGAAGCCCCTCGATATCGATACCAAGCATCGCTGCACTCGGTAGCGCCATCTCTGAGAGCACCGAGTACCGCCCGGGCACACCAGAGGGCGGGTCGAATCGGGGGATATCAGCCGCCTCGACGAGTTCACCAAGGGGGCTCTCAGCCGTTGTCGTCGCCACCGTGCGATCTCGCCACTCGATACCGGCATCTTCCATCGCCGACCTGATCACCTCGAACGTGACGCGTGTCTCGACGGTGTTTCCGGAGTGTGAGACGACATGACAGACTGCCTGGCTCAGGTCGATCTCATCCAGTTGCCTGACGAGCTTCGTTGGGTCGATGGTGTCGAGGACGTACCACTCGCGCTCTGGTGCGAGTGCCCGTGCCATTGCACGAGCCCCGAGGGCAGACCCACCCATCCCGACGACGATGACCGGACCGTTGGCAGGGATGGGCTCGACAGTCTCGGTGATGGTCGCCGGATCGACGGTGTCACCGAGATCGAGTGCCTTGTATCCCGGTCTCCCCGCCTCGATACCCGTCTCGATGCGCTCATGTGCGCGAGAAACCTCATCATCCAGCCGTTCGAGGGATTCACGACTCACCCCTGGTATCGCCGTCGGGGCGAGTGCGTTGCCGATTTCGATGTTCATGGAGCGATTTGGCTCGTCCTAAGCCTAAAACGGTTCCGTACCGCGCGACTTAAGCCTGCATCCCCGCGATGGCCGATATACATGGGTTTCGCGCAACGCAGCGCCATCCTGTCTGCCGTTCTCAGCTGTCTGCGCAGTGGCCGTTCGTGGGTGTTGCGTACCTACGCCGTGATCGGGCTGGTGCTGATCATCCTCTCGACGATGCTGGTCGTCCTCGCGCTGCCCACCTGGATTGCTCAGACAGAGGGTACCTCTGCCACGTTGATGCTCGGTCAGGCACTGCTCATCCTGATCGGTCTTCTGGTCATCATGGCGTTCTTCCTGCCGATGTACCTCGTCGCACGCAGACTCCCCGAGCCTGGCTCTCAGGTGCGCTTAGAGCGTGTCTACGGTGGCTTCGGTTACGCGATTGCGTTATCTATCTACCTTTCACTGCTCATCTCAGCCCCGGCAGATGCCCGTGGCGAGCCACCTGCGTGGATCGCACCGATCATCGAGCTGTTCTATGGGTTGGACCCGATATTTTCCGCGATTCCCCCAATCATCGCTGTCTCCGCATTAGTCGTGGTCGACCGCCGACAGGCCGGTTAGACGGTAGGTCCACCCTCGCTTTGCACCTGCCAGCCACCCCTGAGGCCACACGCCTCACGTACGACGTACTCGATCGCCGTGTCCTGACCGACCATGTGGCCACCGTCGTATGATTCGATTCGAAGTGGGACGTCGAGGGTGTTCCCACAGCAGCCGACACCGACGAACTCCTCGAACTGTTCACCCCGCTCGATCTGGCCGAGTGTCTTTCGCAGATAGGCCTGAAAGTGCGGGGTCTCGACCTGTCGTCGACCCCAATCAGAGAGATCTGCGGGGTAACTGATGACGACGCGTGACGCCATACCGTCCTCGGTCATTCACCAAAGGGTAGGGCTCGACTGGCAAAAAGGCTTCCCGCGTCCACTGTAGTGAGGAAGCAGATCCGTACGTGTCGTACCTGCGCATAAGAAGGCTTAACCGGGGACGCCACTCTACGCTCGGTTAATGATCCAATTCGATGTACCGGAGCCGGATTACGACCGGTACTCGAACCGCCAACTCGCGGTGATTCCGCTCGCTGTTCTCGCTATCGCGCTCTTGCTGCTCGGTGCGACATGGGCGATAACCGGGACTCCGGTGGCACTCGGCATTGAGTTCGGTGGGGGTACCGAGTTGACGATACAGACGACCGACGATCGTGACACGATCGTCGAGGCATTCGATGTCAACGTCGAACGCATCCAGACGATCGAGCTCGAAGATCAGTATATCGTAACATTCGCCGAGATCGACGAGGAGGGGCTGTCTTCACAGGCTGAGGCGAACCTCGAACCGACTGAACCCGGTGGTGACGTGGTCATCGGGAGTCGTGAGTTCTCACCGACGTTCGCCGGTGAGCAACAACTCATCGCCATTTACGCACTCGTCGCGGCATTCCTCGGGATGAGCATCCTCGCGTTCATCCTCTTTCGCACATTCATCCCCTCGATCGCGATCGTCGTCTCTGCCTTCTCTGATATCATGATACCCCTCGCCGCGATGAGCATCTTGGATATCTCATTGACCCTCGGGACAGTCGCCGCGTTGTTGATGCTTATCGGATACAGTGTTGACTCCGATATATTGCTCAACACACATATCTTACGCAGAAGTGGCGACTTTTACGAGAGTACGTACCGCGCGATGCAGACAGGCGTGACGATGACCATCACGTCGATGAGCGCCATGCTCGTCATGTTCATCGTCGCGACCATCTTCGGCATCGAGATCCTCGCGGCCATCGGGTTGATCTTGTTCATCGGGCTGGCGGCTGACCTGATGAACACCTACCTACTCAATCTGAGCATGCTGCGATGGTATGTCATGGGGAGGGGACGACGATGAGTGCCTTTCGCCGTATCTACGACCCGCTTCGAAACAACTGGCGGATCACGATACTCGTCGTGTTGGTCATCATCGCAACCTACTTCCTGTTCGTCCCCGGTGCAACCATCGGCGATGATGGTACGCTCGCCGATGAGGGTGAGCGTGGTCTGACGAATCTGCAATACGGTATCGACCTGGCAGGTGGTGCACGTATCTCCGCACCGGTGTATGGCTACACCGCTGAAGAGGTACAACTCGAGAGTACCGAGGACGTGAACGATGCTCGGATGGCGATATCTAACTACCTCGATATCGACGAGGGTGATGTCAATCCCAATGCGGAGACCAACACTATCGAGGTGTTCGACCCGGCGGTTGACCGGGATAGCTTCGAGTCAGCGCTGATCGAGGCGGGGTTCGACCCGGATACCTTCTCCATCCGAGAGGGGGTGACAGCTGAGACGCGGTCACGCATCGTCGACGTGTTGAGCGGTCGCATCGATGCAGCTGGATTCGCCGGTGGGAGTGTCCGCTCTGAGACCACCGCTGGCGGTGAGAGCTTCATCGTCGTCGAGTCGCCCGGGCGCGGTCTCGATGAGCTCAGACAGGTTATCGGTGACCGTGGTGTCGTACAGGTGATCGCCCACTATCCAACTGAGGATGGCTGGGAGGAGGACGTCGTCCTTCGAGACGAACATATGGCCTCGATCGGGACAGTCAGGTTCAATGATGAACGACAGTCGTATGAGACACCGATCACCGTCTCATCCGGGTATGCACCAGACTTCGTCGATCTCATGCAGCAGGGTGGCTTCGATCAACCTGAGGGCTGGAGTGCGTGTAACTACCCATCTGGCCCTGGTGCTGAACGCCCACAAGAGCGACCCAATGATAGCTGGGGCTACTGTCTGCTGATCGTCCAGGACGGACAGATCCTCGACGGCTATGGTGTGAGAGGTACGCTCGGTGAGCAGTTCGCCGAGCCGAGTCGGACGTTCGAACTCGACCCGACGTTCGTCATCTCCGTCCAGGAGTTCAGTGAGGCAGAGCGGGTGCGGATCAACCTCGAGGAGGGTGCGCTTGCAGCATCGATCAACATCGATGATGCAAGCACCTTGATGGTCTCTCCAGCTCTCGCCGAGCGCTTCCTGCAGAACTCACTCCTGACCGGTCTCCTGGCCATCCTCGCGGTCATCACGATGGTGTTCCTTCGTTATGGTGACCCACGGGTCGCCGCGCCGATGTCGGTCACGGCACTGTCGGAGTTATACATCCTTCTCGGATTTGCTGCGGCGATCGGTATGTCGCTCGATCTCGCCCATATGGCAGGGTTCATCGCCGTCGTCGGTACCGGTGTGGACGACCTGATCATCATCGCGGACGAGGTGATGGGTGATACAGATGTCCGTTCACAACGCGTCTTCGACAGTCGCTTCAGGAAGGCGTTCTGGGTGATCGGCGCAGCGGCAGCCACCACGATCATCGCGATGAGCCCACTCGCCATCATGACCCTCGGCGACTTGCGTGGGTTCGCTATTGTCACCATCCTCGGTGTGCTCATCGGCGTGTTCCTGACGCGCCCTGCTTACGGGAACATACTGCGGCTCATCAAGACGGACAGGTGAGGTCAGTCGTCGCCGGTGGCAAGGAACCGGTCGAACGATGCCTGCTCGTAGGCGGCGATCGCGTCTTGACAGGTCTGCCAGCTCTGTCGAGCGATTGGTGGGAGGTCGCCGTGTTCATCGAGATACGATGCCAGGTACGCACGTGTCGTCGGATCAGAGGGGTACCCTGAACCGATATCACCGAATCGCTCCTGAAGACGAGCGATATGTTGCTCTCTGCGTTCCTTGGCGATAATGCTCGCTGCTGAGACGATCGGCTCAGAGATATCCGCCTTGACGAGCGCTGTGATGTCGATATCGTGATCGAGGTGTTGTTGCACTCGGTCGGCGAATCGCGTTGTGTTTGCCTCACCAGTATCAGTCACGACCTCCATCGACGGCATCCACACCTTATCGATGACCGCGGCGAACGATTGTGCAACGATGTCAAGAAGTGTGGTATGACTCGCATCGATCCTATCGGGTGTCACCTCGACCACGGCGATATCGATACCAGCATCCGTGGCGAGCATCGTGGCCAGTTCAGACCGTCTGGCAGGTGACAGTGCCTTCGAGTCAGCCACGCCGTCGGGGAGCACCGCGGTTGATTCGGCTGCGACAGCGGCGACGAAGAGTGAGCCGAATACGGGCCCGCGACCCGCCTCGTCGACGCCGATGATACCCGACATGTGTATCACCTCTCACGGGGGTTGAATAACTCTGCTGGGCGCTCGATCAGTCGTCGTGTTCGACGGCCGGATCGAAGCGTTCGAACCATGAGCTGATCTCCTCGAGACGGTGTTCGATCCGCTCCGGTGTGGTCAGTGCATGATGCTCGTTCGGATAGATGACCAACTTCGCAGCCACATCTTGTTTTCTGAGACTCACATAGAGCTGTTCTGACTGCGCCGGGTTACACCGCCAATCCTGTTGCCCTGCGGTGACGAGGGTCGGTGTCGATACCCCACCGATATCGGTGATGGAAGAACCAGCCTCGTATACCTCGGGTTCCTCCCATGGGAGGCCGAATTCAGAGCCCATCCACACGTGTGAGTCACTTGTGGCGAAGTCCGAACGAAGGTCATAGATCCCGTGCTCCGCAGCGGCTGCTGTGAATCGGTCTGTCCGTGTGATGACAAATCCGGTCGCGATACCGCCATAGGAGAAGCCTGTCGAGAACAGTCGGTCATCGTCAGCCCAGCCACGTTCGACGAGATCGTCAGTCACTGCAAGGATATCATCCACCTCGACCGTTCCCCACTTCGCATAGAGTGCCTCAGCAAACGCAGCGCCGTAAGAGGTCGAGCCACGGTAGTTGGGCTTGCAAATCAGGTATCCCCTGCTCGTGAAGTAAGCAAAATCGAAGCTGAACTCGGGGTCATCGTACGAGGCTGGCCCACCGTGCATCCACATGATGAGTGGGTGTGGGGTTGGATCTTCAGGGTCGAATGAGTCTGGATAGTACAGTATCGATTCGACCGTCACGTCATCACTCGATGTCTCGACACGGGTGACGTTCGGCATCGAATGCTCGTCGATGAACGATCGGTTGAGGTCGGTCACACGCACGGTCGAGGGTGCTTCGGAGTCGATATCGTCGAGGTCGACAACGTAGATATCGAGCCCGTCGTATGGATTCGTAACGGCATAGGCGAGCGTCGAACCACCGATATCGAAGCTGCGTAGCGACTCGTCGCGGCTTATGTCCAGGTCGACTGGCGTGGGTTGGTTCGAATCAGTGTCGAACTGGTAGAAGCGCGTCCACCCACGATCACCCATACCGGCGAGGATGGTATCGTCATCGGCGAAGGTTGGAAAGCCAAACCAGGAGACGGTCGGGTCGATGCCATCGCTGAGATCCGTGAGTTCGGTCGTCTCATGGTCGAGGTGAAACACCTTCGCTGGTAGATACCAGTTGACGGCATACCGGCCAGTGAAGGTGAGCTGTGAGCCGTCGGGTGACCACCTGGGAAGCATCATCCCGTACTGTTCGTCGGTGAGACGCGTTCGCTTGCCAGTCTCTGCGTTGACGGTGAACACGTCAGAGATGGCCGAATCATCCGGGCGCTCCTCCCGACACGTGATGAAGGCGATCTCCTCGCTCTGTGGGTTCCATCGTGGGTGCAACCCACTGAGTGGCTCGTACGCGCCCTGTCCATACGCTGCATCCAGTCGGGTCTCCTCACCCGACTCGATGTTGACGACGAACAGATACGAGAGCACGTCATCGGTGAAGCCGACACCGTTCATCTTGTGCTGCAATGCTCGATCTCAATCGGTCCATCCTCCTCACGTTGTTCGAGGTAATCTTCCTGTTCCTCGGTCGGGTCTCTTGCGGTGATGACGATACGCTCACCATCGGGTGCCCAATCGAACTCACGGACGCCGTGTTCACGATCTGTCAGTTGAATGGCATCACCTCCACGTTCAAGGTCGAATGCCCATACCTGCATCTTTGCCTCGTCATCACCACCGTTGGCTGCCTCTTCGTCATCCTCCTCGGCATCGTCAGCATCCTGCAACCCGATCCGACGGTCAATATCCTCATCACGCTTGGCGAGGAAGCCCAGCATCGAGCCGTCGGGACTCCACCGCGGTGCTGAGGCATCAGATGCCCGTGTGAGACGGAATGGAGGTTCACTCCCATCGGCAGGGACGGTGAAGATCGAAGTATGTCGCTCGTCAGCGCCTTGTTCGTACTCGATGGCGAGGAACGCTATCCTGGTTCCATCTGGTGAGACGGATAACTGAAATATCGTGCTGATATCGTAGAGCTGTTCCGTCTGAATCGCTTCAGCCATATCTCCTCTGGCCGACGGTATGCAAAGAATCGTTCGAAGCTGCGATGTTATTAGTTGCCGACAAGCAACTCATCATCGTCGAACGCTTGCTCACCGTCTGCCTCCACACTGACCACATCGAGCGCATCGACTGTCACCCCGATGCCTAGAAGGCCGGCGAGACTCGGATCCGTCCTCCCCTCATCACCGTGCATCAGTTCCTTGATGTAGAGTCCACCCTCACCGTGGACGCTGATGATTGCATGTGTCTCGGTCGCCTCGACGAGGTCGATCTCGTGGACGGTGCGCTCTCTGAGGAGATCGGCTCGTCGATGCGAAACCCGTGTGGGCGTCTGCTGTTTGATCGTCCTACCTGCCAGTCGCTCGATGGCATCGATGAGTGCAGGACGCCCGACGGGTCGATCGAACGAGACGTGTGCCTCGTACGTCTTGCTCGCATCGAGCTCCTTCACATGTTCGACCATCTGATAGTTGGCCAGTGCGAGCTCGTTCACCTCGACGGCTCCATCTGCGTACTCGGCGATACGATCGACGAGCTCGGAGGTATCGACCATCCGTCTACGTGGTTCGTCCACCTCGACGACGAATGGACGACCACGACCAAGCATACGAGCGTCGACATCCTCACGTCCAGCTCCGTGGAACGTGGCAGATTCGCCACCCATTGCCTCCTGGATGACCGGTGCGATTAACTGCTCGACACTCCGGTCGTATCTGTATCCTGATCCATCACACCCTGGGCATGTTTCACCGTTTGACTGCCCTGATCCATCGCACTCATAACAGGGCCACCTCGTCTGTGGGATCCCCCGTTCGAGCTTTCGATAGCGGCCATAGACGAAGGCTGAGTTGACGGTCACGTCGATCTCGTCTGCCTCCATATCGAGCAGTACGAGAACGTCGGGTCGTCCGAACTCGACGCGTGTGTCGGTCATGGCACCAAGACGTTTACCGACCTCACGGTTCACCTCTGACTTGATGGGCTCACCAGCATCAGCATCACCGCGGATCTCTTCACGAAGGAGGATATCGTTCTCCTCGACAAAGCGCGAGACACGGGTGCCGACCTGATAGGTACGAAATTCGATGTCACCGATCGCCTCTACAGCTTGTTCGGCGAGTGCATCGTATCTGTCGGTGAGCCCCTCACACACCCAACATGGCTCACCAACCACCTCGAGCGGTTCGTCATCTACCATCGAGACCACCACACGGAGTGCGTTGCCCCGGTCATGATTCGTGAGTCCACGACTGCGGTCAGCAACGCACCGGCCGAGACAGGCATCACAGATCGGTCCGAGATCCAGGGCGTCTCGAGCGATCGACAACACGTCCATATTGGGGAGTTGGCCGATTCGCTCAAGTGCGTTCGCATTGCCTGGGCTTTTTGCCCCCAGTAGCGATGGCACATCCATGCGGACGTTCATCGCCATCGCACACACTGCACCGACTGATCCTGGGTTCTCATTGGACGATCTCCCTGGTGGTGCGGGTCGGCTGGATGTACTCTGTCGATACGTAACAGCCGCGTTCCTCCTCTCACACGGCATTCGCGAGGATGTCACCGTGTGGGTGGTGATACGCGATACGATCACGATCGAGTTTCGCGGCGATGAACTCCGTCATCTCAACCCGGATGAACGCTCAACTGCCGCACTCTTTCAACGCGCCCTCGAGACCGCGGAAGAACGTGCATTCAGTCACCGAGCGGTCGAAAGCACGCCTGGCATCTACGTGCGTCGTCAGGGCATCAAGCGCACACTCTCAGTGGTGACCGATGAGCGTCCATTGCTTCACCTCGATGAGACTGGAACGTTGCTCGATACTGATGACATCCCCGAGGACCCGGTCTTCTTATTGAGCGATCATCTCGATCTGACCAAGGGGGAACTCGATGTGATCGGCAGATTCGAACCGGCCCCGTACGCACTCGGTCCTGTCGAGATTCACGGTAATCACGCGATAGCCGTGGCACACAACCACTGTGACCGCGCGACTCATCGATAGGTGGATGTCACACCGAATCGATACATCGAGGCTCGGATTGATTGAGGTTTAAAGCCCACCGACCTACGCAGAGGTGATGCACGTCGGAGTCATCGGCGGTGGAATCACCGGTCTCGCACTCGTCCACGAGTTGCATGAGCGCGATATCGAAGTCACGTGCTTCGAGGGGAGCGCCAGTCCCGGTGGTGTGATTCAGACGTCACACCTCGACGGCTTGCCGGTCGAACACGGGCCACAGCGGATGCGTCTTTCAGGGATTGTTGAATCGTACCTTGAGCAGTTCGACCTCACAGACGAACTCGTCATCGCTGACAGCGACCTCCCGATCTACGTCTACTTCGACGGGCGATTACGTGAGGTGCCATTCGACCTCATGACCGGCCTTCGGACTGACGCGCTGAGCCTTCGTGGAAAGCTGCGACTCCTCAAAGAGCCATTGGTGCACGCCTGCCAGCCAGATGAGACTGCAGCATCGTACTTCTCGCGTAAGCTGGGTGATGAGGCCTACCGGAACCTGATTGAACCGCTCTTTGGTGGATTGTACGCCTCCGACCCTGCCCGCATGCCAGCACGTCATGCCCTTGAACCACTGCTGCGCCTCGAACGAAGCCGAGGGAGCCTCATGCGGATTGCAATCCGACGGCTTCGTGTTGGCGATGATCGCCCTCCTGCAGTGGTTCCCGAGGCCGGGATGCAGGCACTCCCTGACGCGATTGCCGAGATGTATGCAGATTCGGTCGAACTTGGCACACCGGTCGGGCGAATCGAGGCAGACGGCGGGCAGTATGTCATCCACGCAGCTGGCGAGACACGCGTGTTCGACCGAGTCGTACTCGCGACCGATGCGCATGCTGCCGCTCAGCTACTGAACGAGATGGATGGACCCACATCGTCTGCGCTGGCCGACCTGACATACAATCCACTGGTAATGGTGTATCTCAAAGCCTCCATCGATCACCGTGGGCTGGGGTTTCAGGTCAGGCGAGATGAACCCTATGAGACCCTTGGGGTGTCTTGGAACGGCATCGCTTTCGGGAGAGATCACCTCCACACGGTATTCTTAGGCGGCATGCACCGACCTGGGTTGACCGAGCGGACGGATGGGGCTCTGTGTTCACTTGCTACTCAGGAATTCAACGAGCTCATGGGAGTCGAAGCGACATGTCTCGGTGTCCATCGGGTAACGCCAGGGATGCCAGCCTATGACTTTACCTGGGATGGACTCGATGAGATCGATCTCCCCCCTGGTATCGACCTGATAGGCAGTTACACAGCCAGGGTGGGGATCCCCGGTCGGTTACGCCAGGCGAGGGAACTTGCTGACCGTCTTGATAGCTCTTCGTGAGCAGTGAAGAAACAGGTTGTTCTACGCTGGGGTGATCTGCTGATCGACGTCGGCAGCGACGGTGTATCCCTCACCCCAACCATCGATGAGCGATACCTCCGCCTCAGCCGGGAGGGGACCATCGACCGTCACCTCGATGAGGACATGTCCGTGGGTGACAGCCTCACCACAGACCTTCTTTTCCTCGGGACCAACGCTCTCGACCGTCGCTTGCAGTTTTCCTCCGTCGATCGACAGGCCATCTACAGTGAGTTCGTCATAGCAGGTGTTCGGCCCACTCACCCACGCGTATAGGAGCACAGCTTCGTCGAAATCAAACTCGTCGATATCGATTTCATCCAGTCTGTCCTCGAGTTGCCTCGCGGTGAGGGCTGCCTCCAATCGGTCAGCTGAATCGATCAAGATTGCTCCACCGCGCTGATCGGATGATGCATCACCGGTCGGGTGTGAGAGGGTACTGCCGAGCGGGTGCACCTTCGACTCGACGATTCCAGCGCCATCTTCACCGGGTTGTCCACCGACACCGAGGCTATCGAGACAGCCTGCTATTCCACCAACGGCTCCAAGTCCAGCTAGCTGGAGGGCACGTCTCCGGGTGATTCGATTCATATGCGTGGTTATGGGTGGAGATGATAAACCCCTGACTCTAGTACAAATGCTGATTTCAGCTAGCACGAGCATGATCGATAGGTGAGGTGACCGATCTGGAAACTCGTCCCCGATCAGGCTCGGACCAGTGACAACATCAGTGGCAAACCCATGCTCTGCGAGTGTGGATGAACGTTGCAGAAAATTCAAATCCACATTGCGAAGCCATAAAATTATGGGTAGAAGTACACTGAAAAATACCTATCTCTCGATCAAGATGCTATTGTATTCTGTCATATATCTTCTTCAGACTGACCAAAACGTTGATTTATAAATAAACCAATATTTCTGTTACTCCTCTGGAATCGCCATTCGGCCTGCTAATTTCCCATATTAATGGAATATTATGTGCTATCATGACAAACGAACAATGCATTATATATCAATTATATTTCTTTTCCGAAATCCACGAATAATTGAATTTTCGTCGAATGGTACCGATGATATCGATAACCAATCGCTGATATCCGCACTGCGGAGTTGAGGATTTACGTGGCCGGAAAAAGCAAGATTATATGTTAGTTCCCACCTAGTAGCAGACGAATAAACGTGAAACTCAGACAGCCCACTGACTTCCTTATCTTGGAAGCCTTACAACTTTACGGTCGAAACGTCGCACCGAATCTCGCAGCCCACATCGACAAGAGCCGTAAGAACATCAACACCCGATTACCTGTCCTTTTGGATTACGGTCTGGTTGATAAAATCGGCCCATCGGATAACTCCGGTCTTTATGAGGTCACCGAGAAGGGTGTCGTGGTCTTGCAACTTCGTGACGCGTATAACGAGGTCGAAGATTTTGATGGGTTGGTCGACCGTCGCCTCCAGGCTAACGAAGGTTCTGCCGCGGCTGAGGTATTCGTCCGAGGCTCACGCAACGTCGAGGAATCGGACGACGAGTAACACGTTTCGTGCCTCTTTGAGACGTCTCACAGCTGTCAGTAGCGTCGTTTTGCTGGATCCGTTGACACACTCAAGTGAGCTGTGGTGGACTCGGTCGTGAGCCACAGTATGTTCCCCTCCTCTCACGCCCCTATGAGATGGCCCTGGTCCACCGCTTTCAAAATGGTTAAAGCCGATTCAGCACCCATGTCGAGGATGTGGGCCGGTAGGGTAGCCTGGCATCCTTCGGCCTTCGGGTGGCCGTAACCGCAGTTCGAATCTGCGCCGGCCCACTATTCCAGTGCTGCGAAGTCTCTTGAGAGCGACTGCCGTTCAACCCGGTTGTGTCGGGACGTACGGACAGAGCGGATCTTGTGCGAGTGGGTCTCCCGAGGCCGCGAAGGCACGTGATCGACTCCCTCCGCAAAGCTCGTTGAACTCGCAGTCACCACATTTGCCCTTGAGGGAGGAGCGGTCGCGGAGGTGCTGGAAGAGCTCGCTCTCGCGATAGAGGGTCACGGGATCTGCATCCCTGACGTTCCCGACCGAATACGGGAGGAACCCAGAGGGGGTCACCTCGCCAGTATGGCTGACGAACATGAACCCATCACCTGCAATAATCCCGTGAGAGCCACCGAGACCCTGTCGGGGTGACGGTTCGTGTTGCTCGATGATACGTCGATACATCGGTGCCTCAGTGGTTTTCACACCGAATGGCATCTCCGCAGCTGTTTCAGCCAACCAGATGAGACACTCCTCGGCTTGAGTCGGGGTCAGCCCTTCGAGTTCAACCCCCCGACCGACCGGGACGAGGAAGAATAATGCCCACATGACGGCATCGAGCGCGTTCACCCGGGTGGCGATCGCAGGGAGATCGTCGACCGTGTCCTGACAGACCGTCGTGTTGATCTGCAACGGTAGTCCGACCTCCTTCGCCCACGTCGCGGTACGGACGATCGAGTCGAAGCTCCCGTCCTCACCTCTGAAGGTGTCGTGGGACGTGCTATCTGGTCCGTCCATACTCAAAGCGATGCGTCTCACCCCGAGTTGCTTGAATGACCTGACCGTCTCTCTCGTGAGTGCATCAGTGGCGCTCGGTGTGAGTGTGATGGTGAGTCCGGCTTCGGTCCCGTGCTCGATCAACTCGAAGAGATCTGGCCGCTTGAGGATATCACCACCAGTGAACACCACGAGTTGTCGATCACTAAAGCGTGAGATCGCATCGAGGAGTGCCTTGCCCTCAGCAGTCGTGAGTTCGTTGGGATGTCGATCTGGTGTTGCATCCGCACGACAGTGGTCACATGATAATTCGCATGCCCGGGTCAACTCCCAGGCAATGATGAATGGCCGGTCGTCGGTATCGATGTGCATCTTCGCTGTCAGGCTGCGCTTGGACAGGACTCCTATTCAAGTGTATATGCCATTCCCATCCCCTGAAAGCCGGGGGACTGAGTACGAGGTGATGCAGTGCTTGAGATGGTCGCCGAGAACGAGTCGAACCGGTTATTTGACAGCCTCCATTTCGAGAATTCATGGAGCTGATTGAGGATTCACTCGATATATCGATTGACACATTCCTCGAGAGACCGCAGTTTTGCTACCTGGCGAATGTCTCGCAAGATTGTGAGCCACGGGTGTCTCCACTATGGTACCTCTGGGAGGACGGGAGCATCTGGATCATCGCAGGTACTGAGAAATCATACTATCAGCGAGTGCTCGAGAACCCGCCGACGGCCATCGCCTTCATGGATTTCGATGTAACGACTGGTAGGGTACATCACGTGGGGATGCGTGGCACCTCGTCGATCGTCCCTTTAGATCAAGACCGAGTTGCCCGCCTACTCCGTCGTTACCTTGGAGACGAGACGGACCGCTGGGACCCGAGATTCATCGATATCGACCCAGATCGCTGGCATCTCATCCGATTCGACCCTGAGACTGTCGTGGCTCGAGATCAATCGTTCGAACCGAGCCTTTGACGAGTATGTGTACAATCGTCGATTGCCCCTCGTGTGTTCACAGCCCGCCACGACCACCGATACGTCGGTCGACATCGCCTGTCAACTTGAAGTAGCGACCACCACCGACGATGTCGAACGCGAAAAAGAGCATCGCCACTGATGCGCCGATGACGATGATCACCGAGACGATGTGGGTCAACGAGGTATGCCCACCGATGAGTTCGAGAAGATACGGGACAGGCACCGTGATGGCGACCAGCACGACCCCGAGTGCGATACCCTGTCGCCACCTGAGGGTGATGCCACCTACGGTGATCTCGGCATAGGTCGAGCTCACGATGAACAACAGCCCTGCGATGACGAGAAGTACGAGCAGGCCGGTGTCGACCAACGACTCCGGGACACCATACATCGCCAACATCACGATAGGGACGATGATGACGAGCACGCCGAGGTATCTGAATGCGGACTGCCGCATGATACCTTCGCATTATCGGTGTATGCATTAAACCTTAGGAGACAGCAAGTCGCAACTCGATTCCCGCTGGTGATAGCAGTCGACGGTCGTGATTGCCCATACAGCAAAGTGTCTCTACGTGGTATCGTCGGATCGATGAAGCGCCTCTTGCGGTACGTCATCTATCGCGAGCTCTACAGAGCGATGAGGGGCACGAATAAGGATACAACCGATAGCGAGAAGGCGAACGTCCGTCAGACGATCGACGAGTTGGATGTGGAACGGCTCCCGTCAGCAGGTGAGTCACTCGAGTCGCCTGAGCAGGTCAAGGCGGTGTTGCAACAGATGGACCCGTTCGCCTTCGAGAGGCTGGTCGCCGATCTCTGGCAACGCATGGGATGGACGACAGAGATCCCACAACACGGCCCGGATGAGGGAGTGGATGTCATCGCCAAGAAGTCGATCCCGTACGACCAGACCACGTTGATCCAGGCAAAGCGGTACGGTCCAAACACCACGATCGGTTCACCCGAGATTCAGCAGTATGCAAGCCTGAAACGTCAGTATGATAACGTCGACAAAGTCGTCATGGTCACGACGAATACGTTCACCGGGCAGGCGGTCGAGATGGCAGATCGTCTCAATGTCTAACTGGTCGATGGTGAAGACCTCGTCGGACTGCTTTCTGCGTACGATGGTGCCGATATCATCGATGACCACGTGCCGTTTGTCACCCTTCAGGCTGAGGATGAGCAGGGGGTCTCTGAGAAGGAGCCTTCTGACGGTGTGGCGACGCCGTCGGCACCACTTGAACGAAGTAGGTGGTACTGGGGTGTGGTGGCGACGAGCGCACTGTGGGTCGCCTACCTGATAACGGTAGAACCCCTTGGGGAGACGTCCATGATGGTGTTCGGTCTTCCTGCCTGGGTGATGTTACCGATCAGTCTCTATCTCGATGCTCGAGAGCTGGATGACTCGGTCGATTGGCCTGCCCATCTCTGGGCATACATCCTTATCGCGTCGATCCCGGTCATCGCCATCATCAGCGGTCTCATGTACCTCCTCAAGCGACACCAGGTGAGCGAGCGAGCGACATCGTAGACGCGTGTCTGGTATATCGGAGTTGATGCCCACCAAAGAAAAGGTATCAACATTATGTATGTTCCCACCTAAGCGATATTCACACACATGGACATAATCGACCGCATCAAACGTGGTATCACACTGACAATTGATAGCATCCACGTCCTCCGTCATCATCCACGGTTGATGCTGTTTCCGTTGGTAAGCGGTGTGACCGGTTTGTTGTTCCTTGGGATATTCTTCGGGGTGCTGTTCGGTGTGGTGCGTTTCACACTCAACGAGATCATGGTGATCTTCTTCTTTATCCTCTATCTCGTCCTCACATTCGTCACGACCTTCTTCACGGCTGGACTCGTCCATCAGACCCGCCACGTCCTCGATGGTGGTCAACCAAGTCTCAAGGCAGGTGTCAACGCTGCCTGGGAGGTCAAGACACAGCTGTTCGTCTGGGCACTCATCGCCGCGACGATAGGGGTCATCATCAACGGGTTGGAGAACTCAGATTCGAGGGCAGCACGGATATTTGGAACCATCTTCGGTTTCGCGTGGACACTGCTGACGTTCTTCATCGTCCCAGTGATTGTCTTTGAGGACACGGATGTGAAGGGGATGTTCACCCGAAGCATGGGTACCTTCAAACAGACCTGGGGTGAGACCCCCCATCAGCATGCTTGGTGTGCAACTCGTCTCAGTCGTCATCGCGATACCGGTGGTGCTCATCGGGTTGCTCTTGCTGTCCATCAACCCGATCCTCGGGATTGCAGTCATCCTCATCGGAATCTTGGTCGCCTTCCTCGTGGTGCAGACCCTTGAGGGGATTATCAAGACGACGCTGTACCTCTATGCCACTGAGGGTAAACGCCCTCAGGAGTTCGATAATGTCGATTTCGACGAATTGGGAACTACTGCTGGATAACCTCAGCTACGTTTGAGGCCAGGCGGTGGTGGCGTAGGCGACGATGCCTCGGCGAACGTGTGTGATCGGAACGGGTCCACTCAGGAGGATGGTGGGAGTGTATATACCGCTATCTCAGTCGATTCACAGTGGGTACATGCAGTCTGTTCAGCGGTAAGTTTCGTCCCACAGTGTCGACACTCGTAGATGGTCTCTGTGCGATCGACAAA
The DNA here is from genome assembly GCA_007118145.1 of Halobacteriales archaeon. Classification (GTDB taxonomy): domain Archaea; phylum Halobacteriota; class Halobacteria; order Halobacteriales; family SKSH01; genus SKSH01. The sequence goes on from SKSD01000056.1 coordinate 25,892, forward strand.
CCGGTCGATGACGGTGCCGAGCGACCGAATCATGGTAGCTCACCCGCTGTGTGCGTACCTCGGCCAATCAGACAGCCGTCGTTATGTGCCCACCAAGCGGCTTGGCGGGCTGTCGTGGCAGTCATCCCTTCACCCCTACACCATGGTATTGACACCATCTGCTTTAATACCTGTCCATGAAAAAGAGACAGGTCAGTTATCTATACTACATCAGGTATTGATATTCGAACACTCCCTCGGTGTCTGAGGTTACGTCCCTGCTAAATTCTGACGAATCTAATATATCAACTTGCTTTTATATATGGTAATTATATATAGTAATTAGCAATAACAATTTCAATGAGACCTTCGAAGACCCCCGTTAGCAGCGGCGTCAGAAAAACTATATCAATCGATAGAACCGAGGCCTGAGCAATGGGTGAACGGTACGAGATCGTCATCGCAGGTGCTGGACCAGCCGGTGCTCAGTGTGCTCGCGATCTCGCGGCGCGTGGATACGATGTGCTCGTTTGCGAGACCGAGGCTGAGGATGTGTTCCCCCGGACGAGCAACAAGTCGACTGCTGGTACGTTCCCCAGGATGACAGCAGCCTATGGTGTACCTGACGACGTGGTGATGAACTTCACCGATAGCGTCGTGCTCGAGTCGCCCAACGATTACTACAAGGCAACACAGCCAGGTGCCGTGCTCGATTTCGGGGCGTTCAAGCGCTGGCTCGTCGCTGAGGGGCGTGATCACGGTGCCTCGTACCAATTCGATGCTCGAGTGACCAAACCGATCACCGAGGGCGACGAGGTGCTCGGTGTGTATATCAACGGTGACGAGGAGGTCTATGCCGACATCGTCATCGACGCGACCGGCCCAGCCGCACCGCTTGCGAAGGCACTCGACGTGGTCAACCTCCGTCGGGAGAATCACGCGATCGGCATCGAGTACGAGATGGAGAACATCGAGGTTGCTTACGATGGCTATGCCGACCTGACGGATGCGATGATGCTCCGCCTCGACCATGATGTTGCCCCCGGCGGCTACGCGTGGATCTTCCATACCGGTGAGGATACCGCCAAGGTCGGTCTCTGTTACATCCAGAACGCCCGACATCTCGACTACGCCCAGGAGGGCCGCACCGTGGATGGCTACCTGGAGTACTGGCTCGAAAACGACCCGAGACTTGTCGATGCGGTTGAGATCGAGGGGCGACAGCAACACCGCGGTTCCGCACACATCCAGCTCCCTGGCAGGATGAGTACCGACTCGTTCATGGCCATCGGTGACACGGTCCCCTCCGTCGATCCGGTGTGGGGTGAGGGTATCCACAAGTGCATGGAATCCGGTCGGGCGGCTGCCATCGTCGCCGATCATGCCCTCACAGGCGAGCTGGACACCTCTGCCGAGACGATGGCGTTGTACGATGACCTCTGGCACGAGCGGGTGGCCCCCAATGTCAAGAACCGCATGATGCTCGCCGAGTTGCTCTACCTCGCATCGAACGAGCGCTATGACCGGTTCATGCGCGACCTGAATCGATTGCCCAAGGAGACGCTCTCGAAGGCCAATGCCGGTGACAGGCTCGCCATGATGCGGTTGCTCCACCTCGAGGATGCACCACGTCTGTTCAAGTTCGCCAAGGAGCGTCTCGGCCTCGGAACCGGTTCACGCTTCGGTCAGCCGGGCTCACCAACGTAATCAAGACGGCGGTTCCAGCAGGTTTTCAATATGGCTACCCAAACCGTGAGCCATGGCAGACGAGTCAGCACTCAGGTGGGAGACACTCGACCGAGCGCGCTCACATACCTGTAGTGCGTTCGAGGTGTTCACCGACAGGGTGCGGCTCCCCGATGGCAGTGAGTCACGCTTTGATTTCGTCCGTGAACCACCCAGTGCGGTCGTCCTCGGCCTGACGATGGACGAGGAGGTGGTCGTCGTCGAGGAGTACCGCCATGCCGTCGGACGCATCGCCCTCGGGTTGCCAGGTGGCTCTGCAGAGCCGGGCGATGAGGACATGAGTGAGACGGCTGCGCGTGAGCTGTACGAGGAGGCGGGGTATCGTGCAGCGATGTTCGAGGCTCTCCTCGTCGCCGAACCGGCCAACGGATTACTCGACTCTGTGCGATACTACTACGTCGCCAGAGGCTGTCGACATGTCGGCGAGACCGACCGAGATGCTGATGAATCGATGCGTGTCCGGACGATGCCGCTGTCTGAGTTGCTCGACCTCGTGCGACGTGGTGAGGTCCGTGACGAGCGGACCGTCACCGCGGCGTTGATGTACGATGCGAAGGCGCGAGCGCGGGAGGTAGAGTCTCCGTGATGGGTCAACACATCTGTTGCGCTGATGGACGAGTACCATGACGGTCGGATTCGAGGTGCGCCAGTCCGACGGTGCAGCACGCCTCGGTGACCTCCCGGTCCCTGGGTTCGACCAACCCATCGAGACACCCGCACTCTTGCCCGTGATCAATCCGAACATCACGATGCTCAGCGCGGCTGATATTGTCGATGAGTTTGATCCTGAGGTGTTGATCACGAACGCTTACGTGATCTACCAGAGTGACGAGCTCAAATCGAAGGCGCTCTCTGAAGGCGTCCACGGGTTGCTCGATGTCGACCTCCCGGTAATGACCGACTCGGGTTCGTTCCAACTTGCCGAGTATGGGTCGATATCGGTCGGTAACGATGAGATCGTCACGTTTCAGTCAGCCATCGGGTCGAACATCGTCACCCCGGTCGACCTGCCAACACCGCCTGATGCACCGCGATCGGTCGCCAACGAGGAACTGTCGACGACGATATCGCGGATCGAGGCTGCACGCGAACACATCGATACCGACCGCCTCCTCTCCGGTCCGGTTCAAGGTGGGGGCTATCACGAGCTTCGCCACCGGGCGGGGATGCGTGCCAGGCAGACCGGTGCGGATATCTATCCGATCGGTGCGGTCGTCCCGCTGATGGAGGCGTACCGCTTCGATACGCTGGTCGACGTGGTCGTTGCTGCCAAGCGCGGCCTCGGACCCGACGCACCGGTGCATCTCTTCGGAGCTGGGCATCCGATGATGTTCGCGCTCGCTGCAGCACTCGGTTGTGATCTGTTCGACTCGGCCGCCTATGCACTCTATGCACGTGATGGGCGGTATCTGACCCCCACCGGGACGTATCGCATGGACGAGATCGATTTCCTGCCCTGTGCCTGTCCGATCTGTGCCCAACACGATGCAGTAACGCTAGCAGGGAACGAGCGGCTGCTCGCGAGGCATAACCTCCACGTGTCGTTCGCCGAGGTGCGACGGATCAAGCAGGCCATCCGACAGGGCTCACTCTTCGAGTTACTCGATATCCGCTCCAGATCGCATCCCGACCTACTGGACGGCTACCGCCGTCTCCTCCAGCACGATACCTTCCTCGAGCGACACGACCGGGCAATCAAGTCCACCTTCATGTACGTCTCCGCTGAATCTGCCCACCGACCCGAGGTGAACCGTCATCACTGGCGTCTGCGTGATTGGACCGTCGAGGGGGACGTCCTCCTGGCGAGCTCGGGCATCCACCTCGAGGATCGATACGATGTCAGATGGGAGATACGCCCACCATTCGGGCCGGTCCCCCCCGGTCTCGACCATACCTATCCGCTGTCAGCCGAGATACCAGATCGCCTCGACACCGCTGCGTACGAACAGGCAGTCGAGGGTATCCGGGCACTCTCACACGGATCGACCGATGCACACCTCACGCTCGCACACGGTGACTGGCCAGCAACTGCACTCGACAGACTGCCTGACGCCATCGAGACGGTTCGTGTTGAGTAGCAACCGGTATATTGACCGTTATCCGGTGGCAACCACGGCCAATGACTGAGTTCTTCGAGGTCCTCGACCGTGATGGGGCAGCCCGGCTTGGTGAGCTCCGTTTGGACGAGCCATTGCAGACGCCGACGACGGTCGATGCAGTTCTCGAGGATGCTGGTTCACGCTGGGTGAATTCACGCGACGAACCCGAGGGGAGTTCAGCTACACTGACCATCCTCCCCCACCGGGGCATGCCGACAGGCACGCGAGGTGTTGTTCAGGAGGCGTTCGCCCCGTCGATACCTGACGTTACTTTCCCATCGGCTGCGGTCATCACGCCACATCTTGCTGACGACCTCGGCGCCGATGCCTACGTGTTGAGTGGCCTGACAGGTATCGATCGAGATCCCCGCCGTCTGGTCGAGGCGATCACCGAGACACGACGGGCGATCCCACCGGATACGGCATTGTACGCACCTGGTATCGCCGAACCTGCATCCGTCGCGTTGCTCAGTTACCTCGGTATCGACCTGTTCGATACCGATCGTTCGGTCATCGCCGCCACACAGGGGCGCTACCTCGTCTCGGAGGGTTCGATACCGGTCGAGGAGCTCGATGAGCTACCGTGTCCATGTGAGGTGTGTCGGCCGAGATCTGTGGCTGACCTCGATGTGGACGCACTCACCCAGCACAACATCGCTCAGCTCGATGCCATGTTACGCCTCGTCCGCGAGCGTATCGGTGATGGTAGGCTCAGGGACTACCTCGAAGGTCAGGTGCGTCACCAACCCTGGTTGACCTCGGCGATGCGCCAGCTCGACCAGGAGTGGTCCTATCTCGAAGAACGCACCCCCGTCGCTCGCCAGTCAGCGATGACGTTCACGACCGATGATGCACTTCATCGCGTCGAGGTGGTGCGTTTTGCCGATCGGCTCACCTCACGTTACCGTCCTCAGCTCGATGAGCACCCACTCGTACTCGTCCCCTGTTCAGCGACGAAGCCATACAGTCAGTCACCGAGTCACCGTCACTTCCGAGAGGCGATCGATTTCCGCGGTCATATCGTCTCACTCACCAGCCCGTTCGGTGTCGTCCCCGACGAGCTGGAACTGGTCTATCCGGCACAGCACTATGACACGGCCGTGACTGGTCACTGGTCTGCGAGCGAGCAGGCGTTCGTCACTGATGTGCTCGAGGCATACCTCAGACGAGCGTCTTACCCACGGATCATCGCTCACGTGCCCGCAGAGGGGTACCGTAGCGTCATCCAGGAGGCTGTTGACCGGGTCGGTGGGTTCGACCTTACATTCACCGTGGTCGACCACCCGACCGATGATGACTCGCTGAGTCATCTGTCGAGTGCGCTCGAGGGTGAGTGGGCATATCGTCGGAACAGACGCTACCGTGCGATCGTGGCCGCCATAGCCGACATGCAGTTCGGACCGGGTATCGGTGCTGACCTGGTGAGCGGTGCCGAGATTGTCGGCCGTTACCCTCGGCTTCGACTCCGTGACAGAACGGATGAACAGCTGTTGACACTCGTCCCACAGTACGGTCAACTCGCGTTCACACTCGCGGGTGCACGCTGGCTGGCGGCGCATGACTCGGTCGACCATGTCGTAGCGATCGAGGGGTTCGTCCCACATGGGAGCGTCCTCGCACCGGGTGTCATCGATGCAGACCCAGCGATCCGTGTGGGTGATGAGGTACTCGTCGAGGGTCCTGCAGCGTTCGGTGTGGGCCGTGCCGCCATGTACGGAGACGAGATGGTGGAAAGTTCACGTGGCATCGCCGTCGATGTACGACACGTGCAAGAGCGATGAGTGAGATTGCCTACTGGTTCGACCTCGATGGCACGCTTGTCCACTATGACCGCCCGTTCCAGACGATGCTCGATGAGGCGTTCGGTACCGAACTCGATTCGGCCGTCTTCGAGACGTTCAGTCGGCGGGTCTTCATCGCGTTCGACGGGTTCGAGGAGGAGCCGTTCCGACGTGGGTTCGAGGCCATTGCAAAGGAACACGGTATCGAGTTAGACCCTGTAAGATTGGCAGAGACGATGCGCGGTGTCGAGATTCGGTCGACGAAGCTCGTCGAGGGGGCTGTCACGACGCTCGAGTCGTTCAACGAGCTCGGGAGGGTTGGCATCCTGACCAACGGTGATGGAGGGTTGCAACGTGCCAAGCTCACCCGCCACGGTCTGGATGAACTCGTCGATGCGGTGGTCATCTCGAACGAGGTGCGCTCACGCAAACCTGACCCTGGCATATTCGAGGCAGCGACCGAGCGGCTACCGGCCGACACGCACGTCTTCGTCGGTGATAGTTTCGAGGAGGACGTACAGGGTGCGCTCGATGCCGGGTTCATCCCGGTACACGTCCGCAATGATGATGGCCCACCTGTGAGCATCGATACTGTGGGAACACTCGGAGTGCTCCTTGGCGGTGTCGAAGGCCATTAATCTGCTGACAACCAAGCACGTACGATGAGTGAACCCTCACCGGAGGTGTACGAGCGTGGTCGGGGCATGGACGCGCATAACCTTGTCATGCGCGAGTTGCGTGGCGAGCGTGACGAGCAGTACGACCCCAGTGAGCCGACGCGGGTCTGGATTGACGAGGACAACACCCCCGGAGGGATCTATCAAAGCCTCACGATTATCCTCAACACGGGTGGGTGTCGATGGGCTCGTGCCGGTGGCTGTACGATGTGTGGGTATGTCGCAGAATCAGTCGAGGGTGGTCGTGTCTCTCACGAACACCTCATGGCACAGATCGAACACTGTCTCGAACACGAGCGCAGCCATGCCGACGAGGTCTCACCTCTGGTCAAGATCTATACCTCTGGGTCGTTCCTCGACGAGCGTGAGGTGGGGGCTGAGACACGCCAGGCGATCGCCGATACCTTCGCAGACCGTGAACGGCTCGTCGTCGAGTCGCTCCCAGATTTCGTCAAGCCCGCACGCCTCGACGATCTCGTCTTTGTCGGCCTCGAGGTCGACGTGGCCATCGGCCTCGAGACGGCGACCGACCGTATTCGTCGCGATTGTGTGAACAAGTACTTCAATTTCGCCGATTTCGAGGATGCCTGCGAGATAGCGAGTGAGCACGGCGCCGGTGTCAAGGCATACTTGTTGATGAAACCTCCGTTCATCACCGAGGCCGAGGCGATCGACGATATGGTTCGATCGATCGAGCGCTGTGCCGAGGTATCGGGCTGTCACACGGTGTCGATGAACCCGTGTAACGTCCAGCGATACACGATGGTCGATGAGTTGCATTTCCGTGGGGGGTACCGGCCACCGTGGCTGTGGTCGGTCGCTGAGGTGCTCACACAGACCGCCGATATCGACGCCATCATCGTATCAGATCCAGTCGGTCACGGGAGTGACCGTGGTCCACACAACTGCGGAACGTGCGATACGGGCATCTATGAGGCCATAAAGGCCTTCAACCTCGACCAGGATTCCGCGGTGTTCGACCGAATCGAGTGTTCTTGTAGACACACGTGGGAGGTCGTGTGTGAGCGAGAGACGGGATACAACCAGCCATTGGTGCACTGAGACCCCGATATTGCTCTTCGATTGTGATGTGTCGAATGAGTTAAAGATACAGCGTTCATATGGTAGTGTGAGATGACTCGATTGGGCTCTTGGAAACTGGTGGATACGCTACCCGGTGAACACCTGGTCGAGGACACCATCCGACAGCTGTTCGATGGTGATGGGACGATCTATCTCGTGACCGGATTCTTCACCGGCAACGCCTATCGCTCACTGCGCGATGACATCGTCGGGTTCCTCGAGCGATCGCCTGACAACGAGTTGGTCATCCTGGCTAACCCATCTGCCGATCAGTTCTCGAAGACGGTCATCAACGATCTTCGCAAGATCGAGCAGGGTGACCGACTCAAACTCCTCAAGTACCCACATGGGTTCCTCCATGCGAAGCTCTATGTCCGTGACGGGCCCGAGCCGATGGCGATACTCGGCTCAGCAAACCTCACCCGAGGTGCCTTCGAGTACAACCTCGAACTCGGGATGGTCGTCGAGGGTGATGGCCCCGGGGACCCCACCATCTCGCGTTTCGTTGAGTGGATCGAGAAGGTGATGAGCTACTCACGACCGATCGATCGCCGCGACCTCTTCTTCCTCAAACGTGTTGCGATGACGGTGACGAACTGGGTGAACAAGGGTCGACTGCTGCCGGCGAAGCATATCGCCACCAGGTTATCTCCGATCCTGCTCGTACTCCTCGGCGCGCTCGTCCTTTCCTGGATCGTCTGAATACGCTCTCAGACGGTCAGCGATTCTGCCACACCGGTGAGGATTCCCTGTCCGTCGGTGAGGCCGAGGTCGGGTAATGTCGCCCGCTCGGGATGTGGCATCATCACGGCCACATGTGGGTGTCGCCCAAGTAGGCCGGCGATGTTGTCTCGAGAACCGTTCGGGTTCGCCTCGTCGGTCACCTCACCGTCGGCCGTGCAGTAGCGAAAGAGGATGCGATCGTCGGCAGTGAGACGGTTGAGTGTCTCATCGTCAGCCTCGAAGCGACCCTCGGCGTGAGCGATCGGTATCTCGAGTACATCACCAACCTCGAGGTTGGCAGTCCACGGTGAGTCGGTCGTCTCGACGCGGATATTGACATGCTCACACTGAAAGCGTGCACGCTCATTGATGGTGAACGCACCGGGGGTGAGCCTCGCCTCACAGCAGACCTGCGCACCATTGCAGATGCCGAGGATAGGCGTGCCATCGTCCGATGCATGACGCACCTCATCCATGATGGGTGAGTGAGCCGCCATGGCACCAGCGCGGAGATAATCTCCGTACGAGAAACCTCCGGGGAGGATGATACCACTGGTATCGTCGGGGAGGCCATCCTCGTGCCAGACGATCTCGCTGTCGAAGCCGAGGTGTTCGAGGGCGATGTAGGTATCGCGGTCACAATTGCTCCCACCGAAGCGGATGATGGCAATCGTCATCGTTCCTCGATCTCGACTGCATAGTCGTGGATCGTCGGGTTAGCGAGCAGGCGCTCTGCCATCTCATCGACGCGATCGGCAGCGTTCGAGGCGGAGTCTGCCTCGAGGTCGATCTCGAACCGGTCGGCACGTCGTAACTCGTCCACCTCGAACCCGAGGCGGCCGAGGGCACGCTCGGTCGTCTTCGCCTCTGGATCGAGGACGCCAGCCTTCAGACGAACTGTCAACGTCGCCGTGTACTGCCCCATGTATTGATGGCATGTGGCAGTGTGCTTAGCCCTTTTGACCCGGGTACGATATGAGTCGAAACCGCAAGTCCACGGCCGATCAGCTGCGTGCTTGCATGAGCTTGTCGTACCCCCTCGAGTCATGACTCGGCAGGACGATCACCTCCTCCTCTCGACGCCATCGGGCGATACGATCGAGGGTATCTCGCCCAGCCGCTAACCGTGTCGAGACACCGTCGACGCTGCCGGTATCGAGTTGAGTGAGTTGCATACAGGCATCGGCGGCGATGCATACGGTTGGACCATCACCCTCGACAGCGACCGAGCGATGATGTGCGGTGTGACCCGGAGTTGGTATGATCGACACACCATCAACGAGCTCGTACGAACGATCGAACGTCCCCACCGGGTCTCCGGTGAGCGAGACAGGTTCGGCACGCTCGGGGTCAGGCCTGAGTGACGGATGTTCTCCCCAGAAGCGGCCACGTAGCGACCCCGCGTAGTTGAACGCGTTCTCATCGATATAGATCGGGACGTTGGGAATGAGATCGATACCCTCAGCGTGATCGGGATGGATGTGGGTGAGGAAGATCATATCGATGTCGTCTACCGTCATCCCGATCTCATCAATGCCGGTGACAATGCCCTCTGTCGCCCCCACCCGTGTACGGTATGCGAGTGGATAGTAGAAGTGGTACGTTGGATACCGCCACTCAGCCGTGGGCTTCGGCCCCGTATCGACGAGAATCGTCCCAGCTGGGTGATCGATCACCCAGACGTAGATGGGCAAGACGGACGTCCACGAGCGAGAGAGCATGGTGCGAAGATGTCGGAGGAGGATCGGCCCTCGGCCTGTCTGTTGTGCCTCCTTGATCCGAAAGCTCCCGGCGCGTATCGGGTGGACAGCGTCGATGGGCCGCAACGGGTCACCTCATCTCGAGACGTGTGGCGAGTCGCTCGATCACCGTGGTGAGTTCGTCAACCTCGAACAGGCCGAGAGCGGTGTATTGCTCTGCACCGGATGCGTACAGGTCAGCAACGATCTCGACCACATCGGAGGGAAGGGGGTTCGGATCAGCCGTACAGCGCCCCTTCCAGTCGACCTCGCCGGCCGCCTTCGCCGCAGTTTTGGCCGATTCGACCGCCTCGACCCAATCTGGGTCGAACCTACGGTAGAACTGACGGACCACCTCTTTCGATACCTGCTGATTGTTGAAGGTGAAGCGGTTCTCGTCGAAGGTCCCGACAACATCCGCGACGAGGAGGTCACCCGCGTGATAGACTACCTCGATCTTGCCATCGTCGTGGTTGAATCCCGTCTCCTCGGCACGGTCGGTGATGACGCTGTTTACCGACCGTGCGAGAGTATCGATCACATCAAGCTCGGCCAGTCCGGCTATTTCATCTGCCTCGTCCCTGTCGAGATACCGATCGGAACGCTCGAACTTCGTCGAGAACTCGATGATCGGCTCATCGAGCTCAACCGGTTCATCGGGCCACGTGTCGATGTCGAGGCCAACCTCGGTAGGCTCGCGTCGGCGTCTGAGACTCGAGCCGATCGGGACACGGTTACGGAAGATCACCTCGAGAGGGACGACGTAGGTCGACCCTGCCGCCCCGTGAAAGGAATCGTAATCATAGCCGTCATCGGTCGGCGGTAACTCGGGCACGTTCGCCAGGTCGAACGACATGACCCTCGGCGGGTCATCACAGTCGACCAGGCCGACCGGGTCTACTTGATCACCTGGGAGCACTCCCCGATAGTGTGTCGCGATACCCTCTGCCTCGAGACGTTCGAAGTTGAACGCGCCCATGGTGCAAAGACTCTGTCCCTTGCCTGGGATGGTATCAGGCATCTGTCCCCAGTCGAACACGGAGTATGCATCCGTGAAGGTGAACCGGCCCACCCCGAGGGTCGCCTCTCCAGCCGGTTCGTCGACATCGATATCCTTGACGCTCGTCATCGTGTTTCACCTCGTCCGCCACCGTGTTCCATGCGGATGCGGCCGCCCGGGAGCACCAAAGCCGTTTTCCTCCAGTCCGCACTGCCTATCGACCCAGGTGATGAGGTGGCTTTCCCTCGGGTCACGCCTCGACAGGCGTGAACGGCTCGAACTCGTCGCTATCGTCCACGTCGATCTGGGGTTGTTGTGCCTCGACGAGATATCTGAAGCTTACCGCCGTGATCCCGAAGAAGAACAGACCAATGAACGAGTTCAAGACGACGTTGACCGTCTGACCGATGAACGGATCGATCAGCTGTACCGTGAAGCCGATCGGAGAGATAACCATGGCCAGGACGAAGACCACCAGGTACAGGAAGAACACCTGCCATCGGTTACCCTTGGTGACTTCGGTCGACCGGCTCATCGCGCTGATGAACGACCGGTCCTCTATGGTGATACCCGTATAGTAGTAGATGAGCACGACGAAGATGAATATCCCTGGAATGATGAAAATGAGCAGACCGACCAACCATGCGATGGCGAACAGGATACCGCCGATGATGAGGTTGAGCATGGCCGAGCCGAGATTGCGACTGACGAGATCGAACGAGAGTGGTTGGATGGATGCTGGGTAGAACCATCTCAGGGCGGCGATACTTATCACAAGATAGCCCAGCCAGCTCAGCAACAACACCCCGACCGATGCGGCGAGGGGTATATCGAGCGCGTAGGGGAACATCTCATCGGGGTGGTCGAGGGTATCGGCGAGCTCGGGATCGTCCTCGATAGCCCGTTCCCAGATATCGAGATAGAAGTCGTATAATGCAGAATCGAGCCCGATCAGGCCGAGGAGTGCGAAAATCAACGCGACACTGAGGAGCGTCATGCCCTGTCTGGTGAACAGCTTCTTCCCGGCCTCCTGTATCACATCAGACGTGTCGAATCCCATATGTCTCGATGCAGGTCAGATATGCAAAAGCGTTCTGGATGGACCGATCCGACGGTATGGACCAATATTCCATGAGTAGTACGAATGATATCGGTTGAACAGATGGTGCATAACCTTCCACAATTCCTCGTAGAAGATCGCGACCTCGATGTACGGGTCGTGTCTCGATGGCCGCCTTTGTCAAAGTGAGGACCGTACATGGTACGACTCCCCACAGGAGACTTCCCGCTGCATGACACGACGTATGGCAAGAGGTGTTCGACTCACAACATAGAGCCAGCAGGCTTTTCGTCCCGGCTGTGAAATCCCTCAACCGATGGGTCAGCAGGCTCGGCCGAAGATCACGTTCGAGTATACCCCCGAGACCGATCAATCGTTCGAGAACGCGCTGGCGAAGGCACGCGATGGCGATCGACTCGATGTCGAGGACGCCGTTGCACTCCTGACGACTGGTGACGATGTCGAGGGTATCGATACCGACCGCAAGGAGGCAGTACTCGAACTGGCTGACCGACGTCGGGAGGAACGAGTCGGGGACGAGGTGACATTCGTCGTCAATCTCAACAATAACGTCACGACGGCGTGCAACGTCGGGTGTCTCTTTTGCAACTTCAAGGATCCAGCCGGTTCGTTCGAGACAGACTCAGATACCGAACATGATGGCTTCACGAAGACACCAGCTGAGTCACGTCGCATCGTCGATGAGGCGCTTGACCTCGGCATCTACGAGGTATGTTCGGTGTCAGGGCTTCACCCAGCGTTCGCACTGGATGACGAACACCTCGAGGCACTCGATGCTGCTGCAGATCCCAGTCAGGTGAACTACCGCCCACCAGGTGCGTACGATGTCGATCCCGGCACGTACACCTCGCAGATGGATGCCATGAGCATCGACGGTGTCCACCTGCACTCGATGACACCCGAGGAGGCAGCCCATGCAACCCGAGGGTGGGAGCACGGCTATGAGGAGGTGTACCGTCGCCTCAGGGCTGCCGGACTCGATTCTGTCCCCGGCACTGCAGCAGAGATCCTCGTCGATGAGGTCCGCGAGGCCATCTGCCCGGGTAAGATCGATACACAGGGCTGGGTCGATGCGATGCGAGCCGCTGCATCGGTCGGCCTCGACATGACCTCGACGATCATGTACGGCCATGTCGAGAATGAGCGTCACCGTGCGATGCACCTCGAGGTGGTGCGAGACCTGCAGGATGAGACCAGTGCCATCACCGAATTCGTGCCGTTATCGTTCATCCATCCCGAGACACCGCTGTTTGAGCATGGCTACGTTGATGGTGGTGCGACGCATGATGAGGACGAGTTGATGATCGCTGTGAGTCGACTCTTCCTCGATAACATCGACCACATCCAGTCGTCGTGGGTGAAGTTCGGCGACACGTCTGGCTTGAAACTGCTCTCCTGTGGTGCCGATGACTTCATGGGGACGTTGCTCTCTGAGGAGATTACCCGACGTGCAGGTGGCACATACGGTGAAATGCGCACCGTCGCACAGTACGTCGACATGATCACGAGCATCGGGCGGACACCGGTCGAGCGGTCGACTGATTACCGCACCAGGTGTGTGATCGATCCTGAGCTTACCCCGCACGGTCCGATACTCGGTCCACGGGCTGATGGGTCGCCGATGTTCACGTGAATGACACCTTATGTCTCGATATCCGACAGTCTCATTGACCACGAGAAGTTGGTCCTCTGGCGCGATCAGCTGACAGGTGAGTTGGGTCGATCATTCCATAGTCGGCGCTCACTGGTTGACCTCGTCAAGCGGACCCTCTGATCGAAAAATCACCTCGTGGGAACATTCGTATTGCTCACCAGTCTCCTCGATAGCCATCGATACCGATACGACCGAGGGGGTATGCTCTCGGAAGGTAACGACATCGTAGGCATCGGGGGGACACGCGGCGATGTTGCCGTCTGCATCGAGGGTATATCCGGCGTGTACCTCGACGTACCACTCATCATCCTCTCGCGCCATCGTCTGGATCCATGCCACATCGAGTACGTCCATCTCCAACCGTCGATTCAACGTCTCGAGGGCAGCATCTGCGGCGATGGTCGCACACGCAGCTCCGACATCGTCAGCCTCGTCGATCATCTTCACCAGGTGCGTCTGGTCACCGGTCGCATCCCAGACACCCTCGGCGATATCACACTCATTCTCACCATTCTCCGGTGTTGGTTCCTCTTCATCGCCGAGAAGGTCTCCGACACACCCGGCGAGGAGGGTACTGCCGACCACTGCCGAACCCAAGAACACGCGTCGTTGCACGGCCGTCTTTTCGGATGGATGGCTAAATATCTCCTGTCTGCGTCAAGTATGTGATTTTTCAGTGGTTCCACTGAGTATTGATTACCGAGGTGACCGGTTGACAATCATCCACACTCGGACGTCACGATGGCGAAAACATACAGCCGTGAGGATTTTTTCACTGCCCATCATATACACGGGTGTGAACCATCTCGCTCGTCTCGATACCGACCGATACGCACTCCCTCAACATGCACGGATCATCGTCTATGACGGCAACGAGCGAGAGCTGATCACGATCTATGACTGTGGTGTGGCACAAAAGCCACCCTCGGCGCAGTTCCTCGGTAACCTCGGACGGGTCGATGTCGAACACGAGCTCGAGCGAACACCGACCGGGTATGCCGTCTCGTTACGCCAGTCGGCGGTGCTCGAACACCTCGGTGCGGATCACTACCGGGTCAGCAAATCCCCTGACTAACCCGAGGGTCGGCTATCGAGGATCGCCCGATAACGCTTTCCTTGCGAGGTATCAGCGGTGAGCGCCTGGCGAATTGGCTCGGTGAGGAACCTGCTCTCACCTGTCCCGAGGTTTGAGGGCAGGAACCGACCGTACACCGGCAGTCGTTCACGGAGTGGGACACATGCAAACGTAGCGATCGCCTCGAGTTCGTCGAGTGCAGGCCATGCGTAGGCGGGGTTGACGTGATCGACCGTGACGGGTGAGACACCACCGAGATCGTCGATCCCGCAGTCGAGCAGATCTCTGACCGGTGCGAGGTTCGGTGGCACCTGGACGGACACCTCATCGGGGAGGATGCCACGTGCCATGGCCACCACGTTACGGAGGGTGTCGAGTTCGGGCGAGCCACCTCGCCATCGGTCGTTCTCGACGACTGGCTGGACGATCACCTCCTGGATGTGGCCATAGCGCTCGTGTAGGGCACCGATCGCCAATAGACTCGTCGCCCGGTCAGCCATCGACTCACCGATACCGACGAGGATACCGGTCGTGAAGGCGATATCGAGTTCGCCAGCCGTGCGGATCGTCGCGAGGCGTTGTGCCGGTGACTTTCCACGAGGTCCGGCGTGTGCCTGTACCTCAGCCGTCGTCTCTAGCATGACGCCCATACTCGCGTTGTACGGTGCGATCAGGCGCATCTGCTCCATGGTCTGATCGCCAGGGTTCGAGTGAGGTAGGAGACCCTCCTTGAGTGCAAGCTCGCATACATCGCCGAGATACGCATGGATCGATGGGAAGCCCCACTCCTTCAGTTGTGCATTGATCCCTTCATAACGATTATCTGGCTCGTCACCGAGGGTGAACAACGCCTCGGTGCAGCCAGCCTCGACACCGGTCTGGACGATTTCACGCACCTGGTCGGTGCTGAGCAGTCTCGCCTGACCCGGTGGATCGTAGAACGTGCAGTAGGTACAGGCGTATCGACAGGCGGTCGTGAGTGGGATGAAGACGTTGCGTGCGAAGGTTAACGCATCGGCAGGCTCGACATCGGTTGGGTCGATCGCCAGCGCCCTGCGGACACTGGTCTCATCGATATCGAGCTCGATATCATACCTCGCTGCATCGGGGATGTCGACTGTTGCCACTGCTAGGGGTGGTTGGGTCGGGGGACCTTCAATCACTTGCGTTCCTGGTGATACCGACCCGGCCGTTTTCGTCCTCGGAGAGTTGCACGTCACGTGCATCGAGCCATCGGTGCGTCGCACCCTCGGCGTGAAGCAGTACCTCGACGAGGTCATCCACCTCGTCGATATCGAGGCTGAGGCGATAGGAATCGATGTAGGTCACCTCGAGGGCTGCCTCCTCGGCGATAGCAGCGTGGTCTCGGATCGAACAGCCATGGAAATCCGTCGTGAAGGCGCCATCCCTGGTGACAAATGCGTTCGTCCCACCGCCGATACCCGGGGCGAGGACGACATCGCCCGGTGCACTCGCCAGGCGTTCGATCACGGCACCATCGACGAGAGGGAGGTCGGCCATGACGACACCAAGTGGTGGTTCGTGTAACTCGAGCATCGAGTTGACAGCGGTGGTCAGCGGTCGCTCGTCGATGATGACGGTCGCGTCGATATCGATCGGTGCGGTCGTGAGCACGTATGGCCGGTGTTCCGTCTCGTGGATGGCCTCGAGCACATCGGTCAGCATGGCCTCGGCGAGGGCACGACGCTCTTCAGGATAGAACAGTGATGACAGTCGGCTCTTCGGATCGACAGCATCGTACGGGACGAAGACGTCCATGAGGTCACTCGCCCGACAACAGGTGACAGACCGGGTTTAAAATAGCGGTTCGAGCTCGTCGTCCTGTGTGGAGACGAGATTCTCGAGGTTATCCTTGCTCTCAGCCTTGATGTCCTCGATGTTGTGCTGTGCCTCGATGGCCACTTGTTGGAGCTCCTTGATTCGCGGGACGTTCGTCACGCCTGAGAGAAGGACGGTGCAGGCCACCTCGTTGGCCCGTCTGATCGGGTAGTCACCACCACGAACCTCCATCGACCCGGTCTGCTCCTCGGTCCATTTCCTGCCGTATTCGATGCCCTTGCGGTTGAGGTGTTCAGGCGGCCCACTGATGACGACCAGCGCACGCTCGATACCCTGGAGTTCACATGGCAGGGTGAGTCGCCCGAGGACGGCCTTCCTCACGAGGCTGGTGATCCGGTTGGTCGTCGTCGCAGTATCGATCTTCTCAGCTGTCGACTTACCCTTGAAACGCGAGAGCAGGCCGCCACCGCTGTGTGGGTTTTCGATCGCCTCGTTGGCGTAACCAACCGTCGAGACACCACCGCTGCCCAGCGTGTTGATGATCTCGCTCGAGTCGACGATGCTCTCGCCGACTTCGTCGCCAGGGTCGATCTCACCGGCATTGAACAGGAGACCGAAACGTCGAACAATCTCCTCGTTGATGTCGTCGTAGCTGCTCTCGATCGATTCACCGGCTCGTCGCCAGGCGTCGTTGTCGAACACGAGGAGGTTGTCCACCTCACCGACGAATGTCTGGAACGAGCGAGCTGCGTTGAGTGTATAGATGCCACCCTCGTCCGTCCCCGGCAGCACGCCGAGGCCGTAGACCGGCTCGGTGTAGATACGTTTGAGGTGTTTGGCGAGCACCGGTGCGCCACCACTGCCGGTCCCTCCACCGAGCCCGGCGATGATGAGGAACGCATCGATCTCGTGGACGGGGACGTGATCGAGGGTGCCCTGTATCTCATCGATATCCTCCTCGGCGATTTCGGCGCCGAGCTCGTTATCGGCACCGACACCGTGGCCCTTGACGCGGGTCTGGCCGATCAAGACACGGTTCTCGTCCGGAACGTAATCCAGACCGAGTAGGTCTGCCTTAGCGGTGTTGATCGCCACTGCCGAGGTGACGATCTTGCCACCTGTTCGATTGTCGTACTCGAGGAACTTATCGAGGATCTTGCCACCCGCCTGGCCGAACCCGATCATTGCGAGTTTCATGGTTGGCTGTCCACTGTCTCGTTAACTCGCAAATATCCTTATATATGTTGTGTTGGTGCTATCAACGAGCAAGAAATTGTCAGACGGACGTCGGACAACTGTCGTTTCACCTGCCTGAGTGAACAGCTGACTCTTCTATTGCACACCGAGGTACTCGGCGAACGTCTTGAGGTCGTCGACGGTCCGACCGAACACATCGATATCATTCTGTGATGTAACGTTGTCCACCTCGAGCCCGCGCGCCTGATTCGCACCCAGGGGAAATCCAGGGATGTACTCGCCGAGGTACAAGCCAGCCTTTGCCACTGCCATCGGGATGGGGAAGAGTCTGGCAGGCTTACCTTCTGCCTCGTGGACGAGACGGACGATCTCCGCGAGTGTCAACACCTCCGGGCCACCGAGTTCGTAGAGCTGGCCGACGTGTTCGTCGCTGTCGAGTGATTCTGCGATCATCGCGACGAGGTCCTCACGCCATATCGGCTGGAACTTCGACTTACCACCACCTGGAAGGCCCGTGATATACGGCCACATGAGTCGGTTCATCATCGGTGGGTGTGAGACCCACCGGCTGAAGAAGGTGAACTCATCACCATCACCGAAGACGACCGAGGCACGGAAGATTGTCCAGTCGAGGTCGCTCGCCTTGACGAGTTGTTCCGAACGTCCCTTCGAACGTAACTGCTCTGTCGGTGCATCGATATCAGCCCCGATGTTGCTCATGTGGACGTATCTCGACACCCCAGCAGAGGTGGCCTCCTCGAGGAGGTTTGCTGTGCCTTGCACCTGTACCTTCTCGTGTGTTATTGACCGAGGTGTTTTGAACAGTGGCGAGAGGTCGACCAGGTTGATGACCACATCGAATCCGTTGAGTTTACCCTCGAGCGTGGCTGGTTCGGTGACATCCCCCTCGATGGCATCGACACCGTCAGGAAGGTCGGACGCATCCGGTGTCCGAGCCATCGCGGTGACATCGTGCCCCTCCTCGACAATGGCTGCACACAACCCCCGACCGATGAAACCTGTTCCACCAGCTACCAAGACATTCATGTCGGTGAATAGGAAGGCTCGGCCTGTAAGGATACCGACGGTCGAGGGACGGTCACCCGCGTCGGTGTCTCGCGGCAGCTAACCGTAGCCATGAAGTATTAGCTCCAGTTTTCGATAGCACAGATATGGACGATATCGGCCGATATATTGAAGAAAACCGTGCTCACTGGGATGAACTCGCAGAGCACCACCCCGACACCGATTCCTACGACGTGGAGGCATTCCTTGAGGGTGACTCCACGCTTCGTGATCTCGAGGTCGAAGAGCTGGATGCGAGTGGTGAACGGATGTTGCACCTACAGTGTCATTTCGGTCTCGATACCCTCTCATGGGTGCGCGACCATGACGTTGCCCACGCGACGGGAGTTGATTTCTCACCAACCGCCATCGATACAGCCCGCGAACTACGTGATCAAGTTGGACTCAGTGAATCGGAGGTTCGCTTTCTCGAGAGTGATATCTATGAACTTGATGCCCGCCTCGGGGAACCATTTGATATCGTCTTCACCTCGTATGGAACGATCTACTGGTTGCCTGATCTGACCGAGTGGGCACGGCAGATTGATGCACATCTTGTACCTGGTGGGACGTTCTACATGGCAGATGGTCACCCGATGGTGGGTGTGTTTCACCATGAGAGTACGGCCGATGACCTCAGGGTGACATACCCATATTTCAACACCGAACCGATCACCGTCGACCAGGATGGCAGTTATGCAGGATGGGATTTCGGCCTAGAGCATACACGCTCGCATGGATTCGCCCACCCCATTGGGGAAATAATCACGGCTATCGTGGACGTGGGTCTCGAACTGGTGTTCCTCCATGAGCACCCGTGGTCATTCTTCCAGCAGTTCGACGCGATGGAGCGTGACGAGAATGATCGATGGTACCTCCCAGGTCTCACGCATGACCTCCCGTTCACGTTCTCGATGATGGCGAGAAAACCCGCCTGATCTTCGTCTTTCGAACCAATCAGTGATTCGTCGCGGCTACCTCGGGATCGGGGGTTCGACGCCGAGTTGTCTGACCAGGTCGAGGATGTTTCCGAGGAAGTGGCTGTGAACGACCTGACCGTCATTGACTACGACATAGCCAGCGTACTCGAACGTGATTTCGTTACCTGTCGGCTCGATACCGCGCCACGTACCCTCGTGCGTCCCCGTCTCCTTCCTGAAGATGGCGACCCGATCGTCCTCAGCGATGAGTTCGGTCGACTCACCGGCGAGGTCGGGGAACGCCTCCCAGTATTCCTGCCACAGGTCTTTCATCCCCTCACGTCCCTCGATGCCCTCACCGGTACCCGATCGATAGATACCCGTCGTGTGGTCATCTGAGAGATACTCGTCGAAGACGCTCAGGTCATGATTGTCGATTCCCTCAAGGAACTGTTCTACGATCGCCTTGTTGTCAGCTAGTGTTGATGCCATGATGTTGTGTTCAGAGGATTTGGAGGTGTTGCTCTCTGAGCTCGTCGTCGGTGAGCTGTTGACCATGTACCTCCGCCATGTGTCGTTTCGCTAGTGCTATCGCCTCTGTTTCGTTCTCAGACTGGATGATGAACCGGCAGTCAGCAGCCTGGTTCTCACAGTCGAGTCGGTGTGCCTTTGCCATGTGTTGCCACCGCGTGGCGAGTTAGAACACAGCCCATGAGACCACATAGCTATCTCGTGCGACAGCCGCACCGACTGCCGGACAGTCAGGTGGTGCACGATTCGCAACCGGTGACGGTTCTACGCAGGTTGGGGGACAGTTCAGGCGACGCGGATATCTCGCTCGACCAGTTCGACGTAGAGTAACTCGTCTTCGAGCGACTTGATCAGCTGTGTGCGAGCGATCTCGAGGTGTTCAACCGCATCGATGAGGATTGGTGCCACGGTCGGGTGGCGTCGAACCTCGCTATCGAGGTAGGTCTCATCAAGGAGTGACTGGAGGAGTTCGCCCATCTCCTCGGTATCAGCAGGTACGCTCACTGGTTTACGATACGGTAGCTCGTGAAGATTGAGCTGTGTCTTGTGGTGCTTGAGATGTGTGTTGAAGCTCCCAATAGCCTTGTTATACGCCAGACTCTCCAGGCGTAACTGGTCGAAGACGAACTGTTCATCAACACGTTCGGGGTTTTCTGCGGTTGTGTTCGTCATGTGTATTGCCCCTCGGGATGTCCCATCACCGAGTCGCATGCGAGTCAGCTCGCATACCATTGCTCGTGTAGCCAAGGCTTGTGCAACCCCCCATAAAATAGTGTGTGGGTGGTTACCGCACGTGATAATATGCTGGCGATGGATGCTACCTACCCCGGCCTATCCTTTATAAAGTATATATACTCTGCTAGGAGAGTTGCACTGTTGATCGGACGAGCAACACGACCAGCGGTGAGACAGCAGTGACCGACGTCGACTCAACACCTTCGATGGAGCGCATCTTACTGCTTGGGCCACCTGGTTCAGGTAAATCAACCCTGGCGAAACGGCTCGGGAGTGAGCTTGAGCTCCCGGTCATCCATCTCGATGAGCACTTTTGGGAGCCAGGATGGACGATGCCACCGGAGGTGGAGTGGATCGAGACACAGCGTGCACTCATTGACCGTCACGACAGGTGGATCATGGACGGCAACTACGACAGCACGCTCGAGGTACGTCTTCCGGAGGCAGATACCGTGATCTTGCTTGAGTTGGGCCGTTTGCGTAGCCTGTATCGCATCGCCAAACGTTGGTGGGACCACCGTGGTGCGGTTCGCGAGGACATGGCCGATGGGTGTCCGGAACGGTTCGACCTTGAGTTCGCCCTGTATGCCTGGTCGTTCAAGGAGCGCGAACTCCCCGAGATCAAGGAGAAGATCGACCAATTTGGCTCAGATGTCGATACCATCACACTCGATGCATCATCTCCGGAAGCGCTCGAGGAGTTTATCGAACGGTACACAGCTCAGTGAGTCACTCCACCCCGACATTTTTAGGGACATCTCCCAAAACTCGGGACTCGTGACCCCCGACTTATAGCGGGGTGTCGAACCCACACATGGTGAAAAACCATGCGTACAACCCCCCATTCGAACCGTCGAACGTTCCTCAAAGCAGCCGGAGTCGGTGGTGTTGCACTCCTCGCAGGATGTGTCGCCGCACCGGCGCAAGAGCCAGAGAACGGTAATTCAGATCAACCGACACAGACACCATCCAACCAGCCGGTCGAACTCGAACCACCTCGCGAGCTTGAGATCGACTCGGTCGCTGCTGACCCCACCGGCATCCCACCACCGGTCGATTGGGACGAACCGCGGCACCACGAGATTGAGCTCTTCACCACTGAGCGTATCGCGGAGGTCGAACCAGGCGTCACGTTCCAGTACATGACGTTCAACGACCAGATCCCCGGTCCGATGATCCGGGTACGCCGCGGTGACACCGTCCACTTCACCCTCGAAAACCCTGAGGACCAGGGCATGTTGCACAACATCGACTTCCACGCAGTCTACGGTCCGGGCGGTGCCGCCGTGCACACGAACGTCCTCCCCGGGGAGACAGCCGAGGTTGAGTTCAAGGCGATGTACCCCGGCGTGCACATCTACCACTGCGCGGTGCCAGACATGGACTACCACATCAGCGCAGGCATGTTCGGGGCCATCCTCGTCGAGCCTGAAGACGGCCTGCCGGAGGTCGACCGCGAACTCTACTTCGGCCAGCATGAGCTGTATACGAACGGCAGTGCCGGCGAAGAGGGTCACCACAGCTTCGACATGCAGTCGATGTTCGATGAGGATCCGACCTACGTGTTGCTCAATGCCGAGGCATACGGTTTCACCGAGAATGGCAAGCAGGGCCCGGTCATCGTTGAAAAGGGCGATCGCATCCGCGTCTTCCTCGCCAATGGTGGGCCGAATCTGACTAGTGCGTGGCACCCCATCGGAAACGTGTGGACGAACCTCTACCGTGATGGTGACCTCGTATCAGCTCCCTCCCGGTACGTCGAGACGACGCCTGTTGCACCAGGAACGGTCGCTGCTGCTGAGATGGACACACCGGTTCCCGGACCCATCAAGCTGGTCGATCACGCACTCAGCCGGGTGCGAGCCAAGGGGCTGCTCGCGGTGATCCAAGTCGAGGGCGAGGAGGAGCCGGATATCTACAATCCCAACCCATAGGTAGCCAAATACCTCGTGTTCATCCCTCGATTTTGTTGATGATGGAGACCGCCTGCGACTGAGCCCGCGCCTTGCCGACATGCTTCGGTATCAAGATGGACTGAACGACCCACTCGTCAGTCCCCTTTCGCCGCCCGGTTCGGACACGACATCCCTCGGAGATCGATGAGGCTGCATTCGATGCCCAGATCGGCGTGCGAATATCGACGAACTCGTCTGGGTCGCGAAACCGGACGTGATAGTATGCACCCTCGAGTTCGACCAGCTTCGGTTTGGGGACACTTTCCATACGAAGGCATCGAAGACTGACCCCATAACCAATAGCATTGGTCTGATACCGAGACAGTCTCTCTGCGTCAGATACCAGCTCATCACCCCGTGTCGATAAGTTCCGGAACATACGGTCACTACACAAGTCAATCGGTGAGAATCGCGTCTGCTTTAAGGGGCGTGAGTGACCAATCAATCAGGTATGTTGGTCACGCTTGAGGGGCTCGATGGGAGTGGGAAGTCAACGGCGTGTCGACACCTTCGCGAGTGGTTTCAATCGGCTGTGTTCACACGCGAACCGACCACCTCATGGTACGGTGATGCGGTCCGTCGATCGGTTGATGATTCAGACGCAGATCCGGTAGCGGAGTTATTCCTCTACTGTGCAGATCACGCCGCTCATCTCAGCGAAACCATCATCCCGGCGCTCGATGATGACCGCTTGGTCATCTCAGACAGATACGTGGACTCACGTATCGCGTATCAGGGTGTGACCTTGCGTGACCGGATCGACGATCCAGCGAGGTTCGTCCGCGAACTACATGAACCGTTCACTGTCATGCCCGATCTCACCTGTTTCATCGAGGTTGACATCCCTACTGCCGTCCAGCGCAGTGGCGGTGCGACGAAGTTCGAACGACGTCCCTTCCTCGAGGCGGTCGCAACTGAGTACGACCGGATCATCGATGCAGAACCACAACGGTTCACCATCATCGACGGGGAGCAGGATATCGATGGGGTCGTGACTGATCTCGTTGAGGTGATCCAGGCGCATCATCCATGACGCGGGTCCACAAGATAGATACCCTTGGTCTTCGGTTCAGTGAATAACAGTCGCAGTGTGGAACCAGTTTCGCGCAGATACGATCACCACAATGTGCTCACTGCTACCACTACCATGGCACAAGACGATGAGCTGACCGATGAGCGATCACACCAGACCGATGTATCGAAGCCTTGGTCAGCTGAGCGTCGGCCAAGTGAGGTGATCATAGAGGAGCTATCTTCTCTATCGGGCATCGACCCTATCGATCTCCCGGTCCTCTACGATTACGTCAACCCCGAGGCACTCGATGCACTCATGCTGTCGGAGTCTACCCATAGCGACAACAGCATCAGGGTGACGTTCGAGTACGATGGCTACATCGTCTCGTGTCACAACCAGTTCGGCATCAGTATCGAGGAGCTATCCGATTCTGACGGTTGACCGGGTGAGGACACGATCCGGACGCTCATCGGGGTGATCTCGATCACGAGTTGTTCATTTCCATCGCATCCATCTCGTACTCAAGCGTCTCCGCAAGTCCTTCACGAAGCGGTCGGTGGTCGAGACCCAATGCCTGTGTCGCCTTGGTATTATCTCCCCAGTAGGTGACACCTCCGAGGAGCCCGAGTGCCTCCGAGGTATACTGCGGAGGTGGCTGATAGAGCCGCTCGATAGGTGCGATGACCCGGGCAAGTACTCTAAATATAGCTGGAGAGACTGTCCGGGGTGGATCGATACCTGTCAGTGAAGCGGCCAGTTCGAACACGTCAGCTAAGGTGTACGGCTCCCCGGCGATGATGTACGTCTGGCCAGGGGTGCCTTGTTCCATCGCGCTGATGATACCGGATACGGTGTCCTCGACGTGTCCCCAGCAAAAACCATTCTCCCCGGGGATGACCGATAACCTCTGTTGAAGGTATGCCTCCCAGAGCAACCACGTCGGCCCGCGATCTCCGGGACCGTACACCGCACCGGGTTGGACGATGATGAGCGGGAGGCCGTCATCGATCATCGGCTCGGCCACCTCGTAGTGTGCCTCCCACTTTGTCCGGTCGTACAGTGAGAGATGCGGGCCATCGTATCGGAATGACTCATCGACCACCTCACCATGGGTGTTCGAGAAGACGGCGAGCGAGCTGGTGTACACGCCCTTATCGATATTGAGCTCGGCCATCACCTCGAGGACGTGACGTGTCCCCTCAACGTTGACCGCCTCGGCGGTCGCAACGTCATCGACGCCGACCTTATACCAGGCCGCGAGGTGGAAGACACCGTCGACACCGGCCATGGGTTCACGGAGGCTCGCCTTGTCAGTGATATCGCCGACCGCGAGGTGGGCATCCGCTGGCAGTGCGTTCGCTCGTGACGGGCCACGCACGAGCGCGGTTACACGATGCCCGTCATTGACGAGCCTCTCCACGAGGTGGCTACCGATGAAGCCCGTCGCGCCGGTCACGAGGTAGTGCATGGATGGCGTATCACCCTCAGCCACGTAGTCGTCCGGTCTCCATGGCGTAGTATACCCCGGCAACGGCGATGAGATAGAGGATGAACAGCGCGAAGAATGCCCAAGTGACCGGGTTGTCCATGTCGAAGTCACCCCATGTGCGGGCGGCTCCGATGAGGAACAACGCGAAGGCGATGAGCTGTGTCTCGGCGACGATCCGTGCTGCTGCCCATCGTTCGTCGAGGCCGACCAACAGGTTGGACAGGCCAAAGAGGACGAACCACCCGAGCAAGATCCTCGAGGTGAGCGGTGAGACCGCCCATGGCCAGTGGTCGATGAGCGGCTGTGGCTCGATGAACAATACGATCGACATCACCGTGAGGCCGATACCTGTGACAGCGCTGATGCGTCTGATACGCCTCGGGATCCGTACGATATCTGGCCCAAGCTCCTTCGGATCGGTGCGACGGTTGAGGTACCATACGGCTGGGACGAGTACCGGAGAAACCACGTACAGGAACGCCCACGCATAGAAGCTGACGTGCTCGTGATTGAAGTTACCCCAGTGGAGGTACGTTGCGATCCCCATGAACCACACGAAGCCGGTGATACCAGGGAAGACGTGACCGACGCGGTGGAACTTATCGACCGTAGCCACACGGTAGAAGAAGTAGGCACCAGTGCCGTAGCCAGCACCCATGAAGATCGGCGTCATGTTGGGCTGGATCGTCCACGCGAAGAGTTCCTCCGTCCGGTCGGGCAGGCCGAACAGGATGACGAACGCGACCGCAAGGATTGGGATGATGACCCGACCTAACCACCGCGTCACAGGCAGGACGCGGTCGTCCTTGGTCGGTTGTGCACCGAGGCCGAAAAACTGTTTGACGCCTGCCATGCTCACCTCGACTGTTCCCGATCTGCCATGGCATGGCTTACGGCTGCCTGCGTCCGTTCGTCACCATACCTCATGCCACTGAGTCCCATCATATGGGGAGAGATGTTACTCTGATAGATAACTGCACCCGAAGTGATGCGGATTCGTTTAGCGAGACGTGATCGTCCGCGAACGGTCCATTGGTCGGGTATCTTCGTCGAAGAGGATGTCAATGCGGTCGTCAACGGTGTAGGTGTCCTCGATGATACCACCAGCTGATGCGGTGACCTCGTGTTCGATCTCGATCCCCTGGAACTTCGTCTCGTCGTGGGTGTCGCTTCGAAGGGTGAATCCGATCGACGTGGTCCCACGGCCAAGTTCGTCGAACGATTCGATCTCGAGGATACTCCAGTCATGGTCGCGATAGAAGTTGGTCTCGCCGTAGGCCACGCCTGGAACGCGCAGGTCGATCGAGCCCGGTGGTGAGCCACCCCAGGCACCATCATCACCGAGGGGTCGGAGGCGGAGGGTGGCCGAGGTGAGCTCGGTATCGCCTGGTTGTACGATGGTACTTAGATGAGGTAGATCTATCCGATATCGTGGGCGTACTCGGGAGAGATGACGAGCAGGTCATCGTCTTCCTCGGTGTAGGTGAGTGTCACGCTGTATGCACCGTGGTCGACCTCTGGATCGGCCAACACAGTCTCAGCATCGATTGAGAGACACCCGCCACGTGTGACTGTCGAGGTGGAGGCCGCCAGTGCAAGGTGCGCTCGCCGTCGCATGGGTTCCT
The DNA here is from genome assembly GCA_007118145.1 of Halobacteriales archaeon. GTDB lineage: Archaea > Halobacteriota > Halobacteria > Halobacteriales > SKSH01 > SKSH01. The sequence goes on from SKSD01000056.1 coordinate 52,861, forward strand.
TCGCATCAGAACGTCTGGCACTCAGCCATTCCAACACCCCGTTATGTGACTCACCACAGGATATGAATCGGTGTCACGCCAGCTAGCGCCATCATGATCCATAGAGCTGCTCGTCAACCTCCTCGGGTGACTCAACCCATACGAGGTCGATCGTCGCCCCGAGGGCGAAGGGGATGATGATAGCCACGATGGTGACGATATAGGTATCTTGCAGATCGAACCCCATGTGGAAGACACCGCTGAGGATGAGCGTCGAAGCGAGGAGGGCCATCGTGACGAACAACAGGCCGAATACGGCCGACCCGACTCGTGTGTCGAGCAAGAGCCTGAAAAACCGCGTGCCAAGTGCGGCGATCATCGTGTTGATGGCCATCAACAGCAACAATCCAAACACCTCTCCGGCAGCGACCATACGTGTATCTACGTTCGAGCGGGTTTTTGCCTATCGGAACGGCTTTGGCCGGGCGGTCTGGCATATTGGGTATGTATCGTGTGCTCGAAGATCGCGGCTTGGAGGCGACCGGCCTCGACGAGGGAGATGCGCGCGAACTCTATCGACACATGGCTCGCGCCAGACGCTTTGATGAGCGCGCGCTCAACCTGCAACGCCGAGGTTGGATGAGTGGCTATCCACCCTTCAAGGGTCAGGAGGCATCACAGGTCGGAGCGGCGTATGCAATGGCAGAGGATGACTGGCTGTTTCCCACCTATCGATCGAATGCGATGTTACTGACTCTCGGGGTGGCGATGGAGGATATCCTGCTGTTCCGCCGAGGTTTCGGGGAGTTCCACCGCGAGACGCGCACACAGCCGATCTTCCCCCAAGCGGTACCGATCGCGACGCAGATACCACACGCGACAGGTGTGGGTATGGCAGCGAACTACGTCGATGCCGACCATGGGGTGGTCTGTTACTTCGGTGATGGCGCGACGAGTGAGGGCGATTTCCACGAGGGGCTCAACTTCGCCGGCGTGTTCCAGACCCCGACGCTGTTTTTCTGTGAGAACAACCACTGGGCGATAAGCGTGCCACGTGAGCGCCAGACAGCAAGTGATACACTTGCCCAGAAGGCCATCGCCTACGGGTTCGAGGGTGAGCAGGTAGACGGTACCGATCCACTCGCCGTGGCCGATCTCGTCCGGACGACCCTCGATGAGGTACGCACCGGCACGCCGTTTATGATAGAGAGTCTGACCTATCGCCATGGTGCACACACCACAGCTGACGATCCGTCTCGATATCGTGAGGCAAGTAATGTGGATGACTGGCGCATGCTAGATCCGCTTGAGCGGTTTGAAGGCTACCTACTTGAGGAGGGTATCATCGACGAGGCAGAGGTGACTGACTGGGAGGACACAGTCAATGCGGAGCTCACCGAGGCGGTCAACGTAGTGGAGTCCATGGAACCACCCCCACCAGGTGATATGTTCGATGATCTATTCGAATCGCTACCGACACCGCTTCGACGTCAACGTGACGACGTACTCACACGTATCGAGCGATCTCAGTCGACTGAGTGACCGATTTCACCCGACCCTTTAGGTTGTCCGGTCACGACATATTGGTATGCCACCCCACCTCATCGAACGCATTCGCACGTTGCTGAGGGGGATATTCCCATCCGATACTGACAGCGAGGATGATGACAGTCACTTCACCCCCTCGTTGCTTGATGCCGGTGTGTTGTTCGCACACGGGAAGGGAAACGAGGCAGAGCGAGAGATCGATCGTATCAGACAACAGGCTGAGCAACTCGAAGACCAACACAGGGACCAACCATGAGACCATAGTCTGGATACCGCGAGTGGCCAACTCACCGGCTAGTGTATGCCTATCTATTGCTACGATGTGTGAAGATACGCCTTAGATGAACATCCTCGTCACTGGTGCCACGGGATTCGTCGGATCTGCACTCATCCCAGCGTTACTGGACACTGGTCATCAGGTGACTGCCATGGTTCGAGACATGTCGAGATACGATCCCCCTGAGGGTGTACAAGTCGTCGAGGCAGATCTGCTCGATGCGGCAAGCCTCGAGGGTGTGTTCGACGGTATCGATGTGGTGTACTACCTCGTCCACTCACTGCAGGCTGGCGAGCGCTTCGCCGAGCGTGACAGACAGGCCGCGACGAACTTCGCTGATACAGCGACAGCTGCCGGGGTCACCCGGGTGATCTACCTCGGCGGCCTCGGGGAGACAGGTACCGAGCTCTCTGAGCATCTACGCTCTCGTCAGGAGGTCGAGACTGTCCTCGCTGACGGTGGATACGCCTTGACGACGCTGCGAGCTGCGATCATCATCGGTGCTGAAAGTTCGAGCTTCACGATGATTAGACAGCTGGCTGGTCGCCTGCCCGTGATGCTCACCCCGAGGTGGGTGCGCACACCGTGTCAACCGATCGCTCTTGCGGACGTACTCGGCTACCTCGTCGGTGTGTTGGACATCCCAGAGACAGCAGGTGAGACGTTCGAGATCGGTGGTCCGGAGGTGCTGTCGTACGAGGAGATACTCAAGGTGACGGCAAGACACCTTGGCAAGCGTCCGATTATCATCCCCATTCCTATCCTCTCACCTGCATTGTCGGTGTACTGGGTCGATCTCGTCACCGACGTGCCGAAGGCCGTTGCGCATCCGCTCATCTACGGACTGAAAAACCCAGTAGTAGTATCGGATAACCGTATCCGTGAACTCGTTCCGATCGAGTTGACACCGTTCGATGTGGCCGTCGAGCGAGCACTCGGTGCCCCCTCCTGAGATGTCGCTGTGAGCAGCCGCAAGCTGGGGTGTTGAAACCCGTTAGCGAGTATGCACGATCAGCAAACGAACGTCTCGTGACAGGCGACCATGGTCGAGATGACACTGGATCTGAAATGGTCATCGTCGACGATCTCGAGGTTGGTCGATGAGCTGTTGCAATCGAAGAGATCGCAGGGAACTCTGAGCCCGTGTTCGGTACCTGCATCGGGGAGACGCACCTTCACGAGATATCTCGATGGTCGCAGGAGTGATACTTCGAGATACTCGTCATGATTGAGGTCATAGAGCTCGTGATGGGTCACCTCGTCCTCGAGGACGTCGAAGACACCGAACTCGACCGGCTGCGCATCAGCTGCGTTGATGACCCTGATGCCATGTGGGCCGAACGCATCGTCGACACCCTCTCGCGACCCGAGTTCGATTCGTTCGGTCTCATCCCAGTCCTCCCATCGGTCCTCGATGCCCTCATCATCGTTCACAGGAAACTCGTCTGGATCTTCGGGGAACGTCATCGATTGTTGTGCAGGTGAGGAGGAGTTTGATAGGTGGCCAAGACAGCCTGCCATGGAGGTGACCGAGCCAGCTGCGACGCCGGCGATGACCTGTCGGCGGTTGAGACGAGGCATATATATTGGATGACAGTAGCGTCCGTGATAAGCCTCCGGCAGAGTGAAAACCGATTTTCAGTCAACGTCTTCGATCACGGGTCGTCGTCGGTCAGGCACCCGAAGGATGGTGTCTCACTCGAGTGCGATGTACGTCTTGGTGTCGAGTACGCCATCGAGCGTTTGTACTCCACTCGAGACCACATCGAGGACGTCGTGCACCTCGTCCACCTCTACCTCGGCGATGATGTCGTACTCCCCGGCGACAATATGTGCCTCGACGATCCCAGTTATCCCCTCGAGCGAGTCGAGGACGCCTGCAGATGCACCCGCACCGGTCTTGATCAGGACGAACGCGTAGACCATCTCTCCTGATGGTACTCGCCACCGGGGCAAAAGCGTTCAGCCACAGCGGAGCTTTATTTGCCTGGCTCGCCAAGCAGGTACTACATGCGGTTCGTGATCATCGGCGCTGGTCGTGTCGGCCTTCGAACGGCACGTGTGTTGCAAGAGGAGGGGCATGATGTCGTCCTGGTCGAGCGCAACCAGGGTCGTGTCGAACGTGCACGCCGAGGTGGGTTTTCCGTCATCGAGGGTGACGGCTCTCGCGAGCAGGTACTCGAGAGTGCCGGCATCGATAGGGCCGATGCACTCGGCGCACTCACGAGTGACCTCAACGTCAACTTCGCCGCCTGCCTCATCGGGAAACATCACGGCTGTCGCACCGTGATGCGCATCGACGAGGATTACCGCGAGGATATCTACCGCCGCTATGCCGAGCAGGTCGATGAGATCGTCTACCCCGAGCGTCTCGGGGCGATCGGAGCGAAGAATGCCATGCTCGGTGGTGATATCAGGGCGATCGCCGATATCGCACAGAACCTCCAACTCGTCGAACTCACGGTCACGGCGAACTCGCCCACACAGGGATACACCATCAGCGAGGTACAGCTCCCGGCAAACGCACGGCTGTTGGCCATTGCCAAACGTGGTGAGTCAATCGGCCTACCCGATCCGGATCTGTCGCTCGAGGTCGGTGACCGACTGGTCGTCCTGGCTGATTTCGATGTGCTCGAGGATGTCCGTCAGATCGTCGTCGGCCCGGAGGATGCCATCCTCTCTGCGAGTGAGTGACCATGGTCACCGTCTACGTCATGATCAAGGCAAACACGGGCGAAGCCGACCGGCTACGCCGTGAGATCGAGGAGCTTGATGGCGTCGACCGCGCATATATCGTCGCCGGTGACGTCGATATCGTGGTGCGTGCCAGACTCGAATCCACCGCAGATGTGAAGGATCTCGTCGCCGATGGGATGCATGCGATCAGCGGCGTGGCCGATACGAGCACCTACATCGCGATGGGCTAACCCGAGGACTGGGTGCCGTGTTTGCCCCTGCCGATGGCTGTCTCGAGTAGGTCGCCAAGCGGTGTATCATACGTGTAGCCGGGGATCGCCCCCTGAACGTACGTCCCGATGGCGTACTCGATGAGTGCCTTGGCATCATCGACGGCTGTACTCGGTGTGTCCGACTCGATGGTGTACGTGACGACTACCTCGGTGTCAGATCGTCCCACCTCTGCCCCCGCAGCGGCCGTGCTTCGTGTCACATCGTATCCCTCCAGCAGTCGTCGTTCGAGCGTGTCGAACCAGGCATCCTCGACGACAGGCGATGGTTCGTCATCGGTGACCACTTCACCTAGTGTCGGTATCCACACACGTACCCTGAGGGTGCTACCATGGACGGACACCGATGACTCCAGTGCTGCGCTGGTGAGTCGGAACGTCCCATCATCAGCCTCAAAAGTCGGATGTGACTCGAGTGCATCGGTGAGTGCGACCTCCACATCTCCCATACAATATCGACCTCAGGCTGGGCGTTTCATGGTTTCGCTACGGCAACGTGTGGCAGTGTGCAGGTGCGCTCGGTGTTCATTCCTGGTGAGTGATTCCCGGTTAGGTAATGATTGATGCACATGCAAGGATGGCGTGGCGAGCTTTCGGCCGATCTAATCGGCCTGGGGTATCTGATGGGCGTGGTCGAGAGATCCGTAATAATTATATTAGTGTATGCTAATATTAGCGTATAGTAATATGAGTATGCTCACATCAGATGATGATGCAAGTGTCGATGGGGTTTGTCAGAACACACGCTGTTGTGTGGCTGAACATCCCCTCACTGAGGATGGACTGGCTGAGGATATCCGCGTCCTCGGAGCCCTCAGCAACGAGACCAGATATGAGGCACTTCGACTGATTGCTCAGGCCGACGATGGTGTCTGTGTCTGTGAGTTGCAACCAGCACTCGGTGTGACACAGGGGGCGGTCAGTCAGGCACTCTCGCGGTTGTATGGAGCTGGATTGGTGACTCGACGGAAGGAGGGGCGCTGGCGATATTACGAGGCAGCTCCGAAGGCACACACACTGTTGGATATCCTCGACGAGATCCGTGGTGGTGAACATGCGTGAGGAGTCGACTCCCTCTGCTGAGCTCGATCACGATGACCACCGTATCAGTGTAAGAGAACGGTACGCATCGATCGCCACCGAGGGGGCGACATGTTGCGGTGATTCGACCTCACCATCGCAGGAATGTTGCGGTCCCGAGGTGAAGGGATACACCTCTGAAGATCTCGAGGCGGTGGCGGTGGAGATGAACCTCGGTTGTGGCAATCCGGTGGGACTGGCGAGCCTCGATGATGGGGATACCGTCCTCGATCTCGGTTCAGGAGCGGGTTTCGACTGTTTCATCGCGGCACAGGCTGTCGGAGAGGAGGGGACTGTCATCGGTGTGGACATGACCACGGAGATGGTCGACCGTGCACGCAGTGCTATCGATGAACACAATATCTCGAATGTCGAGTTCCGTCTGGGCGAGATCGAGCAGCTCCCGGTGGCAGATGCCTCGGTCGATGTCATCATCTCAAACTGCGTGGTCAACCTCTCACCAGACAAGCCGCAGGTGTTTGCCGAGGCGTTTCGGGTACTCAGACCTGGGGGTCGACTCGCCATAGCAGATGTCGTCTCGATGGTACCACTCCCACCTTCGGTTCGTGGTGATCCAACCTCACTCGCTGCCTGTATCGCAGGTGCATCGACCGTGTCCGAGCTCGAATCAATGCTCGTCGAGGCGGGATTCACCGAGATCACTGTCGAACCACAACGCGATAGCGAGACGTTTATCACCGAGTGGGATGTCGAGCGCGATTTGAGCGAGTACATCGTGTCGGCACACATAGAGGGTCGAAAACCAGATACAGCGAGTTCATCGAACGGCTGATGCTGCCTATTAACGCAACCAATCAGAATCCCTGGGGCTGTCGCGGTTACTCCCCGGCTACCTGATGTCTGAGGGAGTTAGCACGATCTTCCGGAAATCTTCATCATGACTGTTGAGGGTCAACCCTCACCATTCAACCAAATAGTTAAATAATTGTTCACCGTTCATTCAACTGGATGGTTGAACGACCAGAGGACGATGCCGATCTGGACTCGATATTCCAGGCACTGGCCCATCCCACTCGGCGGGCACTCATCGAGCAACTCGCCGGTGGACCGGCGAACGTGTCGACGCTTGCAGAACCACATGACATGTCGCTCGCGGCGGTGTCAAAGCACCTGCAGGTCCTCGAGGAAGCCGGCCTCATCGAGGTCGAACCAGAGGGTCGGGTGAGACGCTGTCATCTCGATGGCACACCGCTGAGTGCAGCCTTTGGCTGGCTCACGCGGTACCGCATCTTCTGGGAAGACCGGTTCGACGCACTTGAAGACCATCTGGAGCAGGAACACCAATGACATCAATTCCATACGAAGCGGTACCGCAGACGAACTTCCCTGATGCCCCCATCACCGAGGTCCGACCATGACCGATGTCGATACCTCTGCGACGAGCCTCACCGTCCGCCGCGTGATCGACGCCCCTCAAGCACAGGTATGGAGGGCGTTCACCATTCCAGACGAGTTAGCATCGTGGCAATCGATCGGCAACCTCGAGGTGATCGTCCACCAACTCGACGTCACCGTCGGTGGCCAGTTGGCGCTCACACATGATCACGGATCGATGCGAGTCGAGATCGAGGGGGAGTACCTCGAGGTGAGCGAGCCCGAACGGCTCGTCCACACCTGGCGCATGGTCGAGGGACCTCTCGGTGATGATGAGACTCGAATCACCGTCGAGCTCACACCGGTCGACGGTGGGACCGAGGTCGTCTTCACACACGACGAGATCGACCCTGAGGTGTTCGACGCAGCCCACGTCGAAGGGACGGCGGCTGGCTGGGTGAGCATGCTCAACCGGCTGGCGGCCACCATCGACGGTGGGTTCGACTACAGCGTGTACGATACGACAATTGAGCGGACGTTCGACGCACCGGTCGAGCGTGTCTGGCAGGCGTGGACAGATCCCACGGAGGTATCACAGTGGTGGGGTCCGACTCACTTCACGGTGCCACACTGCGAGATCGAGCTCAAGTCTGGTGGCACGTACGAGATACACATGGCCGATCCCGAGGGGAACATCTACCCTGATAACGGTGAGGTCGTCGAGCTAGACGAACCCGAACGGCTCGTCCTCCTGAGCAGGGCTTTCGAGACGACAGATGGTCACCAACTCGAGGTGTTGAACACAATCACCTTCACCGGCCGTGGTGAACAGACAGACGTGACACTCGAGGCAGAGGTGCGCAAAGCCTCGCCAGCGATCGATGACGCACTCGGTGGGATGGAACTAGGCTGGAAGCAGAGCTTCAGTAAGCTCGACACACACCTGGATGTTGAGATGAGTGTCTAACATGAATGACGACCATGTGGTCGCAGGTGGACAGGCGACGTTGAGCGCCTCCGTTGGCCACCTGAGGGTGCGGGGATCGCCGATGGTAAACACACCTGCGCGATAGGTGCGATGCGAGGGATGGGATTCGAACCCACGACGGGGCTACCCCCAGCGGGTCTTAAGCCCGCCGCCTTTGGCCTGGCTCGGCCACCCTCGCGAGTCAAGAGACGACCTCTGGGTTAGAGTACTTGGGGTATCCGTCCGTCGCCTCGTCGCTAGCTATCGGCGAAGGCGTATAACATCGTACCGATTACGACCATCCCGATCCCGACGAACATATAGAGATCGTACCCCTCGACGACCCAAAACGGTGTGAGGATGAAGATCAGACCGAAGGCGACGATGTTGAGCGAGAGGACCTTCCTCGAGCGAAGCGGTATCGCTGCGAGCATCACGAGGACGAACAGCAAGACGAGTACATGGCCTGCGTGATAGTCGAAGAGGAACTGGTCGATCACCGCAAGTGGGGCAAGCTGGTTGACGAGACCGACCCCTGCGAGTGTCGCAGCCGTCATCACGTGAGAGATGCGTCCGTGTCACTTTGAACGTTCCGTATTTCGGATGGCAACTCACTTGGTGAAGAAGGTCTCGCGTCCTGGCCAAGTGAGAATGATTGCTGACGTGGCGATACCACCGATGAGGACGGTCAACCAGTAGACAGCGAAGCGATACAAGATGGCGATCGCCGTCGCCTGTGCGATCGAAACACCGGCGATGAGGAAGAGCAGCCCAGCGATGGTGAACTCCACTCCGCCGAGGCCGCCTGGAAGTGGGACGATGAAGCCGAGTTTGCTCAGGGCGATAATGAGCATGGCAAGGAAGATCGATAGCTCGATACCCATCGCATACGCGGTGACCACGATCGGGAGCATGAGGAATATCCACGCTGTATGGCCGTAGATGAGCCCGGCGATGAGCATCGGGCGATCGTCCAGGACGGTATCGACCGTCTCGTAAAATCCAGAGACACGCTCTCGTAGCCCGACCGCAGTGAACTCCTCACCATACGCGATCCCCAGGCGGTTGAGCAACCAGCCGATTGGTGATAAAATGATGATGACGAGTCGTTCGGTGAGATGTCGCTTGAACAGTACCAGCCAGAACATCAGGATGAGGAACGCGATGATGACGGCCGAGCCGAGGAGGTATATCTCGACGTTGGGAAACGGAGCGGCACCGAGGGCGACGTACGCCAAGCCGACCGCACCGAAGGTGTAGTACGGCGAGTAGGTAAACAGATCCGCACTGATGATGGCAGCCAGGTTTCGCTCGTAGTCGGCCTCGGTGAACGACGAGACGTACAGGGCGATCGCCGGTGTCGCCGTGACCTGCCCGTATGGAGAGATATACTTGAAGAACTTCGCAGAGAGGAAGATACCAGAGATGGTGATGCGAGAGAGGTCGTGCTTGAGCACACCCAGGAGATGCACCCAGACCATACTCCTGAGGCTGAGGGCGATGACAGTCAGACCGAACGCGAGGGCGTAGGTGGTGGCATCAGTCCGGTTGACCGCGTCGATGACATCATCCCAGCCAACGAGCGTGACGAACAATGCCAGCACGCCGATGGCGATGGTGAATCCCAGGATGACGCGTTTTTTCATGTCAACTGTCCGTTACTGTAACCAACTTTGCTGCCTCCCAAGAACCTTCCTTTCTGGCTGTGAGACACACGGTTATCACCCGATCGTGGTGGCCGTGGTGTTCAACGTGACCTCTGGAGTCATCCCTGTAGACCCTTGAGTCGGGTGGGAGCCGGCCAGGTCGAGACATCCGACTCCCTAGGTGGACATCTCGCCAGTGATGACCCATAGATCGAATCCGTCTGCCTGTTCGTCCACCTGCAGATGGAGCGATCCATCACCGACGGCGAGGGTGAATCGCACCTGGATCGGGTCGGTCGATCGCACGTCTTCATCGAAGTCGAATGCCTCCCATTGGTTCGAAGAAGTTAATCCCGTGTCGTGACAGCAAGGCAAACACCTCGGTGTTCGCGATGAGACCGCTACCGAAGATGCCTTGACCATCTTCGATGCAGTTGGTACACCGCGTTTGATACTGCGTGGCGAATCGATTGTCACAGGTAGGACAGATTTCCTCGCTCGTCTCATGCTCTACGCAGACCGTCCACCACTGCTCTATCGCCGCCAAGGACGCCGGACACGTGCCGGCTGCCCGGGCCATCAGCTGCAGATTTCCCCACGACAAGGTCGCCTGGTGTGCCTCCTTGGGCGATCGCACCATCACACCAGCTGGTCGGCGGCGCCCCGTCAAGGTGGCAGGATTTGCCCTCGACGGTCGACTCACGCACCTTCCAGTGATACGGACCAGTACCTTCGGTGCAATAATACTCCAACATCTCCTTTGCGTAGGTAACCACTACCGGAGCATCACAGAACGTACACGGTACATCGATTTGTGTCGGATCGATGCTCGGGTCCTCAATAACTACCCCACTGAGGACTGACTTGATGACACGAGATCTCTAACGGCGAAGCGAGTATCCTTCCTCGTTCTTACGGACAGAATGACCGACTAGCTTTTCGAGGTGGGTGTTGAACTGGCCACCCTGATGGCTGCCCACTTGATCCCCTATCTCGATGAACGAGATCAGTCCGTCTGCCTCGCCTAGCCCCCGAGGATCTCAATACGGCTCGCGTTGCCCAGCAACGAGAACGCATCGTCGGGCGAAAGTGTGAGCGACCCACCCGACTCGGTTGACATATGGGTGGTTGATTGACGGCCTCCATAATAAGTAGCTATTGCTGAAGTTTGATTTCTGTCGACTCAGCAATTCGATGGTAACCTTAAGTCGTCCGTAGTCGGGTCATACATGGGTGATATCAACGACGATGGTTTCGTCCCGCCGTGTCCTATCCGACGAACACTGAGAGGACAAGCCCCATGACGAAGATCCCGATGATGATACTGACCGCGTAGGCAATCATGAACCCGAGGGTCAACGCGATGGTCCGGAAGTATTGAGGTTTACCGACGAACCATCCGATGAGCATGAGGTACACGGGGAGGAGAACGATACCGAAGATTACGTACAGACCGATGTGGGCGACCTCGTGTGTCATGCTTCCACCTCGGATGGTTCGATTTCAACCAATGGAATCACCTTCGAGGCGAGCAGGAAGCCCAGCGCAACGAGGACGATCGTGCCAGAGAACAGTATCCACTCAGAGAGTGTCGGAGCGTACCATCCTGAGGGATATAGATTCGTCACCGGTGGGGAGGTGGGATGCATCAGGCCCTCCACGACGAACATAACCTTCTTGTTGAGGATAGTCACCGCGAGGACCCCTGCGACCACGCCGATTGCGGCCACGTTGAAGAACCGCTCGGGCCACGCGATCATCGCGAACAGAGCGATGACTGACCCGATGAGGCCGGCGATGGCTATCCAGAAGAAGTGAAGCTCCAGCATGCCCGCCGTCATGGCCGCGATGTTCACTGGAGGCATGTAGTACCCGGTGAGGACGTTGTGTAGGGTGAACCAGAGGGTTCCGAGCGCGAGGAACGCCATAACGATAGCGAGATCGCGGAAGATGTGATCGTCGATGAAGTCGTGCCATCCGTAGGCGTATCTGACAACCGCCGCTACGATGACGACACCTGCAACGGCACTCGTGAGCGACTCGGTCAACATGGCCGCACCGGCCGCAGCACCGAACCACCCGGGTTGGGCACCGATGAGGCTGAACAACCAGGGAACGACCCCGCCAGAGAGCAGCGGGACGAGTGCGAGGATTGCAACTGCCATCCACCAAAGGATCTGCTCGATCTTCTCGTCCTCTGCCTCCGAATAACCCACGGTGATGAACGCGTAAATCGGGGTGAAGTACCGTGGCAATTGATCGCGGAGAGCGGCGATCTCAGAGCGGAGTGAGAGCGTCATATACGTCAGGGAAAGGACCAGGTACATCGACAACACCGCAATGTCCCACGCCAGGGGGGAGTGATGAACAGTCCACGGCCACATAATGATCGTGTTAAAGATTCGATCCGGTCGACCGAGATCAAGTACGACGTTGAACGCAGCCATGGCAAGTGCCAGCACGGTCAACACCTCTGCAATACGGGCGATGACCTGGTAGCGATCGATACTGAGGACGCGCACAGCTGCGGAGATTGCGATACCTCCGTGAGCCACGCCAATCCACCAGACGAAGCCACCGATGTACAGCCCCCATGGGACCTCGCCAGAGATGCCCCAGTCACCGAGTCCAGTCACTGCGAATATGCCGTATGTGAGCTGATGGCTCCATGCCTCTAACGCAATCAAGATCCAGAGGAGCAACAGTCCGAGTACGATCCAGAACTGCCTCGTCGTCTCCTTAAGAGGCTGTAAGACCTGTTCTGCGTCGATCTCTTCGGTCATTCTGATTCACCCCCGGCGAGTTCATCGATGTAATCATAATCACCATCTTGCATCCCGTGATCCTCATAGGCAACCGGGCCCTGGATCGGGTCGGCGTTCTTCGACGGCTCCATGCCGATAAAGACGATATTGGGGTCATTCCCCTTCTCCTCAAGTAGTTTGAACTGATTCGCCTCCCCCTTCTCTTGGAGGTACCGTCGTGGATCGCTGTGGGGATTGTTCATGTCGCCGAAATGGATTACACCGAACGGACATGCCTGCTCACAGGCTGTCGTCCCACGAAGCTCGGGGTCATCGGCGTCCTGGCGATGGACGCAGAATGTGCATTTCCCCATGACGCCAGCCGGGGGAGGACCACCGACGGGTTTACCGTCACGTCCAATCCTGTCACCATCGAACCCGTCAGATATCTCTTCGTTAGGCTCATCGCTGCCGAGGTAGTTGACCCCGTACGGACAGGCCACTTGACAATATCGACAGCCGATACACAGGTCGTAATCTGTCAGCACAACGCCGTCCTCAGTCCGTTTGTACCGTGCCTGTGTCGGGCATACATACGTGCAGGTGGGTTCAGAGCAGTGCTGACAGTGACGGGTGAGATATCCCTCCCGCGTCCCGCCCGCATGCTCGTCCTCGTAGCGAAAGACGTACGGCCAGTGCACGCCGATGTCGGTATCGTTCTCCTCCTTACATGCCAGCGAGCACTGGAGACAGGCGACACAGCGTTCAGTATCGACCACCATCCCAAGCTGTTTTCTGTGAGGTATCTCGTCGATAATCCCCTCGTCGGTTACCTCACCGTCGATATCGTCTCGGATCTCTGATTCGCCGCCGAGGGTGTCCTCGAGCGAGGCATCAGTCCCGATACAACCGGCAAGACCCGTTGTCCCGGCAATCGATAGGCCACCAAGTGCTTTCAACACGCGCCGTCGGGACCGCCCGTCCGTATCGGGAACCTTGGGGAGCGGTTCGGATTCGTCACTTTCTCGCCCCGCCGACCGTCGTGTAGGGCGTTCGTCGATACCGAACTCCGACTGGACTGCCTCCGTGTACCGCTCATGGAATTCGGCCTTCGAGAGCCCCCCTTTCGCGATGCTCAGGGCGTCCTCGGCCATCTCTCTCCCAAGCTGGATGTCGAAGCCGCTACCGTCCAGTTGCTCTTCGACCCAGTCGTCCCAGCCTGGTTCATTCGGGTCAGGGGGTAAGTCCATGGATTCCATTCAGCAAGTCACTGGCTCCAACTTATGTGCGAAGGACCGAGAAACAATCTTTGAAAACTACAGTCTTTTATAACCTCTGCAGTGCCGTGGATACTTACCGTCGGTCTGGCGATGTCGTAACGTGGCGTTGCGAAGCTGGCCGGTTATTGAAAGTAACCGAGCGCAAGCCCACGGCTTCAGCCGTGGGAGGCTGTCAATCTCACCCGGATGGACCGCCATTTCTGGCGTCGATTTAAAGGTCTTAATACTACAAACAAGAGGTTTCCTGGCGCTGTCTCCATTATTCGACGAGGATGAGTGACAATAACGCTTCCCCGGAAGGAGATGAGCCGGGAGTCGGTTCGGCGATTGACCTCGTGAACCGCGATGGTCCGGTAGATAGTTCACGACGAAAATTCATGCTGGCCGGCGCTGCCACCTGGGCGTCGATATCTCTAGCGGGGTGCACGGATTTGTTGAGCAACGAGGAGGAACCCGAGGAGACGGTACCCCATTTCGTCGTGACCGACGAGGTATTTGCTGGATCGGCAGGTATCCCCGAAGGTGCGGAGGGATTTTTCGTCCCAGGCCAACCGCTCAGAGCATTCATCCCGGGGATGCAAGCGGTATTCAAAATCGGCGTCTGGGATCCAGAAACGGGTGCCATCGTGAGCGACGTCGCTCTCGACGAGGTCTTGGTCGATCTCGATAGGGCCGAGGAGATCGAGCTCATCTTCGCACGCAACGACCGAGAATGGACCGGTGACTGGAACATCCCCGAAGATGAGGAAACTGGGACCGTGACGTATGAGGTCAGCGTCACGAACGCAGCGGAATTCACCCAGGTTGGGATCGCGGAGAACGAGCTAGAAATTGTCGACTTTCAACCACTGTTCACGAGCTACGTAGTGACCGACGACACGTACGCGACGGAGACCAGAGCAGGCGGGTACGTCCAATCGTGTCTACCCCAACACAATTTTTCCTCAGATATGGCCATCGGGTTCGACATCGGCATCTACGATGGGTCGACCGGGGACCCGGTCGGGCCCGATACCGTCGATGAGGTCGTCATCGAGTTCGAGGTGGGCGAGCCATCGACGATGGAGCTCGAGTGGGACGAGGACGACGAGCTCTGGAACAACGTCTGGAGGGGCACCCCGGACGATTTCACCGGGACGCTCACCTACGAGGTGCAGGTGACCAACGAGGCTGAGTTTAACCAGGTAGGCGTCTACCAGGGGTCGGTCGAGATTATCGACGCAGCAGCCGATCCGACAGCGACGTACGTGGTGACGGATGATACGTATTCGACCGAGACCCGGGCAGATGGGTTCGTGCAGTCATGCTTGCCCCAGCACACGTTCACCCCCGAGATGCCAGTCGGGTTCGACATCGGCATCTACGATGGGTCGACTGGGGACCCGGTCGGGCCTGATACCGTCGACGAGGTGGTCATCGAATTCGAGGTGGGCGATCCATCGACGATGGAGCTCGAGTGGGACGAGGACGACGAGCTCTGGAACAACGTCTGGAGGGGCATCCCGGACGATTTCACCGGGACGCTCACCTACGAGGTGCAGGTGACCAACGCGGGCGAGTTCTATCGCGTAGGCGTCTATCAGGGATCGTTCCAAGTCATCGAAGAGCCGTAGCCAACCTAGAGGTGTCGACGCGTAGCAGCGATAGTGCGTCGTCTCCATCCATGCGAGTTAGCCTATGTTCCAGTCTGTCTGGCGGCTTTTGCAGGAGCCTTGGAATGTGTCTTAAATAAGGCTGTAATATCGGTACGAACGACCATTGGCGTTTCCAGATAATCTGGAATCGACAATGGATGCCCACCAGCGAATGGATCACGTCTCCGAGGATTCAACCGGAGAGGCGATTCGAACGACGGTCGATAAGGTTGTCGCGGCAGGGCAGTTACTCGCCTCACCGCGAAAGTGTGCCACCTGGCACGAATGCTGGCTTTACGACGGTCTGACCATTCAGGATATCGCCGAGCATACCGGTATCCCACAAAGCACCACGTACGACCTCACTCGGGAGATGACCGCCGAGGGAAGCCTCTTCAGCGTCGGAACCACGGCATCGAACGCCTCCATCATGAAACCCACTTCGATGCAGTTTTTCGTCTCAAGCCATCCAGAGGGGATTGGGCCCCAATACAACGTACACAGCACGTTGATCGGTGTACTCGGACGAGGCACAACGACGGATGATGTTGAGACGTTTCTGGAACGAAACAACTACACCCAGCTTTCGGAGGCAATCACCGGTGTCCTTTCTATCCTCTCCAACGAGGACATCGAGATGCCTCTCGAATCGCATTTCGGATGGATGAAATCGATTGATGCCCGTCTCATCGAGGGTCACATCGCGGCAGTCCTCGAACTCGAATCACACGCCCCTGGAATCGAATGGGTGTTTCCCCTCAATCCCAGGATTCAGCCTGCATCCGGTGATAACGACCGAGAGGTGATCCCATGAGACCGGACCTCGACCATGGATATGCACCTGATGAGCCTCGGACTCATACAACCGACACACCAAGGATAACTGCAGAATCATTATCGGTGAGTCCCACACGCCGGACCTTTCTCACCACAGTTGCCCTCGGGGTTGGGGCTGTCAGCGGTTGCCTGGGATCAAACCGATCTGATGACTATCGATCAGTGACGTATCGCCATCGGTTCGATCGAAGTGGGATTGGGTCTGCGGTGTACGATGGAGGGGTTGAACTCGGATCGTGGGAGGCGCACGAGCTCGATGTCGAGTTCAAGATATCCTCCGGTTCGAGAGCGGCGGCACAATCGGTCGATGGCGGCCAGGATGATTTCGCGAACGCCGAAATCGCAGCGGTGTTGTCGCTGATTGATGCAGGTGCGCCCTTGACGATACTCGCCCAAGAGACCACGCCGATGGGTGGGGTGATTACGCTTCGTGAGACGGGTATATCCTCATGGACTGATTTGGCAGGGGTCGAGGTGGGGCGGTTTCCGTGGGGCGTCACGGGGCAACTGGCGGAAGCTGCGATTACGTCCGAGGGAGGTGACCCCAATGCGGTCGAGTGGCGTAACGTCGAACCCGGTGCACACATTCAGTTACTCTTGGAGGGAGCCATCGACGGGGCCGTCGCTTACTATCCGCAAGCCGTAACTCGCCTTGAGTTGGCTGGCCATGAGACGCAAGTCCTGCCACTTGGGACCGTGCTCGATCACCTCGGTAACGCCCTCATCACCCGTCAGGAGATCGTTGACGAGCACCCGGAGGTCGTCGAACGATTTGTTCGTGGATGGCTCGATGCCCATGACACGTTCATCTCACGGACCGACGACGTCATCGACGTTCATCGAGATTTGGTACCTAATTTCGATGAAACAGTCGAGCGAGAAGTCCTGCCACTGATTCTCGCCTCGCGAATCGCACCCGAGACCGACCTCGAATCGGGTATGGGCTGGACGCCGATTGAACGGATGACCAATACGCTGGATATTCTCGAGCAAATCGATATGCTCTCATCGGCTGATACACCGGAGACTTACTTCACGAACCGGTTCATCGAAGAGTCACAGGATCGGGCGATAGATATTGCTGAGCGGTATGCACAGACGCTCGAACAGGATTATGATATCGAACCGACGGCAGTATGAACACGATCGACGGTACCAAGGTGTGGTCGGGCATCACCAGGTTCATCCCACGTTCCTTACACGAAGCGACGTGGCCACTGGCGATCCTGATAGTGCTTATCGGCGCCTGGGAGGTGGCCATACCCGTCCTCGACGTCCCTGGATACATCCTTCCCCCACCATCGGCCGTTGCCTCGGCGTTTGTTGACCACCACCCAACCATTTTCGACGCCTTACTCGTCACGCTGCAGGCATTCGCCATCGCATTCGGTTTGACGGTCCTCACGGGGTATGTGCTTGCCCTCGCAATGTACGAGTGGACGCCCCTTGAGAAGACGGTATATCCGTACGTCATCGCCGCTCGGGCCATCCCGATTGTAGCGTTGATTCCAATCTTTGTTATCTGGTTCGGCTTCGGGTTTCGGTCGATCGTGATAATCAGCTACCTCATCAGCGTCTTCGCCATGGTCGTCAACTCACTCGCTGGCTTCAAATCGACTGATCCGAAGATCATCGAGATGCTCGACAGTTTCTCTGCGTCTCGTTGGGATCGCTTTCGCCATGTGCACCTGTATGGCTCGATGCCGCTCGTCCTGGCGGGCACAAAGATTTGCGTCATTCTTGCATTCACGGGCGTCATCGTCGGAGAGTTCCTCATCGGAACGGAGGGGATCGGCTATCTGATCATGTCATACAATAGTACGTTTGACACGGCGCCGATGTTTGCTGGCATCGTGACTATCGCCGTTACCCAGTTAAGCCTCTTCGGCGCGGTTGTGCTGCTTGAACGGTCCCTCATCACCTGGCGATAACGACACCGTTTCGTTGTCACCTGCCGATTAGGTGGTGAGCAGGCCAAGTTCGGCCCGAAGCTCCTGCTTTAACGCACCGTAACGCCGTGAAGTTTCAATCTCTCGCCGTCGATCGGATCGGGGACGATCGAAGTTGAGGGGAATGTATCTGAGTACCCTGCTCGGACGATGCGAGAGAACCACGACGCGGTCGCCCAGAAGTAGCGCTTCATCGATGTCGTGTGTTACAAAAATCACGGTCTTATCGCCGTCCCACAATTGGAGTAACTCAGATTGCATACGGTCTTTGGTTTGGGCATCCAAAGCCCCGAACGGTTCGTCCATCAGGAGGACAGCCGGATCCGTTGCGAGTGCCCGTGCCAGCCCTACACGCTGTTTCATTCCCCCCGAAAGATCGGAGGGATACGCGTCGATCATGTCGGACAGACCCACCCGTTCGATCCACTCCTTCGCTATAGCTGTCCTCCTTTTCGCCCCATAGCCATGTTGCACGGTTAACCCGAGGGCGACGTTCTCAAGGACGGACTTCCACGGGAGCAGGACGAACTCCTGGAACACCATCGAAATATCCTCACGTTGGCCATCGACCGGGTCGTCATCGACGGTGATCCATCCGGAGGTTGGCTCGACCAGCCCAGCGATGGCCTTCAAGAGGGTCGTTTTTCCACAACCAGACGGCCCGAGAACGACTAGGAACTCATCTTCATCGACTGCAAATGATAAGTCGTGTAACACGGGATCTGGCTGGTGATTCGATTGATAGGTGTAGGAGACGTCGGAGAGGGTGATCGAATGGCCCATGAATCAACCCTCTAGCTGATGCGCTCGCAGGCACCCCTGCGTATCTGAAGCATCTTCCTCATCGCCCTGACGTTCGTGGAAATATTGCTCGAGGTTCTCGAAGTATCGATTGACATCGGACTCCACGATCGGTCGCAATAACCCTGGCGTGAGGACGGCGGATCCTCCCTCGAAGGTGAGATTCGCCCGATATGCGAGTTCGGTCGCCTCATCAGAGGATCGCGACATCTGGAGTGCTGCCGTACCGGTGAATACCGAGTGTGTCCGGGAATCATAGGCGTCGCCCTTGATCACGACCCAGTTCGGTTCTTCTTTCTCCACAATTTCTACTGTCCCATCGATGCTGAGGGTGAGCCGACTGACCGATCGGGTGACATCGAGTGAATACCTCGTATCAGATTGGCGTGTGATGTCATTCGATCCAGGGATGCATGTCGCCAAAAACGCAGGATCCTCAATCTGACGCCAAAGGTCATCCCGATCACCCTCGATGACGACCCGATCTTCGAACACGAGTTGACGCCCTGTCTCCACTGCTGTCGCCTCCATGACCTCGGCTGCTTCAGACGCTCGATCACCCTCAGTCACGATACACCACCCTTGGGGACGGATTTTCCGGGTGTACTATCCGAGTTCCACCTGCGTCACGTGAACACCGTATGCTCATTGTTCCGTGATCTCGAATGCGAGATGCATGGCCGGAAGTGCTCGCACCGGGTGATTGTTCTGATACGAGAGGTGTGCTTTTTCGCCGACATCCGGAAGCTCTTCTTTGGTCTCGAAGAAGCTTGGGTACACGTCGATGAAGTGCCATCCCGGTTCGCCACATGCACGCAGCTTCGTTCGAACCACCCCAACGTCCTTTTCCATGTCGACCCCACACACGTAGCCAAGTGAGCGATTGTCATATACGAAGAAGTAGGCGTTCTCGTAAGTCGGCCAACCGATGCCCGTGAGTTCGATGTCGATTTCCGTTCCGACCGGCCCACTCGTCGGTTCAAACGTGACGATATCCGGTTGCATGACGAAGCCTGTCACGGCCACTTTGGTCCCGCCGACCTCTGCGACGATTGGCCGTGTCCCCCCCATTCCATTTGGAATGGTCAGATCGAGCGAGAACGCCCCGGATTCATCGGTCGTCACCGTGGGAAGTACATCCTCGCGTGGTTCGGGCTCGATGGGGGTCCCCGCCACGCGGTTTCCGACGTGGGTATACCATGTAAGGTCGACCGTTGTACTGGGTGGGAACGCTCGGCCGTGAAGACGTGCCGAGGTGCCGGGTTGACCGGATGTCGGCATGATCTCAAGTGTCGCATCGGATTCCACATCGAGTGATGGGAGATGTGAGGCAAGTGGCTCTTCGCTCACGAGCGAATCCATTGATGTCGACTCAGGCGGGTTTTCCGGTGGTTCCACGGTCACCGTCCATACGGATTGTCGCCCCCCTGCTACAGGCCCGAACGGCGATTGTGTGTTATTCTGGAGAAACGGGACGCCTCGGAGATTTCGCCACACTTGAATCACGTGATCTCCGGGTGGACCGGTGGCACGAATCTTCGCCGTCGCCGTGCCGTTGTTCATCGTTCCGGTCATGAATCCAACTACCCCGTTGTCCCAGGCGATTTGGTAGTTGTTCGTGATAGCATTCGGCCCGAGGCCGTAACCTGTGATGGTGAACGAGTCCCCCAGTTTCGCTCGCGTGGTGTCGAGTTCGAACCAGGGCACTATCGTCACTGAGGTCTTGGCCACTACCTCCCCGGCGGTCGTCTGTAGCTCGATCCGATGGTCGCCGCCGTAATCCTCGGGGAGTGCCCACTCGTAGGTGACGGTCCCATACGCATCCGTAGAAATTGTATCGATCACCTCAGAACGGTGTTGGAACTGTGGTCCGATGACCTCGTTCCCTTGCACGATGCCCCAGCCACCCCTGGCGGTGTGCCAGACGATGTCGAGTGGTTCGTCGGGTGGTAGCTCGCGACCATGGAGGGTGATGTGATCACCGATGTAGGCGGTCGAATCACTCACCACCGCGGTACCTCTGGTTGCATTCTGGGTGTGCTCATCCAGCTTCGAAGCTGTCTCTGATGATAGACCGGGATTCTTCCTCATCGTTACGTATTGAGAGTGTATCCACCGTGGTCGGTGCTTCGCTGGGATATTAAGGCCTTTAAGAACACCTCGATCAGCGCCCAGCGAGAGGTGATGTGACGACTGGTGGTCAACGGTGATACTCCGGCATCCTACCCTCGACAGGTATCACGCAACAAGCCCACCGGTGGTTGTGAGCTTGTGTGTCCAAATGAACCAATGTCGACAGCGACCACACCACCGTCGATCCCGCGAATCCATCGGAGATCGGTTCACCGTGTACGTTGCCTCGCTGTGGTATCTGTCACGGAGGGCTACCGCCTGGCCAATCCTCCTCCGCAAATTTGCCACTTTCCAGGGAGAAGTCGTCACGAGGGAAACCCTGACAGGTCAGTGTGTATCCGTCCTGTAACGCTGCATCGTCCAGATATTCGTAGTCGTTCACCTCCAGATGGACGAGCTCGCGGGTGTCGCCATCGACCTGTGCGAGGCATTGTCCACACCAGCCCTCGCGACAGCGATATGGCAGTTCGAAGCCGCGTTCTTCGCCCGCGACTAGGAGACTTTGATCCTCCGGGACCTCTATTGTCCAGCGTTCGTTCACGTAGTCGATTGTGTGTGTCGCCTCGATTGTGCCATCGACCTCATCGTCATCGTCGTCATCGACGACGAGCGCCCCAACCTGACCGGTCTGGAGGGAGAAGTCGCTTCGAGGGTAGCCCGTGCACGTCAGCACATATCCATCCTCGATGGCGCGGTCGTCCAGCGGGTCGTACTTGTTGATAGTCATGTGGACGAGCTCGTGACCGTCACCGTCAACGCGGGCGAGACACTGTCCACAGAAACCCGTCCTGCAGAAGTAGGGAAGATCCCAGCCCTGTGCCTCCCCGGCCTCTAGCAGATTTTCATTCCCGGCCACCTCGATGGTATCCTCTTCGTTCTCGAATGTGATGTCGAACCGGTCCTCGATACCTACGATTGGTGCCTCCCGAGGTGACGGCTCGCCGAACACACCTAAACAGCCGGCCAACGCAAACGAGCCACCCGCGGCCATCAATCCGAGGACTTCGCGACGATGCGAAGTGAGTGGAGTAGCGTCGCATGAGTTACCCTTGTTTTTACAGGAGCGACCGTTTTGACAGTGGCCCTCCTCACCGTGGCAGTTCCGCTCCTCGTTCATACGTCCACTACGGGACGCTAATGGCGTTGCAATTAGCCTTTAGTATGAAGTCATATTTGTACGGCCACCAGTCACGAACGCATCGCCGTGATTGTCCCGTCCGATAGGGGAACCGATATACCACGCAGTGTTGATACCCGATAGGCACTGTCAGGTGCTCTCTCCAATCGTGTTACTCATAGCACCGAAGCCGTGCGCCACCGGAACTCAGCGAGGGCGAGAACGGATAAATCGTCTGAACGATGCGAGGTCGCCCTCGCCGAACCATGTGCAATCCCATCTGACCTGGTCTTACGACAGGTTTCTCACACGTCCGCTAGGCAACGTCTGAGGTTTCTTGGGAATCTTGTCTGGCCGAACCCTCTATTAAAGGACCCCATAGGGCAGCTGTGAGGCCGTTACTTCTTTGCTCCAGTGCGGAGAGGTTTTCGGAGACGGTTTCGCTTTCAAGGAACTCTCGACACCCCGTGAGGTTATCGAACACGAACACCAGTTTGTACCGATTGGTCTCCACGTCGTACTCGCGATACAAGCGAAAGCCATGTACACCAACGGAGGTACCAAGACCAGTAGTCACCTCTGAGAACCACGGGACCCTAAACTCCTCATCAACCAGCTCGAACTCGATCTCATAGATGATCGCGCCATCGAGGTTCATGACTGGTGAGCAGTGGTCGCAAGGGGGGTCGTGGTGACTGACACGGACGTACCTTCGAGCAAGGACTCAGTCAATCTCTGGCTGGATACTTGATGGTTTTATTGCTAATGTACAGCTCAGGGAACGTTACCATCTACTCTATAGAGCGCACGAACAAGCGTTGATTCGGCTGAGTTGAGTCGCTGTGAGACCGCCGATTGCGATACCCCGATATGCTCGGCGAGTTCGGCAAGATCTGCCCTGCGGGGACTGTCATAATAGCCTGATTCAATAGCAGCCTCGATGGCTTCACGCTGTTTCTCCGTGACGAGGTCAGCATCGAGTTCGAGCGTTCTCGTCCCATCGGTTCGATCTTTCAATGGTAGGATGCTTTCGAGCGTGACGACCGCTCCTCGCGCTCGAAGCCCTTCGATGATATCGCGGAGGATTTGGCGATTGGGCACCGTCACAGCAACGAACAGGCAATCGGCGCGAAACGACCTGATATCAACGACACAATCCGTCTCGGAAAATACCGGACAGACACAGTAGTCAGTTACCGTCGAAGCGACGAATCGTCTCCTACACTCACCATCGTCAGAGACCTTCACCTCGGCCCGACACCCAGGGGTAGTCTCACCTTTCGGCCTCACATCGTTTCGATGGATATCGTCACCTCGCGGCCCACTGTCGAGTATTGCACATGCTGCCTCCGACGAAACTTCGACACATAGGCGAGCAGTCAGTGACCGGTCGCTGTCTCGATCCCTACTGGAAGGAGCGGTCCGGGAGGCCATATACAGGGAAGACTTCCACGAAGTATGAAATACCAGCTGCCAGTTTTCATCTGGTGGGAACGTGGTTTGATCGGATCACAATCGCCCAAATCCCGAGGATCACAGATGGAGCATGAATCGGATGGGTGCAGCGCTAGAACGATGCCTGATCACGGTGTTAAGGAAGGTACCTCCACGCCGAGGGCTCAGAATCCCGTCCCGAGGTAGGTCTGTGACCTGGGGAAGAGTTCGTCAAGTGTGTCGATGACCGACTCGGCTGCATCGAGGCGGTGCAAATCAGCCAGGTGTCGGGCCGAACGATGACCCACCGCGAGCTGGGTGAGGTGTGCGATGTCGATCCTGGCGTCGGGATCGTTCGTACGCTGTTCACAGCTCGTCTCACCGTCTGACACCTCGAGGTGGAACGTCCCGTCGTTCCAGTCGACGAGCTGGTCGGACACCTCGATGGTGACCTCGGCGTCGACCTCGGGCTCACACAAGGCGGGCAGTGAGCGGGTGATATCGACCAGTCGGGCCATCGCCCCGGTCTTCAGCGTGGCTTCGATCTCCTCGGGATCTGATGCGAGATCGAGCACTGCCACATCGGTCGGTAGGCTCCACGTGACGGTTGTCACCTGCGAATCGTGATTGGTGAGGAAAGCCAGAATGGCGAGTAACCCCTCCAGGTCGAGGTACGCGAGGTCGTACACCTGGAGTGTTCGTTCACCCGACTCACCATCGATGACGTAGGTGAGGTAGGCACGAACCTCCCCGTCGACCTCCCAGGCGTAGACGTATGGATCTGTCCTCCACGACTCAAAGACGCGATAGCGCCACCACTCATCTGACCTGGTGACCGAGAGGGTGTATTCGGAGACGTAGTGCTCGTAAACGGGGGAGATCTGATCGAAGTCGTCAGCGTCGAGCTGGCGGAACGCACCTTGCTGATCGCGCTCGTCCCTGGCGAAGGCCAATGCGGATGGTTCACACGAGTACCTGATCCAGTCTGCACATGACTCCCAGCCCATCTGCCGATAGAATCGATACCTGAATGGCCACAGGAGCGCGACGATGTCTCCGCGGTCGCGGTACTCCTCAAGGGCGTTTCTCAAGAGCTTCGTCACGTACCCCGAGCGCCGGTGTTCTGGCGGGGTCGCGACGGCCGAGAGTCCCGGTGCGGGGTGGTACCTTCCCCTGATGTTGGCATCGAACCAGTGGTGTGCACAGACACTCTTGAGCTCACCATCGTCGAACAGTCCTCGTCTATCGCCGATATTGGCTCGCTCGATGTCGTGCTCCTCCGTGTCGTACTCGACCGGCCCTGAGCTAGGGCTGAAGGCATACTTGGTGAACTCGAAGTAGGCCTCACGGTGTTCGTCACCGAGCGGTCGATACGTGACCATATCGGATGTGGTTGTACCTGGAGTAATACGATTTCGATTACGAGAGATTTTGGGTATTACTTGCCGTAAATCGACTGTTATGACCGGTTACCGCAGGCTCAGCGATGGAGACTGTAGCTCCCTGACTCACATGGTTCGTGATTCGGTGGTTTCGCAATTCTTATGCAGGGTTCAGCGGTTAGTCAAGGGTGCTGAGCGCTGGTAGTGTAGCGGTATCACGTGACCCTGCCACGGTCGCAACCCGGGTTCAAATCCCGGCCAGCGCAACTGGAGGAATGGTTCAATTCTGTGTTTCCATACCAACGAGAGAGCCATCGAGTTGACGGTACACAACCTGGACGGGCCTCTCCCCTCGCCAACCCGTTCTTGCATGGTGGCTAAAACCCTCGAATGCATCGACCTGAGGTGCCTGGCACCCGGTTCGACGTGGCCGTGGTCGGACAGTGCTGGATACCCAACCCGAACTTCGCCTGGGACGACATCGTGCCGGGTAAAACCGATTGGACCTCCCGGTTGCGTGGTCTGTATGGCTGTCCCGACAGGTGTTCTTTCAGCGAGATTGCCGGTGCTCAGTGATTGCAACCCCGCCCTAGACCCGGAGGATATGATGACTACCAAACAGATGCATACGTCCGCTATCTCCCACAGTAGCCGTTCAGATGGGGTAGAAGCTTTCCGGCTGCCCCTCGATTGTCGAATCCATGTCGGTAGATCATCAAAGCGGCTCGTGGTTCACTGAGGAACAGGCGATGCTCACGTTCGCACTGATGAGCGTATTGCTGGCCGCTCTCGTCATCAGACCGTACCTCCAGTTCATCCTGCTGGGGATGATCCTCGCCTACATCCTATGGCCGATCAGGGCGCTGCTGCTCCAAAGGCTGGAGCGGACACTCGCTGCACTCGGATTGACCGTGATGACAATCGTGGTGATCATGGTCCCGCTAGGCTATCTCCTCATCGAGGCAGGATTGGAGATGTTGGAAATTATCGATGAGATTCGTGCCGGGGAACTCGACTTAGCTGATGTCGAGGCACAATTGGCATTACTGGGCATCGAGACTGATCTTAATGCGATGTTCGAGACGTACAGCGATCAGATTGCAATGGGACTGGAGATCCTAGCATTCACGCTATTCGGTTTCATACGCACCATTCCGCACCTCTTCATCGGTCTCACAATCACGGTCTTTGTGCTGTTCATCCTGCTTCGTGACGGTGACCGATTGCTCGCATGGACTCGATCGATTCTCCCGATCCGAGATGAGATACAGAACGAACTAAACGAGCGCCTTGACCGACTCACCCGAGCATCGGTCATTGGTAACGTGGCGGCAAGCCTGATTCAGGCCGTCGCGTTGGGGGTGGGGTTGTGGTTGCTTGGTTTCGATAAGGTGTTCTTCCTCACCGTATTGACCTTCATCTTCGCGCTACTGCCGCTTGTCGGTGCCTTCATCGTGTGGATACCGCTTGTGTTCTATCTCGTGGCCATCGGCGATACATCTGCAGCGTTGCTCTTGACCGTTCTCGGGATGGTCGTGAGCCTCTCTGATTTCTACACCCGACCGCTTGTCATCGGCCACAGCGCGGCGATCAACTCAGCGATTATCGTCGTTGGTGTCTTCGGCGGGATTGTTACCTTCGGGGCGATCGGCCTGCTCGTCGGTCCGGTCATCTTAGGTGGTGCGAAGATCTTCGTCGAGGTGCTTATCAGGGAGCGAAACTCTGATAGAAGCCACAACGTCGCGACCTGATCTGGCCCATTCTATCCCTCGAATTCGGTGACGTGTCAATGATGATATACTCACTTCCATCGGAGAGCAGAACAAACATGAGCGCATCATGTTTTTACAGGAGGTACTTCGCGAAGTACACCTGTCATTCCAGGCCGATTGTTCCCTGGAACACGTTCCTCTCATCGCCATGCTGATGAGCAACTTCGTGACCGTATAATTTGCATACCTGGTCATGTCGACCTACAGTGGGACACCTTTCTTCGAGGTTTTACACGGTTCTAACCCTCGTCAACGGTCACTGTGTGTTCAGCGATATGAAGGAACATGACGGGTGTTGAACCCGCGGTGAAGTCCAGGACGCGTTGCTCAACCGATTCGTCATAGTTGATCTGATCGTTCCCACCGAGGGTGACGCTCCTTGCATGGATCGATCCAGTCAGGTGGAAGTTCCCGTTGATATCGACATCGGCGTTACTGGCGTAGACAATCGCATCTAGTTCGACCGTCCCACCGCCGCTGGTCCCATCATCAAAGCCCTCACCAATTACGAAGGCGTTTCTGTAGCCCTCGGGATCTTCGTTCGTGGTGTAGACCTTGGCATTACCCTGGAATCCGAGATTGCCGGCAACATAGTAGGTTACAGTGTTTTCGCCGTCACCGGTGACCATGATCTCGTGGTTTGCAAGGTCGAAGTCGCCGCCAATGACGAGCTCGACATCGCCGTCGGTCGTGTCGATTTCGATGTCATCCGACAACTGCACATCCCCATCGAAGTAGTACGTGCCATTGGTGATTGTACATGAGCCCGTGATCCCTTCGGTAGCGTTCACGCAATCGACTCGGTCATTGTCGTTGTCGTCCGCAGCCTCTATGAGGTGACCGTCAATCATCGATCTGGTGTCGATTAAGAACTCGACTCGCTCGATGTCACCGTCAATTGTCGGGTTACCACGAATATGGTAGTCATTCTGGTAGGTGATAGCGGTATCTGGTGTCACCTCGCTAATCGATTCGAGTTCCATCGTAAGGTGTTGTTCTCGTGATCAATCGACACCGTACCGGTACCGCGGTCATCGAAGTATGCATACCAGCCCTCGTAGTGTTCGCTCTGGATTTCCAGCTTGACACTACCGTTTTCGACCGGATTGTCGTACGGGATGGCCAAGGTTTCGTAACTAGCTGTTGCATTAGGGAACTGCATGGAGCGGTCCTCTCCCGGGGCGATGTGGACGCTCGTCGCACCGCCACGAGAGCCCGCCCCATCGAGGTTGATGATCGCGAGGTTTGCCGTCAGGCCGCGATAGACGAACGGGGGTGGAGCGATTACCTGCGTGGATCCATCCTCGGCGCGGTAGATGGCTCCACCCTCGAACGCGTACGTTCGATCAGCCATTGAAATTGTCAGTGAACCGAGGTTAGCCTCGTACAGGACTTCCTCAGCATCTGGATTTGTAGCGTCGTATCCCGCGTGAATTACACGTATTGTGGTCGCGTCTGGGTTGATGGATAGGTGCGCTGAGTTGGGTGACTGAAGTGCCACGGTTCGAGCAGTTTCACCATTCATTCCGACACCGACGGCAGCCGACCTGAGTGAGAACATCGACTCCTCGATGGCTCGGTCGATCGCCTGGTCCTGTGGCGAGGCGAAGGCATTTACTGCGATCATCGCGACCACTCCAGCAGCGATGAAGATGATGCCGATGATGATCACACCCGCAAGGACCTCAGACTGCGCTCTCCGCCGTGATTCGTGGTTGGCTGATTCAATCGACTGTCGGTCCCCCCCGACAGTTTTCACCACTGTATAATGAGACGCACGTCAGGTCGGTATAATACCGACAATTATTGGCGCTGGATTTGAGTCATTCAACGCCAATATTCCAGGATTTCAGTGTCTCAGCGTGCGGATGGGTAACATGGGTGTCGCAAGACGTTAATACGGGAACTCTTCTTGGCAAGGAGCTAGACAGGTGAACGTGATGGATGGAATGACAACGCGAGGAGCGCTTTCTCTATCACAACGCAGATGTGCTCGAAGTGAGTGTCTTTAGAAGCTATGTTGTGGCTGTCGACGCTACCGGTCGGAGGACGACCTCTTCGTGCCAGGCGAGGTTTTGTTGTCGAGCCTAAAATTGGACCAATCACGATAATCTGACGGAAAGCGAGATTTTTTGAACCCATTGACAGTTGAGGATTCCTAGACTTCGCGCAAGTGATTGTCAGCGATCCCTTCAATCCTGCAGGTATATTAAAGGCCCGCAATACTCCACTAGACATGCCAGGAGACGAAGATATCACGACCTTCCATCGGTTGCAGATGCGGTTGTTCGAAGCATTCACACAGCCGGGTGATCCAACTGTGGTCGATCAACTCTACTCGGAGGACTTCTTCTCGATCAACGCAGATGGGAGCACCTCCGATAAACAGGGTGCCATTGAGATGGTCGATGAAGGGGTGTTCCCGACCTCCGAGGAGGTGCAGGTCGAGGAGACGATGGTCCGCCGCTTCGGTGATAGTGCCGTTGTCACAGGCCGATCGAGATGGGTCAACTCAGACCCGGATCCAACCGTGACCGTTGGCCATACACAGATCTGGGTCCAGGAGAACGGCGAGTGGCAGCTGGTGGGGTGGCAGGGGACGCCTATTCCTGAGTGAGAGCGAACTGACCTATCAGAACTCCCTTCATCTCGGTATCGGAGCCTAGGAATAGGGATCTCGGAGGACATCGATCTGACACAAGGGTTACCTATTCACTCACAGGATCTGTTTTCTTCCGGTATCCCTTGAGGCTTAACCGAGTTTCCAAAACGATTAACCAATAACTGCGAGAAAAAGGATTCGTTTAGATGGCTGTCGATGTTGCATTGTCGCTCGATCTCGCCATCATCCTCTTGGCAGCCACGGTTGCAGGTTTTCTCGCCAGACAGACCGGCCAACCGACCATCATCGCCTATATCATCGCTGGCGTCGTGATCGGTCCAGTCGCCCTCGGGCTTGTCGAGGTGACCGAACTCACAGAGACACTGGCTGAACTCGGTCTCGCGTTCTTACTCTTCTTACTCGGTATCAAGATGCGTATCGACGAGGTCAAGCATATCCTCGCACCCATCGTCAAGATCTCGTTACCGCAGATGGTAGCGGTAGCGGCGGTCGGGTTTGGTATATCGTACCTCCTCGGGTTCGGCATTGTCGAGTCGATTATCATCGGCCTGGCGGTCATGTACAGCTCGACCGCGGTCGTCATCAAGATGCTCAACGATATGGGCGAGGCGACCACGCTCCACGGTAAGATCGATGTCGGGGTGTTGCTGGCACAGGACATCGTCGTCGTCATCCTCCTCGCCGTACTGGCAGCGGGTAGACCAGAGAGTGCAGTTGAGGTGGCGACAACGCTGGCCGTTGTATTGACCCTCGTGGCGATCATCACAGTCGCCGCCCTCGCGGCATCGAAATATGCCCTCCCGGAGGTGTTCCGACGTGTTGCAGATAACAAACAGATCTTCTTCCTCGTCGCCATCTCGTGGGCATTCCTCTTCGTCTTCGTCTCTGACGAGATCAACCTCTTCCTCGAACCGTTCGGTATGCAGGCGTACCTATCGATAGAGATGGGAGCGTTCCTCGCCGGGTTGGCAATCGCTCAGTTGCCATACAGCAAGGACCTCAAGGACAGGGTCAACCCACTGACCGACCTGTTCGTGATGATCTTCTTCGTGTCGGTCGCCCTGCGGCTTGATGCGGAGCAGTTACTCTTCTACTGGGAGGAGGCGGTCATCGCGGCGGTCGTCTTGATAATCGCAAAGTTCGTCATTTTCTTCGCACTCATCAGCTGGCAGCGATTCGACAGCGAGACGACGTTCCTCGGGAGTCTCTACATGATCCAGGTGAGCGAGTTCGGAATCGTTGTCGGGGTAGCGGCACTGCAGGGCGATTTCATCGACGTTGAGGTGCTCGGGTTTCTCACACTTGTGGCGCTCCTCTCGATGAGTGTCTCAGTCTACTTCTTCGAGTTCGGTGATCGACTGTATCGCCTCAGCGACCCGTATCTATCGCGATTCGAGGCCGAGGAGACGTTCACCGAGGACGAACGAGTGTACGACGGTCACGCTATCGTCATCGGTTTTGATGACATCACGCGTAACGTCCTGGCACTCTTGGATGAGCATTTCGAGGATGTGGTCGTCGTTGACCGACGTATCGACCATGTCGAGCAACTCACCGAAGCTGGATATGATGCCGTGTTCGGTGACTTCGGGAGTTCAACCATCCGCAAGGATGTCTCACTGAAGAAGGCAGCGTTCGTGTTGTCATCCTCAGACCAACCCGAGATCGGGAAGATCATCCTGACTGAGACGGGCGATAAGACGACCGTGTTCGTCGAGGCAAGAGAGGCAGCAGATGCGAGGGAGCTCTACGACCAGGGGGCCGATTTCGTCATCCGGAGTGTCGATTTATCAGCTGAGCGATTCCAGTCGTATATAGAAGCCCTGATTAAAGATCCAGCGCTGTTCAACCGAGCGATCGATAGCGATACCGCGCTGATGCGTGAGCTGGATCCCTTCCCGGCGATGCATGAGCGCATGGAGGGTCGGCTCGATGACTGAATCGACGGTAGCAGGGGGTGATCGACGTGTCTGAGATGCTCACCGCCGTCGCGATAATCTTCATCATCGCAGGGCCTTTCCTCCTGCTGGCAAACCGTTTCGACCTCCCGACTGCCCCATTGCTCATCATCGGTGGCCTGCTCGCTGGGTTCTTTATTGATGAGGATATCGTCTTACAGCTCGCGCAGTTCGGGATTGCACTCCTCGTCTTCACCTTTGGGGTGAGCATACAGCTATCGGCCATCGGTACGGTCTTTCGTGACAGCGAGCTCGCCGCGTTGATGCAGATACTCGTTGTCGGCTCGATCGGGATGGCTCTCGGTATTATCATGGGCTTGCCGATCGAGGAGGCGTTGTTCGTCGGTGTCGCTGTGGCACTCTCGTCGACCATCGTCGCCACGGCATTGTTACAGACGGAGGTTCATTCCGATCTCATCCGGGGTCGATTGGGTCAGTCGATCCAGTTCATACAGGATATCTTCGCCCTCATGTTCCTCCTCGCGATGGGTGCTGGCGTGCTCGAACTCGACCCGATTGTCCTACAGATCGGCTATGGGGTGGTGTTCCTGGCCGCAGCTGCGATCGTCAATCGCCACGTGTTCCCATGGATGACCCGCCTTGCGGGTGGTTCGGTCGAGCTCATGGTTGTCGGTGTCATCTCCATCCTCGTCGTGTTCATCGGTGGCGCGATGGCCGTCGGGGTACCGATGGTCGTTGGCTCGTTCGCAGCGGGGTTGGCTATCAGGCACGATCCAGCGGTATACATCGGGCTGTTCAACGGCATCGAGTCGATCAAGGACTTCTTCGTCGCCATCTTCTTCGCCACGGTCGGTGCGCTCGTTGTGATTCCGTTCGTCGAGGTGGGTGTCGAAGCCTCGATCGAGAAACTCACACTCGTGCTCGTCATCGTTGCGCTCACGGTCATCGTCAAGCCAGTCGTGACAACGGCGATTTTGATGTATCGCGGTTATGAGGCTCGTACCTCAACATTGACCGGACTCAGTACCGACCAGGTCAGTGAGTTCGCCCTCATCATTGCCATCGAGGCACTCATCCTCGGCCTGTTGACACAGTCGGTGTTTGATGCGATTATCCTCGCGGCCGCAATCACGATGATCACATCATCGTTCACACAGCGATACAGCGAGCGTATCTATCGCTCACTTGCCAACCGTGGTGTTCTCTCTGAGCGACATGGCAAGACTGATGCACTGAGCGAAGTGCACGCTGACATCTCCAATCACGTGATTGTTGTCGGTTATGGCAAAAAGGGGAGTCGACTGGTCGATACGCTGGAGCGCCTCGACCAACCCTATATCGTCATCGAAAACGATCCAGCATTGCGTGATGACCTCCGGGCCGACTGTGAGTCGTACGTCTTCGGCGATGCGATGGACGCCTATACGTGGGAAAAAGCGAGGGTGGCATCGGCGAAGGCAATCGTCTCCGTCACCGGCTCACCGATCGTCTCCCGTCGGTTACTCGAGTTCGATTTCGAGCCCGGACTCATCCTCAGGGCACCTGATGAGCGTGTCGCACTGCAACTCATCGAGGAGGGGGCGCTCTACGTTGTGGTACCTGACCTACTGGCGAGTGAGCAGTTGATCAAACGCATCTCCGCTTTGCTCGAGAGCGAACTATCTCATGACGAACTCAGAGCCGAGGGGATGGCACTCCTCGGACTGGACGAGACCGATTGAGGTACGGATTCGCTAACACTTTCTGTGTGCCACCGCGCATACGTGAAGCCCCTAATGGATTAGCAACCTCATGGGCGTATGCATACTATGGTCGAACCGCTCGGGGAGGTGGAGTTCCTGACCACATCTGAGCACCGCGTCACGGTCGTCCAATCGTTCTGAGGGCTCTTTGTCGTGACACATTTCAAACAAAAGCCAACAGTTTCAACCGTGGGTCCAAGCGACGAGAATCACATGCTACAGCTCTCCGATAGATCGGTCTATCTGAACTTCCCAAGCTACAATGAGGAAACCGTGGAGGCGACCTTCGGGACTGCATACGAGTGGTTGGTTGTCGTGAAGAATTTTTACGATCCTGAGAATCTCTTCAGTCAGAATCAGAACATCACACCGATGGTGTGATATCGGTCACTCGACGACGAATCGGTTGGTCTGGTCACCGTTGATGATCGCTCCCCATGCATCCAATTCGGGTAGTAGCGGTTGCTCATCGATGGTCTCGATCGGGAGCCACTCGACGGCGACTTGATGCCGGTCGGGTCGCTTGGGCAGTGTCGGCGAGGTTGCACCGGTCAGGCCGCTCTCGAAGAAGAGGGTGAGCTTGTGGGTCGAGCCGTATGCGTGGCCGTGAACCGGAGGATAGTACACATGAACGAAAACGAGTGAGCCAACCCTGATTTCGGTGGCCGTCTCCTCATAGACCTCGCGGGCGAGAGCGTCAGTGAGCGACTCTCCTTGGTCGACACCACCGCCCGGCAGGTTATAATGTATGCCCGAGTCATCGTCGAACTTCACGGCGAGGAGGTGTTCATCCTCGACGATCACGGCATTCACACCGATGCGAATGGGGAAGCGCTCACCCATCGTACGATGTGATTCGTCCACGTCTCGCTTATTAGTTGATCCGACGAGTAATCCCGGAAGTGATGATTTCAGGGAATAGACAGCTGGAAGATTCTCCTGTCCGTTCGAATCGGACATCCCAGCGATTGGTTGAAGAGTCACCACCGAGTTGGTATCGTCTGGGTTTATCTGTGTGAGGGTGACAATCACTCAACGGTAGTATTCACCACCGAATTACCTGAACATGACTGATGCAGTCGAATCCGTACTCGATGCTCACTTCACGGATTACACGGTCATTGATCGCATCCATGACGTGCCGCCCCACGAGGTATGTATGGTAGTCGTCGATGACCAACGAGGCGTGGTAAAGCGTAATGTCGGCCGGACCGGACGGGCCGGGATTGAAGGGGCGGTCATCGACTTCGTCGGAGAATACACCTCGGCACCGGTCCCGGAGATATTCGTCCGAGGTGAGGATTTCTTTGTCGCCCGATGGGAGGAAGAAGCACCTTCGCCAGACACCGAAACCACAGTCGACACCACTTGGGCAGAGGCTGCTGGAAGGTGTTTGGCCAGGTTGCACAACCAGACAGCTCCCTCAGTGGATTCCTACGGTATGTTCGAGTTAGATGGTGTGGAACTGTCGATTGACACTCATGCTGACTGGTACGAGGGGGCATGTTCGTTCGTACGACACTACGAGCCGACGCTTGAGCGGTATGGACACGGTGATATGGCTACTGCGGTTCTCAAGTCCTTCACAGAACATCCAGCGATATTTGATGATGTAGGTGAACCGGTCTGCTGTCACGGCTGGGCAACACCCGAGCATGTCACCGTCCATGACGGAAACGTTACGTGCATGGTAGACTTCGAACATGCGATCGCAGCACCCGGTGAGTTCGACTTCTGGCGGACGGTCTTCCCGACGTTTGGGTCGTTGGATAACGATGCACCGCAAGCGGCATTTCGTGCGGGATACGAATCGGTCCGTCCACTGCCGGATGGGTTCGAGCGACGACGACCGCTGTATGAACTACTGAACTGCGTTTACTTCTTCGAATCGCTGTACGTACAAGCGCAACACACACCTGCCGAGGAGGAAGCATACGCAACACGACTGCGGACGAACATCGAGGAGCTCATCGCCGGGTTCGAATGAGCTAGTCGGGCATCCTCTCGTTGGTATGTCTCATCACAGTCTCATGTGAAATGCCCATCGAGATAGCCCACATGCCTTAACGCAGCCTCTCGCTCGGGTTTGGTGAGTCTGAACGGCTTGAGCTCCTCTTCGACCGGACCGAGGTGGTCACGTCGTGCTTGGTGTGCCTCGAGGAAGTCTGCGATGCATTCGGCCGCTATCTGCTTGAGCTCGCCACTCAACAGCGAACCATCCCGATACTCTTGAGCGAGTCGTTCGACGCGATCGTCGTCATGCTCGAAGAAGTAAAAGAGCAGTTGATAGGCC
>SKSD01000078.1 GCA_007118145.1 Halobacteriales archaeon
GAGGTAACCCCCTGCGTCATAGAGCAGTTCGGCGATGAGTGCCAGGGCACGGAGCGATCCACGTCCGCTACCCTCGGTCTCGACGAGTGCTCCGTAGGTGTCTACCTGTCGTTCGTAGGCATATTCGAGCTGGACGATGGCACGGTCAGAGAGATCGCCACGGGTGATTTCGTGGCGTCTCGGGAGCCGGTACTCACAGTCGGTGAAGGGACCGAACGGATCGGGACTGCCGCCGAAATGCCCCAGTGTGGATTGTTCAGGTCTGAGGTACCCTTTGAGCTGATCTGGTGGCTCGCCTCCCAGATCGACAGAATGCCATCTGATATCTGCTGATGATGTCGCCGTCAGATTGAGGACTGTATCGCGACCGCTGTTGTGTGCAGATAGCCGTCTGCGGTGTCTGGCGACTCGTCGCTCCTTCACCTCCCGCAACCATGACACCGTGTTCGCCCGGGACGAGGGCGATCTTGAGTGCACCAATCGTGGTCGTCGTGACCCCCGAGAAGTGCCAGTCGAAGCCGAGGAGGCATCCGAAAGCCTGGAACCAGTACGGATCGCTGAGTCGACGCAACAGCTCGCCGAAGCCGAATTCGTCGATGATGATCATTGCGATGGCACCGGAGAGCTCGACCACCTGGTCGAACAGCCATGCTGGTGCACTCTCAGTGTGCAGTGGGGGCGTTGCGGTACCGTGCCTTCGCATCAGAGGTGGTTCGTGAGGCGTGTCGCACACATGCGCTGTGTGGGGTGAAACTGGTCACAAACACCGCCTCGTCTGGCGATATCGCAACTGGTATGGCCATCTGTTCGTCACGCTGGTGCATGAAGCAGTGCTCGCTGGATGAATTGGAGTTGGTGCACCTCAGCGAGGACGCCAGCCTGTGGTCACTCAGAGAGCCACTCGGGGCGAACGACGTGGCGATCAATCGCTTTCAGCTCGCACCTCGTTCACGGGTACCGTGGGGTCTGCATGCCCACTACGATCAGGAGGAACTGTTTATCGTCATCGACGGTACACTCACGTTCGAGACCCTCAACGGTGAACGATCTCTCGGCACCGATGAAGCGATTCGCTTCGCACCAGGTGAGTTTCAGACGGCGAAGAATGAGACGGGTGAGACGGTGACCTATCTGGCGATCGGTGCACCTGCTGGCTCGGATGACATACGTATCCCACTCCCATGTCCTACGTGTGATAACCACGAGTTACAGTTGGATATGAACGACGACGGGCTACGTTGCCTGGCGTGTGGTGAGTCGGTCCCCGCTGAATGTCAGGTATGTGGTGAAGATGCGTGCGAGGTCCGCCTTGGATCGATGGCTGGCGAACTCGTCGACTACTGTCGCAACTGTGGGCGGACTGAGTCGATCAGGTCGTGAGACGGTAGCATACGCTCCGATGAGGTAGGCACTGGTTCTCCAAGGTGTTTGGCGCGAGCAACACTGATGGTGTCCATCTGGTATGCCCAACCGCGAGGATAAAGGCCGTGGGCGTGTTGCATATAGCCACGTGAGTGACGCCAGTCCGTTGACACCTGATCGACCGGTTCGAGACCAGCCATTCCGAGTGGACGCTCCGTTCGAACCAGCCGGGGACCAACCCGAGGCGATCGAACAACTCGTCAGGGGATACCGGGAGGGGATGGAACGCCAGACACTCCTCGGGGTGACCGGCTCGGGCAAGACCAACACCGTGAGTTGGGTCATCGAGGAGTTACAACGACCCACGCTCGTCCTGGCGCACAACAAGACACTCGCTGCACAGTTGTACGAGGAATTTCGCTCTCTGTTTCCCGACAATGCCGTCGAATACTTTGTCTCGTACTACGATTACTACCAACCTGAGGCGTACATCGAGCAGACCGATACGTTCATCGACAAGGATGCATCCGTCAATGCCGAGATAGACAAGCTACGCCACTCAGCTACGAGATCGCTGTTGACTCGAGACGATGTCATCGTTGTCGCCTCGGTCTCAGCGATATACGGGCTTGGTGATCCGGCGAACTACGAGGGGATGGCACTCAGGCTCGAGTGTGGCCAGCGATGGAGTCGAGATGAACTGCTCGAGGCGCTCGTTGATCTCAATTACGACCGTAACGATGTCGAATTCACCCATGGGACGTTCCGTGTACGGGGTGACACGCTTGAGATCTTCCCGATGTATGGCCGCTATGCGGTTCGTGTCGAGTTCTGGGGAGACGAACTCGATCGGTTGACGAAGCTCGACCCGCTCGAGGGGTCGATTGTGAGCGAGGAGCCTGCCGTCCTCGTCCACCCTGCGGAACACTACGCGAGTCCGACCGAGCTGATTGAGGATGCGATCGGAGAGATTGAGGTCGATCTCGAGGAACGCATCGCACACTTCGAACGCCAGGGTGACCTCGTCGCCGCACAGCGTATCGAGGAGCGCACGAGGTTCGATATCGAGATGCTTCGTGAGACAGGCACCTGCAAGGGTGTCGAGAACTACAGTGTCTACCTGAGCGATCGAAGCGTTGGTGAGGCACCATATACACTACTCGATTACTTCCCCGATGAGTTCTTCACCGTCATCGACGAGTCACATCAGATGATCCCGCAGATCAAGGGGCAGTACGCAGGTGACCGCTCGCGCAAGGAGGCACTGGTAGACAATGGCTTCAGACTGCCGACGGCGTTCGACAATCGTCCGCTGACGTTCGAGGAGTTTGACGCATGTATCGGTCCAACGCTGTACGTCTCTGCCACACCTGCCCAGTACGAACGTGACGTGTCTGCACAGGTCGTCGAGCAGATCGTCCGACCTACCCATTTGGTCGACCCGAAGGTGACCGTCGCCGATGTCGATGGCCAGGTGGACGATCTCATCGACCGTATCGATGAACGTGTCAACCAGAATGAACGCATCCTCGTCACGACACTGACGAAACGGATGGCCGAGGACCTCAGCGAGTTCCTGGATGAGGCGGGATACGACGTGGCGTACATGCACGATGAGACCGATACCCTCGAACGCCATGAGCTGGTCAGGGCACTACGTCTCGGTGAGATAGATGTCCTCGTTGGAATCAACCTCCTCAGGGAGGGACTCGATATCCCCGAGGTGAGTCTGGTGGCCATCCTCGATGCCGACCAGGAGGGTTTCCTCCGATCAGAGACGATGCTCGTCCAGACGATGGGTCGGGCTGCACGGAACGTCAATGGTGAGGTGGTACTGTATGCAGATGAGCCATCGGGTGCGATGGAGCGGGCGATCGATGAGACACAGCGCCGTCGTGAGATCCAGCGTGCGTTCAACGAACGTCATGGGATTCAACCTCGTACGATCGACAAGCCGATCCAGGAGTCATCGCTCCCTGGAAGTGACCGTGATGGTACGTCGATCGCCACGTTCAAACCTGAGGATCCGACCGAGGCGGTCGAGCTTATCGAACAGCTCATCGATCGGATGCATGAGGCGGCGGCCAACCTCGAGTTCGAACTTGCAGCCGATATCCGTGACCGTATCCACGAGCTCCAGCGAGAGTACGACCTCGATGCAGGGTTCGAGCCCGCAGATGATGGTGTACCCGCCCCCGAGTGATCGCGTATCTCCGTCGCGCTTCGTACATGTTTTAGCCTCAAGGCGACAACCGCCACCGCGATGGCCGACCAGCCCCATAAGGCAATCCGCTTCATCGCGATGATCATCACGGCATCGATCATCGGTGCCACAATTGGTGTCCTGGTGACCGAGTCGCTCTCCGTCGGGCGCATCCTCGTCTCGGTGAGTGTCATCGCACTCGCCGTCGCAGGTGCCCTTGGGATCACTCGCAATGAACCGGTGCTCGCCGCCCTTGGTGGCCTTGGAATGCTCATGATCATCGATGCACTACCCGAGCTTGGGCTCTTCTTGTTCATCGGGGCAATCGGATTCATCCT
Source organism: Halobacteriales archaeon (assembly GCA_007118145.1). Lineage (GTDB taxonomy): Archaea > Halobacteriota > Halobacteria > Halobacteriales > SKSH01 > SKSH01. The sequence continues at coordinate 3,904 of SKSD01000078.1, forward strand.
CACGGCCATCATTGCCGTCATCGAAGGGTACCTCCGCACACGTGGCGAGTGAGTGCGACGTGACAGCACTCAAAGACGCGCCATCAGTTCATCTGCGGTCTCATCACCGATACCGTCTACCTCGAGGAGCTCTGTGCGTGAGGCCGATCGGATGCCGTCGAGACTCCCAAAACGCCGTAACAGACGCCGACGTTTGGCGGGTCCTATGCCGGGGATATCATCGAGCACCGTCTCGATGCTGTCACGCAGCGTCTGATGATAGCTCACCGCGAAGCGGTGTGCCTCGTCGCGTACTCGCTGGAGGAGGTGAAGCGTCGGGTCATCCCCTGGCCAATGGTTGGGTTCACCGTCGATGATGACCGTCTCCTCGCGCTTGGCGAGTGCGACCACAGTCACCGGCCAGTCGAATCCCTGTACGATGCGACTGACCGCATCGAACTGCGACTCACCACCATCGACGAGCAGCAGATCCGGGTCGGGTCGGTCATCGCGCCCCTGTATCGAGCGCTGGACTCGCCAGCTTGCGAGCTGTCTGATCCGGTCGACATCGTCATTCCCCTCGGGCAGTTTCTTGCGTCGATAGTGTTCCTTAGCCGGTGTGCCATCGACGAATACGACGTTCGAACCAACCACGGCACGGCCTTGTGCGTGACTCACGTCGATGCCTTCTATCCGTCGCGGTGGATCGATCCCGAGTCGCTCGCCGAGGATGTCGACCGGATCTCCCTCCGGCACCGGCGCGTGATGAGCGTTCTTCAGCGCGAGGTCGAGCAGCGTCGCTTCACGACCGGCACCGGGGACACGGAGGTCGACCCCCTCCTGTTCGAGCCATGCCCTGAGTTCTCGATCTCGAGGAAGTTCCTGGACGAGTATCACGTCGGGGAGATATCGCTCAGCGTAATACTGGGCGATGAACGCATCGAGGACGTCGACCAC
>SKSD01000041.1 GCA_007118145.1 Halobacteriales archaeon
CGACCGGACATCCCTGAAATCGAGGTGACAGGCAGGACGCATCGTGACCACGTACGACGCACCGTAATGGTCGATCACACGCCAGAGGTGAGTGAGCTGTTGGAGGTAACGCACCCGCTTACCCCCGCGTTGTCGTAACGGTGAGAGATCGAGTTCGATGGCGACATCGTACTCGATGGCATGCTTAATCGTGCCTGCCTCGATGAAGGATGAGCCCGGTCTGATTGGTTGTGTGAGTACGTCGACATGGCGCTGGGTTGCCACAAAGCGGTTCAGCTGCGTATTTCCGCCCGCCACCGCGAGGATATCTACCTGCTCGCGCAGATGTGGCAGGCGTCCGCTGGCATCGTCGGGCTCATTCGGGTGAAGCTCGACCCCGGTGGCGAGTTCAATCCCGTATGTCTCGCTAATCGACTCGAGCGTTGGCTCTGCGGGGCGGTCGAGTGCATTGATGACGACCAGTCCATCGAATCCGAGTCGGGTCGCCGTCATCGCACAGCGAGCGACGGTACTTTGTCCGTCTGGGTAGGCGAGGACTCGCTCGAATCGAGTTGCTCGCTCGCTCATCGCCCCTCCATGAGCGAGGTCAGGTACTCATGGATGTTCTCGATTGCCGACTCACGCTTTGCAGGATACGCCTCGATGCGGATGCGCACCTCGATACCGTCACCGAGGTCGAGTCGGCCTGCTGTATAGGCATGTTGCTTGTCGAACCTGAGGAACAGGTCACAATCTTCGGTGACCCGGTCGTCGAGTTGCTCGATGATGGTCGCAATGTCGCCATTTCGTCGCAACTGGTCGAAGAACGTCCTGAACTCATCAGCTCTGGTGAGCGTGAGTGTATAGATCTCGATCTCATTCCCGTAGTGACCCTCGGTGACAGCCCGTTCGAGGACCGGTTCGTCTGGCTCACCGAAGGTGGGATAGATGGCCTGTAATGCCGAGCGCACACGCTCGGGAACCTCCGTGGCGTAACGAAACGCCCGCACATCGATATGATGGACCGGCGGGCTGGACATCGGTCGACGTCTACTCTTCCTCGGTCTCGTCGTCCTCGTCAGGGGCGGGCTCGAGCAGGTCAGCTGGGACACCCGTCTCCTGACCGTCGTCGAAGCTCACCGTGTAGGTAGCGTCACCGAACATGGTCTCCATCACCTGTGTGATCTCACCGATGTCGCCCTCGTGATCGCTATGGGGATCGAGCAGAACGACCCTAGCTCCCTCTTCGAACGTCATGCTCCGATGTTACCGGTGACATATAAAAAGCGACGCGATTCGATGAGCAGCCACGTGCCACCAGGTGCGACAGCTGTCGAGTCTGAGGAACAGTATCGATGTCATTATCCCGCCACAGGCGGCTAGTCCCAACCCGTGTTCGGTCTCGTCACCAGATCAGCTGCCGATCTCGATCACCCTCACTTTGAGCGTGTCTTCTTCGAGGTCAAAGACGTCACCGGGCGTCGGAGCGACCCGATCGCCGAGGGCATCAATATGGTATCTTGTCACGGTGATACGCAGGCGAGTGCTGATCCCGACCTCGTCGCGATCAACGACGAGGATGAGCCAGCCACACGGGACCGGCGGTACTTCGATTGGGGCTATGTCTGTCCCACACACGAGGGTTACCGAACAGGACTCGTCGAACTCATCGAGGGGTGTGTCGAGGTGAACGATAACCTCCGCCTTGACGACGTTGGTTTCCCCAGGGCTGAGTACTGTTTCTGCGAGCGATGCACGAGGGCATTCGAGACGAGCACGTTCACAGATCGCTTCGAGTGGCGAGCATCGGTCATCACAAACTTCGTCGAACAAGCTGCCGAGCGTATACCAGGGCGTACCTATCTCACGGTCTATCCAGACCCGTATCCCGGTCACCTCGAGGAGCGATCTGGGCTCAACCCACCATCGGTCGAGCGCTACGTCGACGAGATCGTGGTCCCCATTTACGACCTGCACTACGCAACCACGTACTGGCTTGAGATACTCGCCAAGGGTTTTCAGGAACTGTTATCCATCCCGTTCGGTATCGAACTCTACGCGGTCGACATCGACATCGAGAGCCTCGTTCATGCCGCTGAGGTGGCAGACGCCTATGCAGACCATGTCTACTTCGCGTACGATACATCGAACGCCCTGAAGGCCATCGAACAGCTCGAAGGCGATTGAGCGACAAGGAGTTTGCACTCAGGCGTGTATCACCGAGGTAGAGACGCCTGCATGTCGTTGGCTAGCCTTGACCGCTAGTCTTCGTGCTCGTTGTTACGCCTCTTCATCACCACGAAGAGGATGAGGACCACGGCGACCAGCAGCAGGAATTTCGACTTCCTGGACATCACCACCTTCTTCGATCCAGACGAATATAAAGCTAAATCGAGGTCGTCACTCGAGGAGGTGCTGTGCGAGGTGTTCCCTGACGATCGTCCCACAATAGAGACACCTGACACCGTCATCGAGCACCTCGAAGTCGCTCCTGACGGGCTCACCGGACTGTGTGATACAGTTGTGATTCGGACAGCTCAGTATCCCTCTGACCCGGTGGGGTCGTTCAACGCGGCTCTTTTCCACCACCTCGAAGTCGCGGATGATGTTGATGGTCGCCTCAGGTGCGATCAGGCTGAGTACGTCCACCTCATCTTGATTCAACTCGCGACCCTCGATCTTGAGGATATCCTTCCGTCCAAGGCGCCCGCTTGGTACGTTCATGGCGATGCTCAAGACCGAACCCTCGGTCCCGTCGATGCCGAGGATCGCGAGCACGTTGAGCGACTGTCCACCTGAGACGTGATCGATGACTGTCCCGTTTCGGATCTTACTGACTCTGAGTTCGTGTTCGCTCATCGGTCCTCACCCCCAAGCAACAAGTCGAGCAGCGCCATCCGCACCGGGACGCCGTTATGTGATTGTTCGAAGTACTTCGCCCTGGGTGAATCGTCGATCGCCGGGTCGATCTCGTCCACCCGGGGAAGTGGGTGAAGGACAATCAGATCATCCTTGGCTGCCTCGAGTGTCGACGCGTCGATACTGTATTCACCAGCGACCGCCCGGTATTCGTTCTCATCAGGGAAGCGCTCGCGTTGGATCCGTGTCACGTAAAGCACATCGAGCAGTGGGATGACATCATCCATCTCTGTGTGTTCCTTCACAGATGCACCTGTCTCGTGCAGATCGAAGCGGACATCACGAGGGAGTCGCAGGCTCTCCGGACTGATGAAGTGCTGGGTGACATCGAAATTCGTCAATGCTGCGGCGAGTGAGTGGACGGTGCGGCCGTACTTGAGATCACCGAGAATTCCGATCGATAACCCGTCGAGGCCGACGTGCTTTCGGATGGTATAGAGATCGAGCAGTGTCTGGCTCGGGTGGTGACCAGCACCATCGCCGCCGTTGATCAGTGGGATATCGATGAACTCAGTCGCCATCCGTGCCGCACCCTCTCGAGGGTGTCTGAGAACGAGGGCGTCGGCGTACCCCTCGAGGACTCGGACGGAGTCGGCGAGGGTCTCCCCCTTCTCGACACTGGATGCCTCGAGCGCACCCAGGTCAACCACGTCACCGCCGAGACGTTTCGCCGCCGCCTCGAAACTCAAACGCGTTCGCGTACTCGGCTCGAAGAACATCAGGCCGAGGAGGAAATCCCGACTCGCGCCGTGTAACCCCTCGGCCTCGATCTCGGCTGCACGGTCGAGCACAGCCTCGATCTCCGAACGCGTCAACTCCTTGGTTGTGAGTAGGTGTTTGCGTTCCATCGTCAATGTGGGCGACCCAGGTGACCAAAAAACTCCCTCATCTGCCCCAGTGTCGGCCGCATATCAGTGGCTGATCGGTTCCACTGAGTATCATCGCGTTGGAGTGAGTGCCAAACAATTATATAACAGGCCTATCCTACCGTTTTGACGCGCGATGGACGTTTGCAAGACGGGGATCACCGTACTCGACAGACAGCTCGATGGAGGTATCCCAGCCGGCTCGGTCGTTGCCCTGGTGGCACCCCCCGAAAGTAACGCAGAGTTGCTTCTTTACCAGCTGACGGCATCGAGGCAGACGTTCTATCTCACCACAGTCCGCTCCGCTGCCGCGGTCCGCGATGCATTATCGATGACGAAGGCGCCGATCGGCAAGCCGATGGTCCGCGAGCTCACCTCAGCTGAGGTGCTCGACCAGGCGAACCGGGCGATCAGTCGGCTGAATGAGGACCTCACACTCATCATCGATCCGATCGACCCGATCGAGCAGCGTGAGTCGAGCCGATACGTCAATTTCCTGAATGAATTGCAGACACATATGCAAAACACGGGTGGCTTCGCCGTGTTGCACTGTCTTCAGGATGATGACCACCCATCGAATCGGCGGTTGACGCTCCATGCGGCCGATATCATCTTCAACCTCGACATGTCGGTCCGCGGGAGTCAGTTGATCAACCGGTTGACCATCCCCAAAAATCGCGGAGGGACGGCCATCACCGACGAGATCAAACTCGAACTCGTCGAGGAGGTGGCGATCGACACCAGCCGCGATATCGCCTAAATTACTCCTCGAGCAGTTCCTCGACGTCCTCGAGACCCTCCTCTGCCAGCAGCGACTGTGTCTCCTCGAGCACCTGATCCCTGCTCTCGAGGATCTCCTGGACGACGACACGGTCGATATCGAGTTGTTCGATGAGTTGACCAGCGATCTGCTGCTTTTGGAACATCCACTGTTGGTTCATCGTCAGGGCGGGTGTGGCCTCGATATACAGTGACTCGACCTCCTCCGTCGAGGGTTCGTC
>SKSD01000043.1 GCA_007118145.1 Halobacteriales archaeon
ATGTCAGCACAGGAACTTGCCCAAGCCCTGGACGCCCATCATTCAACGATATACCGCAGGCTAGAACGCTTGCAAGAGTTAGGGCTAATCGTCGGACAACAGCGCGTGGATGCAGAGGACGGCCACCACTACACCGTGTACAAAACCACCCTGGAGGAGATAAATGTGAACCTGACCCGTGATCAGTATACTGTCACGATACGACGCGATGAAGATCCGATTGACCGGATGGCCAACATGTGGCAACAGATCAGAGGTGAACAGCCGTGATTCACATCGAATTCGTCTTCCTGAAGTTGTTGACGATGGCCGCGGGCCTGATCGTCGCCATTGCGGCCTATCGGGCATACAAACGATACGATTCTCGGCCGTTACTGTACGTGTCGCTCGGATTCCTCCTCATCAGCATCGGCGTCGGTTCGGAGGGGATTCTCTTCGATTTTACACCGTTGACGCTCTATAAGCAAGTATCATCCATTCGATATTTATGATCGGAGGAATGGTGTTGATCTTGTATTCAATCTACGGTGATCGCATGCCAGGGCTGGGACGCCCAGAGCAGGGTGATGGCCCGTGATCGAATTAGACACGACGATCCTTGCGCTCACTCGGACTCTCGTATTGATTCTTGGACTGAGCATCTCGTACCTCAGTTTTCGGGCGTATCAGCGAACGAATGAACCATACCTACGAAATGCCGCAATCGGGTTTGCCTTTGTGGCGTTCGGGGTCTTCCTTGAGGGCGTGTTCTTTGAGTTACTGAACTGGGATCTCGTCACAGTTCACATTATCGAGTCGCTCGTGGTCGCTGTGGGGCTAGCCATTATTCTATTCTCTCTTCTCCGATAAGTATGATCTCTGCTGCTGTGTCTGCTCCCTGAACAAATCAAGCATACACATTCCTACCCAATATGTTAGGAAAGTCATGACAGATTTGGACGATACACATGAAGATCAGTGGGCAAATTCCGTTGGCAAAGTCACTCGGGTTCACTTCGTTCAGCCCATTCCAAGAGCGATTCGAGACGGTTTCGCACTTCAACACCCACTGTCGTGAGCGAATATTCAACCGAAGGCGGAATTTCGCCATATTGAATGCGTTCGATCAGATCCGCGTCCTCATTGCTTGAGCTCGCAATGGGTCCGTCCGCGAAGTAGAACGTGCGCTTCAATAGATTGAGTACGTAGCCCGGCCAAGATTCTACTGATAGACGCTCAATCACTGGTTCAACTATGAAAACGACTCAAAATACAGTCAAAATATTCATTCTGTATCCTCTTTCCGTGTTTGTCGTTATCTCTGCACTCATTACCACCCTCTGGGCTATGGGTATCGACCCGGATCAATGGTGGGTCTGGACTGTAGCCATGGGTATCGTCATTGCCATGATTATCCTACTCGCATCCCTAGCTGCCCCACCAACCGTTCGAGACGGGATCACGCTGGGTATCGCATGGTTCATCGTCTTTCTCATTGCAGATTTGCTTACGATTCCGTTCCTCGGGGGCTGGGAGTATTTCCTCGATTGGCGGGCGTATATCCACTATCCAGTGCCGATTATTCTCGTCCCATTGGTCGCTAAATATCGGTCGAAATAGCTCGGCTAAACAGTCGGATGATAGATCACTGAGCGTTCCCTATTTGCGTGGATCCAATTGTTCAATATTTCCTGCGACTTTATTAGACAGTTGGCAATTACCAATGGACCTGCAATTTTTGGTATCTTGTTGAATTGCAATCGACCATAGCGATTAGTGCGCGGAAAGGCCATCCCTGGCTGGTCCCTATGACGATCCTGAATTCATTCACCATTAGACTGCTCCCATCGCACGGGAATTGACACGACATTCGATTGAGGGGGAATCCACCGCATGAATCCGCGAACCATCTTCGGTGAATACGGTGTACTGGTTGGCTTTTGGTATGCGTCCTTTCGTTCGTGGCGTGAGTGATTTAAGAGATTCTACGAGCTTGGTCTTCGCAACAACTGATTTCGTCCGCGCCGGTGGAATAGCCGAATTCCAAGAGGAGGAGGGCATAGATGCCAGTGTAATTGAGGAAGATGTCACGATACGCATTTGGATGAACCTAGACTAAGTACCCAATGACCCATACAGCAACGAAAATGATGCCCATCGTTACCAGATAGTGAACCACGTGGGGAGCATTTGCCGCTTAATCACGTATTTCGATATCCCCGAACAGAGACACACCAGTCACGATCAGATCCAGTTGATCTTGATTTTCCTAGGCATCCGCTGCCGGGCGTCGGTCAATGGTCTCCCCAAAGACGTTCATCACCTCAAGTCGAACGCCCCACTCCGCTGGAACTCTGAGTTCTCCATCACCGAAAACCCGACGTAGTGGAATTGGTTCGAGGATCCTACGTTATCCTGTAATTAGGTTTTATCCTGGAATAGCCTGGACCGGTCATGGCGGTAACAAATTGCCTATTTTCCGCACTGCTACTATTACAAACTCATTTTGCCGCCTCGTTTCTCGTTCCATTAGATAGCGAAGCCCAACAAGAATTCGGCGGCCTCTTGCGGTGGGTCTGGCCCTGGAGCGATGGCGACAGTGGGCTTTTAGGCCAAATTGCGGTGACGGCTGATTTACCGCTTCTCGGAATATTCATTGCCATCACTGCGGCAACACTCTTTTTCGGTGCTGTCCTCTCGGTGGTAGAAATCGTGGTTCCGTTCAACTGGTGGCGTATCCTGGCCGGGAGCGCGGCCATCCTGTCGCTCGTCTTGATGACTGGATTCTTCGGAGCCACGAAGGTGATCCCGATTGCCCTCAATATCGTGGTGGCATGGGCCGCTGTTACCGATTGGGTTCCGACTTCGGGGTGACGCCGAGAATTCCCGATACACGACACTGCAGTGACCGCTCAGACTTGAACTCATCAGGATTCAGTGGTTGATGAATAAGCCCCATTGTACACATCAAGCAGTTTGTGTCACGTTATAGATGTGAGTTCCCTAGCCTGCAACATCCAGGGGCTGTATGTGTCATTCCAATTCGATTATTCTTCCCTGCTGTCAGTCCCGGCACCGGCTCGCTGGCCATAATTGATGTTTAGAAGCGATACACCTACGACCGCAATACAGTAGGTTTATCAGTTTGTCATGGTGATTCTTCACCAGCTTATTCAAGTGGCGATATGACGACAGCACATCGGCAACCGGAAGTGAACATCGGCCTCGTTGGACACGTCGACCACGGTAAGACGACGCTTGTTCAGGCACTCAGCGGAGCATGGACCGACCAACACTCCGAGGAACTCAAGCGAGGTATATCGATCCGGTTGGGCTACGCAGATACGACCTTCCGACGATGCCCTGAATGCAACCCACCGGAGGCGTTCACCGTTGCGGAGACGTGTGACGTACATGATGTCGAGACAGAGGTGCTACGGACAGTCTCATTCGTCGATGCACCGGGTCACGAGACGCTCATGGCGACGATGCTTTCGGGAGCCGCGCTTATGGACGGTGCTGTTCTCGTCGTCAGTGCGAACGAGACGGTGCCCCAACCACAGACCGAGGAGCACCTGATGGCACTCGATCTCATCGGCATCGAGAACATCGTCATCGCACAGAACAAGATCGACCTGGTCGATGCGGATACCGCCAGGACGAACGCCGAACAGATACAGTCGTTCGTCGAGGGGACTGTCGCCGAGGGTGCACCGATTGTCCCCATTAGCGCCCAGCAGGATGTCAATACTGACGCACTCATCGCGACGATCGAGCGTGAGATACCAACGCCTGAGCGTGACCCGGATGCCGATGCCCGTATGCTCATCGCTCGGAGTTTTGACATCAACCGGCCGGGGACGACATGGGAAAACCTCGTCGGTGGCGTCATCGGCGGGAGTCTCATCCGCGGGCGTCTATCGCCAGGCGATGCCATCGAACTCCGACCGGGTCGCGAGGTTGAACATGGTGGCTCTTCGACTTACGAGCCGATCCAGACCGAGGTGCGCTCGCTTCAGGCAGGCGGACATGAGGTGGATGAGGCGACACCTGGTGGTTTGCTCGGAGTCGGAACCGGTCTCGACCCATCGCAGACAAAGGGCGATGCACTCGCTGGGCAGGTCGCTGGCGACCCTGGAACACTGCCACCGACCCTCGAGGCCTGTACGCTCGAGGTAGAACTCTTTGACCGTATCGTCGGTGACGAGGTAGAGGAGGTAGGACCGATCACGACGGGTGAACCACTGATGATGACGGTCGGAACGACCACGACCGTCGGTGCGGTCACGAGTGCGAGAGGCGATGAGTGTGAGGTCAAGCTCAAGCGACCTATCTGCGCAGAGGCAGGGTCGACTATCGCCATCAACCGCCGTGTTGGTACACGCTGGCGGCTGATCGGTATCGGGTCGTTACGTTCGTAAGGGGATGGACATGGCCGTGCTCGATACGAGTGCGTTGATGTTACCCATCGAGCATAACCTCAGATTGTTCGACGAACTTGAGCGCGTCCTCGGGGCAGTCGATCCTGTGGTACCTGACGCGGTCGTCGCAGAACTCGACCGACTCAGCGACTCAGGTGGCCAGCCCGGGAAGGCCGCCTCGGTGGGCTTACAACTCGTCGATCGCCACTGTGAGATCGTCCCCTCAGAAACATCGAATGCCGATGACGCCGTTCTCGCGGTGGCAACACAACTGCATGTGGTGGTTGTGACGGCCGATATCGAACTCATCGAGCGGGCTCACGATGCGGGACTGTCGGTGGTACGCCCCCGAGGACATCACCATCTAATTCTTGAGCCACCATAGTGGGTGTCCGTACCACATCGAATGCAGTTGCATTTCAACAACTAGTTTAAGGGGCGCCCCGAAATGAGCTATTACCAGACTGCCTAGCCATGTATAAACGGGTCCGGTTGCGCGATACGATAGAGGTGCCCCCGTCGGAGCTTGGAGATGTGACGAAGGGGTTGGTAAAGCGACTGCTCCAGGATAAACTGGAGGGTCGAATGGATGCAGACGTGGGAAGCGTCGTCAGCGTCATCGAGGTGCACGATATCGGTCAGGGGGCGGTGTTGCCCAACCGTCCGGGTGTCTACTTCGATGCTGTGTTCGATGCGATCACGTTCGAGCCGAACATGCAGGAGGTCGTCGATGGGATCGTGGTTGAGGTCGTTGATTTCGGTGCCTTCGTCGGTATCGGACCGGTCGACGGTCTGTTACACGTATCTCAAATCTCCGATGAGTATCTCGATTATGACGGTGAGAATCAACAGTTGGTCTCGAACGAATCGAACCGAACCCTCGGTGTCGAGGATATCGTCCGAAGCAGGATCGTCACGAAGAGCATCGACGAGCGAAACCCCCGTGATAGCAAGATCGGCCTGACGGCGAAGCAGGTCGGACTTGGCAAGCACGGCTGGCTCACCGAGGAGCACGAGGAACGAACCGTCGCCGCAGGGGAGTGACATGGCGACACAGCGACTCGTCTGTCGAGAATGCCATCTTGTTCAGGAGGCAGAGAATCCCGATGCCTGCCCACATTGCAACTCGACATCGTTCACCGAGGATTGGGCTGGCTACGTCATCATCGCACACCCAGAGGAGAGCGATATCGCCCAGCAGATGGGCGTGACCAGACCGGGAAAATACGCTCTCAAGGTCCGCTGATCACATGAACGACCGCTCGACTTCCACATCAGAGACCGGGAGTGTCGAGGTCGTGTTGACCCTTCCAGATACGAACCGAAGTGCGTTCAAAGACCCACTCGGATCGATTTTCACCGATGAGACAGCGGTATGTGAGCGTGCTGGCAGACCACTCATCACGATCGGTGATATCGTCACTGCGAGCCTCGTTGATATCGACTGCATCCCGGATATCGCTATCGTCGATGGGTTGACCAAGCGACGACCGATCGGTTCAGCGACGCAATCGACGCTCGAGGAGCTCAATCACCCCCTTGAGGCTGTCAACCCCGCCGGGACAATCACCGCCTCGCTCATCGAGGCTATCCAGCAGGCGCTCTCACTCGATCCACCGGTGAAGATCGTCGTCGATGGTGAGGAGGATCTCGCGGTGTTACCGGCCATTCTGGCCGCACCTGCGGGTGCAACGGTGATCTATGGTCAACCCGATGAGGGGATGGTCATCGTTCATGTCAACACGAGACGAAAAGAGGCGGTCAGTGGCCTCCTCGACTTCCTCGAGGGTGATCGTGAAACACTCCGGGCACTCATGGACGAGTGAGACTTTCGGCTCGAAATACCCGTGAAGCTCACGTTTGCCGGGTTCTTCGAAATCCTTTTACGCAAATCTGGCCACCTATCTGTAACTGGATACAACTATGGAGATCGAAATTCTCGATGAAACGGAAAATCCGATGTTGCACCGGACCGATGTCACGTTTCAGGTCACCCACGAAGAGGCGACGCCTGAGCGTCTGTCCGTGAGAGACAGTCTCGCAGCCAAACTCGGGAAGGACGCCGATGAGGTGGTCATCCGCGAGTTGAACACGAAGTTCGGCATGCGCACGACGATCGGCCAGGCGAAAGTGTACGATGACCAGACATATGCGCGAGAGGTAGAGCGGCAGTACGTGCTCGACCGAAACAAGATCTCTCCGGATACCGACGACGCACAGGAAGAGGCGGAGGAGGCCTGAGGCGCACATGGCGAGGTACGAGCTGTACGATGAGGAGGGTAGCGCGATCAATGAGCGCTGCCCTGAGTGTGAGGACACCTTCCTAGCCGATCATGGTGACCGGTTACACTGCGGTCGCTGTGGCTTCTCTAAAGCGGCCTGAAGTGTTCATCGGGCAGTCCGGGCGATGAGCGGTCAGTGAGCGTGGCCGGTCAGCTCTGCATAAGTGGCTCCGAAGCGTTCTTCGAACAGCTCCATGGTCGACTCCTCGAGCGCTTCAAGCTCGGCATCAGGCTCACCATGGGCGTGATGGACGGCCGCGTGGATTCGTTGCGCACAGCCAAGGAGTGCCAGGTCTCCGATGACCGTCGCTGCGTCGTCGCCCTCCTCTGCGAGGAGGTCGAGCAGTCCAGACGGGATTGTGACCGTATCGTGTGAGTCGTCCTCACCGCTAATCTCGAACGTCGTGAGATCTACCATGGTCGCCCTTCTCGGTGGAGACGTATATCCCGTTGGGTACTGTCACCGCGCTATCGATTCGTGAGAGCTAACATCTCGGCGGCCACAGGTAACGGGTAGAGCAGGCTGACAGGGGTCGTCGGTCGGGCACCTCGTCCCGGTGAGGATCAATGAGGGTACTTGGCATCGAAGGGACCGCATGGGCGGCGAGTGCTGCTATCTACGATTCCGACCTCGAGGGGGTGACGATACGAACCGACCCGTTCAGACCACCGGAGGGTGGTATCGACCCGAGCGAGGCAGCCGAACACATGTCGAGTGCGCTCCCTGAGGTCATCGCTGCCGTATTGGCTGATGATGGCGGTGAGATCGACGCCATCGCGTTCGCACGTGGACCAGGTCTCGGGCCATGTCTCCGGGTGACTGCGACGGCAGCTCGGGCACTCGCCATCCGTCTGGATGCACCGCTCGTAGGGGTGAACCACATGGTTGCGCACCTCGAGGTCGGTCGACATCTCGGCGAGCTTGACGATCCGATTGGGCTGAACGCGAGCGGGGCGAACGCACACGTCCTCGGGTTTCGAAACGGCAGATACCGCGTCCTTGGAGAGACGATGGATACCGGTGTCGGGAATGCCATCGATAAGTTCACCAGGTACCTCGGGTGGTCACACCCCGGCGGTCCGAAGGTCGAACGCCACGCAGCCGAGGGTGAATACGTCGAGTTGCCGTACGTGGTGAAGGGGATGGACTTCTCCTTCGCAGGGCTCTCGAGTGCAGCGCAGCAACTCGTCGATGAGGGTGTAGCCATCGAGGATGTCTGCTGTGGACTTCAGGAGACGATCTTCGCCATGTTGACCGAGGTGACTGAGCGTGCACTGGCACTAACCTATCGAGACGAGGTCGTCCTCGGCGGCGGTGTGGCACAAAATGCGAGATTGCAGGAGATGATCACGGAGATGGCCGAAGCACGAGGTGCCAGCGTGTACATTCCACCAGCTCGTTTCCTCAGGGATAACGCCGGGATGATCGCCATCACGGGGGCGTACATGCACCGAGCAGGTGAGCACCTCGCTGTCGATGCGTCAACGTGTCTCCCCGAATACCGTCCAGAAGCGGTACCCATCACCTGGCGAGAGGAGCCAACGCACGCCCCTCCAACGCGGACCCGAACGCAACAAGGTGCGGAGGCTATCATCGAATCACTCGATGGTGGACGGCTTCGAAAGCGACGGGCGCCAAAATCCTACCGACATCCTACACTTGATGCATCGATCCGTCGCCGACGCACCATTCGAGAGGCGCGTCTGTTGCATCGATCCCGACGGTGTGGTATCCCCACCCCGGTGGTATTGGATATCGATCTCGAGGATCACGCGATGGTGTTGACCGCGGTCGGGAGCCACGATCTACGAGATAGCCTTTCGGCGAAGACGGTCGAACGCGTGGGTCGTCACCTCGCCACCATGCATGAGGATATCGGCTTCGTCCACGGCGACCCCACCGTCCGTAACGTCCGTGTTGATGAGGAACGTGTCTATCTGATCGATTTCGGCCTCGGGTTCCGCACCGACGATCTCGAGGACTGGGCCATGGATTTACACATCTTTTTGCAGAGTCTACAGGACGTGACAGATACTCTCGAACCCTTCAGAGTGGCACTGCTCAAAGGGTACACGTCAGTCAGTGACGTTCCCATTGCCGACCAGCTCGACGAGATCGAGGGTCGTGGTAGATATCGTTAAGCGGGAACGTTAATGGGTGTTCCCAACGAAGATACACATATGTCTGATCGAGAGTCAAGCGGGGAGATATTCGGTATCCCCTACAACTTCGAATCGCCGACGCTGACGAAGTTCATCAAATCCCACTGGCAGCCAGGTGAGGGGATGCTCGTGTCGAAACCGTTCGGCATCGGCTATTCGCTCAACCTTGCCAACTGGAAGTCGTGGGTCGTCATCCTCGTTGCCATCGGTATGGTGCTGCTCGAAAGGCGCGAGGAGACCAAGGCCGAGACCGTCGAGGACGAACAAGAACCGGTCGAGGTCATCATCGACGACTAAACGCGAGTCACCAGATGTTTTCTCTCTCGTACTGTCCACCATCACGGTCGCCGTTGGTGGGTTGACGTGACCGATTCGACGACCCCGATACGTTTCGTCACCGGTAACCCCCACAAGGTAGACGAGGTTCGAGCAGCCCTCGACCGACCTATCGAACAGGTCACCTTCGATTACCCCGAGATTCAGGCAGACACGATCGAGGCCGTGGCGGAGGCGGGCGCACGGGAGGCGTATAACCACCTGGGTGGAGACCACCCCCTCATCGTCGAGGATTCCGGTCTCCGAATCGATGCACTCGGTGGCTTTCCCGGACCGTACTCATCGTACATAGAGGGCACCTTGGGAATCGAACGGGTGTGGCACCTCACCGAACGAGAGGATGACAGAACGGCCAGTTTCGTGAGTGTCATTGCATACATCGCCGATGATGACGTGATCACGTTCACCGGTCGTGTGACGGGGACGATCGTCGCACCGAGGGGACGTGCCGGGTTTGGCTACGACCCGATCTTCGAGGTTGATGGCAGGACGCTCGCTGAACGCACGACAGCTGAGAAGAACGAGCTCTCACACCGCGGGCAAGCTATCGCGTCGTTCGCCACATGGCTCGACGATCAGTCTCGTTGAGCTCGATTGGGGCCTGGATACGACTCTTCGAACACGGACTCGAAGAGCGAAGCTGGATCGAACACCTGCATGAACGCATCAGGTGAGCGTACGCTGATTGGCATCGCCTTTCGCATGGAGAGTCCGGTCCGCACCGAGGCGAGGCGATCATCGTAACTGATCAGATGCGCAGCCTGACCTGCATATGCGCTCGCCAGTGCGGGGTGGTCCTCCGCCGGATGCTCGACCATGCTAGCGAGCCGCTCGAAACGGTCGTTCCAGGCATCTGCAAGGGGGCGGTCCCCGAGGTGTGCGATCACGTCGACAGTGTCCTCGATGAGGTAATCACTCGCTTTGAGGGTCAACCAGTCGTGTCCACGGATAACGTCCATGACCTCACGCGCCGTCCCATCGATGAACAGATCAGCCACGAGGCAGTCCGTATCGACGACGATCGTCGTCGGGTCAGGCTGTCTCGCCATCACTCTCTCGGTATCGCTCGACCGTTTCAAGCACCATCTCGAGGTCCACCTCGAAGCGTGTAGCCTGTGTGAACAGTTCGTCCCAGGTCATGGTCCAATCCCTGGGAAATGATGCCATCGTGAGTCGATGAGCACCCGCTGATCGGGTCGTCTGACTGATGTCTGACATAGCTTTATACACATGCCATGGCAACGCTCACATCCGGGCGCGCCTCCCTCTGGCAACATCCCTTCCCCCCTCCCACACCTCGCGCGCCCGCTGTTCCACCACCTTCGGGGTGGCGCCACCCCGATTTTCATATGCTGACCATCGAGCGATTGCATCGGCTTCGGTCACCTATCCTCGCCGAGGAAGTACGCTCGCGTCTGTTCTACCTCGTTTCGATCAACGAGAAGCGCCACACGGTCGCCAGGTTCGAGGATCTCACTTGGTAACGGTATCGTCATCGACTCGTCGCCATGACCGTGTGCATACAGTCTTGCCGCATCAGGAAGCTCGAGACGGCCGATCGTCTCCCCGACGACCGGTGCTCCATCCTTGACGGTCAAGACAAGGAACTGGAGGTTCTCAGCGAGCTCGGCCAACACCGCGACGTCGCCCCCAAGGAGTGCCGTCTTCGCACCAGCTGCGCCGAGTTGCTCGGGGTAGATTATCGCGTCTGCCGCCTGTGCATACCGTCGATACCGTTCATCGGGGTAGTCCGCATCGACCCTGAGGACTGTACGGATACCGTACTCATTGGCGATGACACAGGCTCGGTGATTCACCTCTACATCGCCGGTCAAGGCAGCGAGGGCATCAGCGCGATCGAGGTCTGCAGATTCGAGTACCTCCCGTTGATCACCCTCACCTCGAATCGACTGGAAGCCCTCACCCTCGGCTCGTCGCACCTTCTCTGGGTTGTTATCGATGACGATCACCTCGTGACCCTCCTCACTGAGGATGCGCGCGGTGCGAATCCCGACTCGACCATACCCGACGATGACGGCTCGCATCGTCATCGAGTTACTCGGTAGAGCATAAAAAACCGTGCTCATCGCCGGGAGGAGCGGTGGCTTGATGTCCCGTCGATTGGTTAACCACACCACGATGGCACTTGCAGATGTCCCACTCACCGATGGCTGGCGTGAGGCAGTCGATGATTTCATCTACGACTGGGCAGATGAGCACGACCTCCCGAGCCTAGCGGTCAGCGTCACCACCCGCGAGGGTGAGGCACATGCCGAGGCATTCGGGTCGAGAAACCTCGCCAAGAACGACACAGCCACCCCGGATACGCTCTACGGTGTCGGGTCAGTTACCAAATCCTTCACGGCTTGTGCCGTGATGCAACAGGTCGAGGATGGTTCGCTTGCACTCGAGGACTCACCTGCAGACCATACCGATGTCGAGTTCGACGGTGTCGAGGAGATCACCATCCACGACTTACTGTGTCACGCATCAGGTCTACCGTCACTCGCGGTGAGCGAGGCGTTGATCGCCCGTCAGGCAGAGATCAGCGAGGCGGCAGTCCCGCTTGGTGACAGAGAGGATTTCTATCATTTCCTCAGTGGTGTGGGTGATGAGCTTGATGAACAGCGACGGTACATGTACTGTAACAGTGCGTACATGCTGCTGGCCGATACCATCTCTGCGATCACCGATCGACCATTCGCGCAGGTCGTCGAAGAGCGGATACTCGAACCACTCCACATGACCCGGTCGACGATGGATGCCACGCAGTACGAACACGATGATAACACGATGACCCCGTATCGTCGTGAGGATAAAGACGATGGCTGGGTGGAGACGCCGACACCCATTCGCGAGCTCAGTCAGGGCCCCGGCGGGTTGTTCACATCGGTCAGAGAGCTTGGGCGGTACCTACAGATGTACCTCGATGATGGTGGAGGGTCAGATGGCTCACAGGTGCTCGAGCCGTCGTCAATCGAGGCGATGGTCGGTGGCTATACGCACACACCGCTTGGTCAGTACGGCTATGGATGGCGAACGCGTGATCTCTATGATGTGACTGTCCATGGCCATGGAGGGTCGATTGGGGTCGCCACCGCCTACGCCGGCTGGGCTCCCGATGCCGGGGTTGGAATTGCACTGGCATGCAACGCCGCGCCCGATCACGGTCTCTCAAACGTCGGCGAGGGTGTCCTTGCGATCATACTCGGCCACGACCCAGCTGATGTACATGGTTTCTTCGCCAAACATCAACGCGAACAGTACCTATCAGGTACATATCACTCCTACCGCGGTGTCATGAAGGCGACCGTCGAACCAATCGGTCAGGTGTTGCAATTGACCTTTACCGAGCCTCTCGAGGGGTCTCCACTGACCCTGATATACGATAGTGAAACAGATGATGGCTACCGGTACTTGACGCCAAATGCTGAGGATGGCTCGACAGAGGTGACATTCGAGGCAAATGGATCTGGTGGTTATGACCTCTTCTACGACCGCTGGCGGCTGCATCAACAGTAGTTCTCGAACTGTTGGAATCTACTGAGATTTTATCTGTTAATAATACGTTGTTAACATCGACATGAGCGAGGAACGTCAATCTAACTTCCTGGTACGGACGTATCGAAGATATATCGGACCGGGGACACCCGGTGAGGCGATCGGCTACTGGGTGTTCATCATCGGTGCGATACTCGGTGTCATCGGTATCGTGGTTTTCCTTTACAGTACGACCATTGATCTCAACGGTGGCGAACCGTTCGATGAACGAGAGATCGCGGTCGTGTTGTCATCTATCGGCCTGATGATGCTGTTACTGGGCGTCGTGATTCGGCTACCCTCGAACCGACGGGTGACGCTGGTCGCACTCTTGGGTGCGGTCATCACGCTGGCTGCCACGGTCGCGTTCATCTGGGCGTATCCCTCCAACTGGAACGTCCCGACGGACGACTTCAGCTCCGAGATTATCGCCATCTACTCGGTCGGGATCGGCCTGATTGTCCTCTCGGCGATCATCCTCCCGGCGTTGCTGAAGACACCTGAGGATGTGTTCGAGGATTTGGCACCTGCGAAGGTGGACAGCAAGGGGACGTTCGAGCTCTTCAGAGATCGAGCCGATGACTGGCGCTGGCGTCTGCGACACTCAAACGGCAATATCATCGCGAGCAGTGGCGAAGGCTACAGCTCAAAACAAAACGCCCGCAAGGGAATGGAGAGCGTTCGAAAGAACGTCCCCGGTGCACCCGTGATCGAGGTGAACCGCCCGGAGGATGCCAGCCAAGCCACGTTCCAACTCTATGAGGACCAGGCTGGTGAGTGGCGGTGGCGACTCCGACACGATAACGGCCGTATCATCGCCGACAGTGGCGAGGGTTACAACGAGCGCTCAGGTGCCAGCGATGCGATCGCACGGGTGCGCGAGTATGCAGCCTCTGCCCACCTCCTCCAGCTGGAAAACGGTGCCTTCGATCTCTACTCGCGAGATGGTCAGTGGCACTGGCGCCTGCTCAATCCACGTGGACGGGCACTGGCTGAGAGCCCACACGGATATGACTCTCGTGCAGACGCGGTCACAGCTGTTGAGGAGCTCAGACTCGCCGAATCGGTGACTGCAGAGGTGACTCCATCGGGTGACGGATACACGTGGCAACTGGTGCGTGACGGTGCTCCACTGGCCGCCGGAACGAGGACATACAGCAATGAACGCAATGCCAACGATGCAATATCCCGTGCCCAGGCACTCGTCGAGGGTGCAGATATCTTGACCCTCAATGTCGGTGCGTTCGACCTCTACAAGGACAAGGCAGACGAATGGCGATGGCGGTTACTCGCGAGCAACGGTCGGATCATCGCCGACAGTGGCGAGGGTTACTCTGCCCGGGCGAAGGCACGTCAGGGTGTCACGAGCGTTCAGCGCAACGCCCCAGATGCACCGGTGCAGAGCTAAACATCCGCTGCATCAACGTCACAACAGCAAGACCTGGTTCGCTGAGGTGACTCTGTCACTCGGAACTGTACCCAAGCGGTGAGATACCGCCTGCAAGGATGGCAGCGGCGACGAGGATAGCCGCCGAGATGACGACATCCTCGTGATTTTCGAAGCCAGCGAGCGATGCGCCCCAATCGACGATGAACACGGCGAAGAAGAACGACACGATGCCGAGGATGATCAACAGGACGAACGCCACCAAGTTCTGCACGAACTCTGACAATGCTTTTGCTACGGTCGCCATGGTGCATTGTTGGTAGTGATGAGAAAGCATCAAAAAGGTTACCCCTCGTCGAGGGGGGTTTCCTGTACTCATCACTTACATACGTGTGGAAAGCGGCAAAATCGGAACAACGACCGACGTTCTCTACACTTCTTATCCGGGTGGAAACGAGGCATTCAGCCCCGCACCTCGATCTCGCGACCGCTGTAGAGTGCTTCTTCTGGAATCGGGAGGGTCACCTCGAGGACACCGTTGTTGTAATCAGCGGTGATGTCCTCCTCGACGATGTCCTTCGGGAAGCGGAAGCGGCGGTGGTAGGTGCGGGTCATGCCCCGGTCCTCATTGACGTGCTCTCCGGCGATGTTCAAGACACCCTCGTCCCAGGTGACGGTGATGTCGTCGGTCTCGAAGCCGGGCATCTCGATCGTCAGGACGAAGGCATCCTCCTCTTCGTAGAGCTCGTAGTCACCGCGGCCAAGTGAACCGAAGAATCGGCTTGGGAAGTCTGGGCTGTCCATCCAAGATCGGGTTGTTGGCGTTGGTAGTACCATAATGCATCACCGTATGCGGTAGATGATTGTTTGTGATTCTACAAAAATATTTCGGTCTTTAATACCGAAGTTCGCTGGCGTGGGCATCGACCGTGGAACCTTTCGACACTCCCGACGAACCACGATGTATGGAGGAGACATTCGTCGTCATCGGCGGTGATGCCGCTGGGATGAGTGCAGCCAGCAAGGCAAAGCGCGATGACCCATCTCTCGAGGTGATTGTCTTCGAACGAGGTGAGTGGGTATCCTACGCCGCCTGTGGCATGCCCTACTTCATCAAGGGTGAAGTCGATCAGCTCACCGATCTCGTCAATATCCCTGCTGAGCAGTTTCGCTCTGAGCGTGATATCGATCTCAGGACGGGTCACGAAGTGGTCGAAATCGACCCTGAGGCCGGATACGTCATCGTCGAGGCAGGTGATACGCAGTTCGAACAACAATTCGATCACCTGCTCATCGGTGTTGGTGCACGGGCGATCAAACCGCCGTTCAACGGGATGGATCTCGAGGGGATCTTCACGGTACAGGCGATGGATGAGGCGGGCGCTATCGACCGATTCATCCGTGAAAACGGACCGGAGGAGGCTGCCATCGTCGGCGGTGGTTACATCGGTGTGGAGATGGCAGAGGCACTCGCCGGACGGGGACTATCGGTACGGTTGTTCGAGATGGAATCACGGGTGATGCTTCCTTTCGGTGAGGCCGTCTCAGAGACCGTTGTCGAGCATCTCGAGGCTGTCGGGGTCGATGTCCATCTCGAAACTGCAGTGGAGGGATTTCACGGTAATCAGAGGGTTGAGGCCGTCCAGACGTCTATGGGGCGCTTCGGAGCTGACCTGGTCATCGTCGGCGTCGGAGTTGAACCCCGTGTCAACCTCGCCA
>SKSD01000083.1 GCA_007118145.1 Halobacteriales archaeon
ATGGTCACAGTAGCGTCGATGTGATGACCACGCACCTCCGTGTACCCATACCGATTGAGATCTCGCTCGATCTGTTGCGTGTCGAGATCGACCCTTGCGGCTTGACAGCCAGGTTGTCGTGAGATTGCATCTGCCATCGCCTTAGCGAGGCCAGGTGCGGTCTCTGGGGAGACCGGGGTTCCGACGAACTGGTGGTATAACGTCCCCAACTTGATGCCCGCCTCAAAACAGGCGATATCCCGTGCTTGTGCGTCCATATCGACATCGAACGACTGGGGATAAGGTAAGTCCTGTCACCTTGCGGGTGACGAACCGTTCGTTTCTTGAGGACGGTGCTCGACGGCTTTATCGATGACAATGGAGGTGCTGCTCACCGGTGCATCAGGTCACGTTGGGCAGGCCATCCTCGGAGACCTCTCCGACGAGTATCAGTGGCGATTGTTCGACATTGAGCACCCAGGCGAGGAGGCACCTGGCGAGGTCATCGTCGGTGACATCACCGACCGGGAGGTGGTTGCCGAGGCTGTCGCTGGTGTCGACGCTGTCATCCACCTCGCCGGTGATCCCCGTCGAGACGCAGGTTGGGAAAGCGTCCTCCAGAATAACATCCACGGTACCTATGTGGTGTTCGATGCGGCCGTAAACGCCGGCGTTGAACGCATCGCCTTCGCCTCATCCAATCATGCCGTTGGTGCCTTCGAGACCGACGAACGCATCCCGGACATCTACCGACCTGAGGATACGAATCGTCTCGATGGGAGCGAGCTGCCTCGGCCGGGTAACCTCTACGGAGTGAGCAAAGCCACGGGCGAACTGCTTGGGAGGTACTACCACGATGAACACGGTGTCGCTGTCGTCTGTGTCAGAATCGGAAATCTCACCGAGGGTCACCCGCCACGCGATTACGAGCGTGGGCAGGCGATGTGGCTGTCGTATCGCGACTGTGCCCACCTGTTCGATCGGTGCCTGCAGGCTGATTACGAGTACCTCATCGTCTTTGGGATCAGCGACAACGACCGACGCTTTTACTCACTCGAGCCCGCCCGGACATACCTCGGTTACGAGCCGAGGGATAACTCTGCGGAGTTCGATTGAGTCAGCGAGATAGGCAGGAAATAGCGGGGCTGGTTCACCGAACCGAATTGGGAACGTCCACTCGCTGGCTATCATGCGATCGTCGTATGTGTGATGATATACTTCATCTCCCCCACGTTCCTGGATCGGTCGAAATACGGCTCGATCGCTGCCAACATGCTTCTATCGAGTTCCTCTCGAAAATCCTCATCGACCAATTCGAGGGCGATGATGAACATCCCCGACTGCCGCGTTGCCTCATGCCAGTAGTGTGCTGGTGACATCACCGTTGACGCACTGGTGGCTCTCTCGAAACCGGATTCAAGGACGCCAGCACCGAGTCGCTCGCTGATTACCTCTGGATCCCCCCAGAGGAAGGGCGGTTCAAATCACTCGGACTATGGGGGAAGATACGCACTGAGTCTGGCACCCAACGCATGGACGACTCCCGAGCGAGTCAAACTTGTGAGGGCGACCGTGCCTCCTGTCCGTGTATCAAATCTCCGCACAGATCATGCAGGGACGTTTCGGGTTCGATACAGTCGATGGGTGTGATATCCAGCAATCTCGGTCGAACTTTGGAGTGACTTCGGACAACGTTCATCTTGACCTGTAGGCACCATGTTCACATGCAGTACACTCGCCGCAGCCTCCTGGGTATGACTGCAACAACCATGCTTCTTGCCGGTTGTATCGGTGACGATGACGAACCGACACCGACACCGGAAGATACGCCCAGTCCCACGCCGACGCCAACTCCAGACGACCCAGGCGATACACCGACACCAGAACCGACCACCACCGTTGAGATCTACCACCATGCAGAACTCGGGGAGATACTCGTGGACGATGACGGGATGACGCTGTATCAGTTCGATGCGGATACCCAAGGTGCCCAGGCGAGTGTCTGTTATGATGACTGTGCCCAGAACTGGCCTCCGCTCACTACCGAAGGGGGAGAACCAGAAGCTGGCGAAGGTGTCACCGCCCCGCTGACGACGTTCGAACGTGACGATGGTACCATCCAGATAGCAGCCGATGGCTGGCCACTGTACTACTGGATCGGTGATCAGGAACCGGGAGATGCCACCGGTCAGGGTGTCGAGGATGTCTGGTGGGTGTTACGCCCGGATGGGACGGTCGTGCGTGACACCGATGATGACGATGATGACGACGATGACAACGATGATGACGACAACGGAAACGGTAACGGTGACCCCGCACCACCCTACTGATTCGGACATATTCGATTGATCACGTGACTTTTCTCGTGGTCGTAACGATGAAACATCGGTGAGCCGTATAGTTCCCACACGGCACGCCAGCCCATGACCAACATCACCAGGCGCAGCTTCATCATCGCCTCATCACTTGTCGGATCGATCGCCGTTGCTGGCTGTACCGATACAGTAGATGATAACGGGACACAGTCGTTCGATATCGAGACGGTGGTGGACGGACTCGAACACCCTTGGAGTGTGGAGCCAACCGGTAGAAGGCAATGTCTCGTCACCGAACGAACCGGTCGGCTCACCCTCGTCGACCTGGACGAGGGGTCGTTCGAGGTGATCGATGGAGTCCCAAAGGTGCATGTGGCTGGACAAGGAGGCTTACTCGATGTCACGGTCCATCCTGCATATCCTGACGAACCGTGGGTGTATCTGACATTTTCGGACACAAACGTTGCAGGTGAATCGGCAACCCATCTAGCCCGTGGACAGTTAGAAATCGACACCGCTCAGCTCACCGATGTCGAGATTATTCACATCGCCGAGCCGTTCGTGGATTCAAACAACCATTACGGTTCGCGAATCGTCTTCGGGGATGGCGAGAAACTCTACATGACCTCCGGTGACCGACAGTTCAAAAACTTCGGACCGGATCATGTCTCACAGGATCTGTCGAACGACCTCGGAGCGACCCTCCGCCTCGAACCGGATGGATCGATTCCGGCAGATAACCCGTTCAACGGTGAGCAGAACGCCAGCAAGGCCATCTATAGTTACGGGCATCGAAATGCCCAGGGGATGGCCGTCCATCCTACGACGGGAGAACTCTGGCAGAGTGAACACGGCGAGCACGACGGGGACGAACTGAACATCATCACCAGGGGAGGGAATCATGGCTGGCCGATCGCCCATTACGGCTGCCAGTACGGTTCGACCGATCCAATTGGCGACCTGCCTCACGAACGTGATGATGTGATCGAACCGGTCTATCACTGGGAATGCACCTCAGGTGGGTTCCCACCAGCTGGGATGACCTTCTATGATGGAGACGCATTTTCAAGGTGGCAGGGCGACCTGTTCGTCGGTAACCTTGCAGGGCGATATCTCGGGCACTTCACCGTTGATCAACAGTCCGTCGAGGAGGTCGACCCGTTGCTCGAGGATCAGGGTTGGCGTGTCCGCGATGTCAGTGTCGAACCTTCGCAAGGACATCTTCTCGTCGCGATCGATGCGAGTAGTGCACCTCTGGTCGAACTGGTTCCACGCTGATCATCTAACTCGTATCGTACAGGAGGCGATCGATACTCGCTCAGTTTCGTTCGCGAAAGTACGCACCGATGTAGCCACCGATGGCGCTCAATGCGATGTTGAAGATCCCAACGAACAGACCACCCACGACGAGGATGAAGGCGAGTACCAAGAAATCCGCCATCACCAGACCCACTACGAGCATCACGAGGAATATCGCCGTGGGGATAGCGAGTAGAATACCGGCGAACGCTCCAACCCACGCACCACCCCAAGGGTCATCGAGATGGATATATCCAGCAAAGCCACCGCCGATCAGAGCAGAGAACGGGATGAACGAGGTGATGACCGTCACCACCGCACCGAGTAAAGCAGTCGAGACGAACGATGCGGGGACACCCTCCTCATCGAGCTGGTCGATCCGGTAGCGTTGCCAGCCGAACCAGAGTCCCACTAGGACAATCGCCACCCCACCGAGGAAGATACCGAGACCGCCCCACCACGCACCGTTGACGATCAGGTCGATGAGCTCAGCATGGGTGAAGATATCCGACTCGATTACCTCATCCTCGACTAGTTCGGTGATCCGATCCCGGTCTGCAAAGGCGAGGACGAGACCTCCAGATCCAGCAGTGGCGAGACCAACGACGACGAGCAACACAGCCACGATCCATTCGATCGTTCGGCGGGCTGAGGAGGAGCGATCACTGAAGCCCTCCGCGTGATGTGAGTCTGCAGATGACATGACAGGTGAAATTCACGAGGGAGACCCATGTAAGTATGGCTTGATTCTCAAGCGAATTTCTCACGGTGGGGATTGAATCAGCGGACTTCGACAATCTCAACTTCGAACTCGAGTGTCTCTCCTGCCAGTTCGTGGTTGAAGTCGACGGTGACTGTCCCGGCATCGATATCGGTGATACGCGCGACAGACCCGTCCTGCGTCCTGAGTCGTGTTCCAACCTCAGGGAGTTCACCGCCCACCATGTTGCGAAAGTCCGCCTCGTCATACCCCTGGACGTGTTCGTCTGACCACTCGCCATATGCCTCCTCAGGTTGGATAACGGCCGTTGTCTGATCGCCTTCTGACAACCCTCGGAGTGCTTCATCGAGCCCGTCGATGATACGTCCGTTGCCGATCTCCACCGTCAACGGCTCGTAGCTTCGATCTGGTTGCGACTCATCAAGCCCCTCCTCAGTAGCGACAGTCTCCCGGGACGTGTCGAACACCGATCCGTCGTCGAATCGACCAATATACTCGAACGTCACCGTATCGCCGTTCTCGATGGGCATAGGCACAACCACACGTTCCCGAGTGAAAAGGGATGGTATTCTCGTGTCGTGAAAGATGGAGGTTCGATTCGACAACCGCTCAGGGTTGAGCAGCTTTGACATCCTCCACACGACTGAAGTCGTGGGCTTTCTCCTTGATTCTGTGTAAGCTACCGCCCTGTTCGAGCGGGAGGCTGTCGATGTTCGATAGCCAGGCTGTCACCGACCATACCAGTGGTGAGCCAATATGTAGATGCAACACAGTTATCGACCCGTTCTTCAAGCGCGCGTAATGTCACAATACCAGATAGACCGCCACGATCGGAGACGGATGCGACCGTCAGGGGGACGCCTGTTGGCTTACGGTCGACCGCCTCGGTTCCCAGAGGTCCTCACCGACTTAACCACATCCGCCCCCAGTCGAGATGCACCATCAGCCGTCTCAGCATACAACATCACAGCAGCCGGTGATCGCTCCGTCTCAAACCCGGTATCCACTGCAGGGAAGTGTACCTGGAGGTCTCCATTCCCGAGGGGGCGTACCCGATCAGGTGTCGCACCCTCACCACCGAGGACAGCTGATACCGAGCCGAATCGGAGGCTATCTCGATCGAGGTCGCTGATCGGATCGATATCGTCGGTCGCCTCGATCACCACGGGGAGAGTCCCTCTCGATCCACTATTGATGGCATCTGCCTCGGTATGCATCGGGAGGGTTCCATCGACACCGTCTGTCAACTGCACGGCGTTTCCAGTAGTCATCCTGATCCGGTTGCCTTCGTCGTTCTCGGCACCGATAGCGAGATGCACCAGCTCATCGAACCCCTCGACCAATATCCCATAGCGGTTCGTGGAGGGGTCTTCATACACGACAGATGCCTCCGTCCAGCCGTCATCATCCAGCCATGGATCGATGAGTTGCTGACTCCCATCAGCATGGTAGGCCTCGAACGAGGTGATCGATGACGGTTGGGTTGGTGCGGGGTCGATCGCCTCAGCCACCTCCTGAACAGGTTCGACAGTTACCCAGACGACCGTCTGACCGGCAGGTAGGTGGTTGTCGTCCAATCCCTCGACCGTGACATTGGTGACAATCGGTGGACGGTTCTCGTTGGTTACCTGGTAGTCGATATGGTACTCGGTCATGAACCCCATCGGTGGTTCACGCGAGCCGTCTATCGCCTCGAGTCTGATTCGCACCTCATCACCATCGCTCAGATCGGCGAGTTCAGGTGCGTCATCCTCGGTGACGTGCACCACCGGTGCATGCCCAGCCCAGGGATGGTCATCGATGAGTTCTCCGTTGAGGAACACCTCGTAGTGACCGCTGCCACCACCATCGGATGTGCTGAAATCGAACGGGTTTGGTGACTGGTCGACGAGTCTGATCCACTGGAAGATCTCAGCTGGCGAGACGACCGTCCCGAACGTGTTATCGACTCGTTGCAGTAACGGATAGCGGTTGTATTCAGCCGTGACAGTTTCGCCAGTTGAACCCACCAGCGGCTCCATCCGCCATGCCGCCATCCTCGAGCTGATGATGACAGCACCTCGGTCATCTGTCCAGGCTTCCACATATGACGCGATCTCCGGAGTACGCCACCATGTCTGTTCGACACGGTCAGCACCGATCCATGAATATCTCCCGTAAGCACCGGTTGGGAAGGTCTCGGTATCGACAGGGATGGCGAAGTTGTTCACCTGCAGTCGCTGATCATCCAGGTCACGATGGTAGGTGAACTCCTCGGCGAGTAACTCATCTGGGTCCACCTCGACCGCAGTGTCGGTATCCGGTATCTCCTCTGTTGGTTCGTAGAGATGGTACGCATCATCGACATTCCAGAAGTTCGGCATGTCATCATGCGTCGGCCAGAATCGCCAGTCGGTGATGGCATTGGTACGACCATCTGCCTCAAGGGGTGAGTAGTAGGCACGTAAGATTCCGAACGGTTCGAGGAAACCACGAGTGAACGACAGGCTCCCTTCGTCGGTATGGCCGATGAGATGTGCGTAGAACTCGTCATCGGTGAATGCCTCGTAGGTCGGTTCGTCCGCGATCTTCGATGTATCGAGATGTCGGAGGACGGTGTCGTTCTCATCGAGGGTGATGGTGGTGTGACCCTCATCGAGATGTACACCCTCAGCGACCGTGAGTATCGGATCACCCTGTCCGCGATACTGGTGTCGATCTTCGTCTGCGGGCATGCCTCCGCTCGACCAGACCGAGACGGTCGCTTCGTCACGAAACAACAGCGTCGAGAACGATCCATCGTATCCGAGGGTGCCCGCCATCTCAACCTCACCGTCGTGAGACCACAACACAACGAGCTCGCCTGCGGGGAAATCGCCTGCTGCGACACGGTCATCGTGTAGCTCCTTGTTAATCGATACCGCCAGGCCGACTGAGAAACCGAAGATGGTACGGTACGAGGTATCGCCCACGGTGAAGGTGATCGCCCCGGCGTTATATCCGAACGCACCTGTCGACTCGATCGAGAGTGTCACCTCCTTGGATTCACCCGCGTCGAGCGTCACATCCGAGGGTGAGATGTCGACGTCATCGTCGAGCGGTTCCCCCTCGTACTCGTTTTGCATCGAGACATCGACCTCCACCTCAATCGGATCGTCACCAACGTTCTCGATCGTCACCTCCGTGGAGATGTCTACCTCCGATCCGAACTGTCCGAGGTTGAGTACACCGTCGTGGATCACGAGGTCAGAATCCAACGCCTCAAAGGAGTCAACCCGACCGCCACCTTGTTTGTAGATATCCTGGTCAGGGTCGAAATCTGCTGTCGAGACAAGGCGATTTCTAGCCATCTCAAGGTCAATCGAGCCGAGATGTTCGCCAAGGAGTGCTACCACACCTGCCACGTGCGGTGCCGACATCGAGGTACCGGTCAGGGTGATGTACGGATCCAGGCTCGCCTGCCCACTTCCCGCGGCTGTTATCTCGACACCTGGTGCGGCGAGTTCAGGTTTGACAAGGTATGAGTGATCCGCTGGACCTCGACCAGAGAGAAATACCGGATCCTCATCCTCGTCACTGGCACCGACCGCGAGGGCACCCTCGGCGATCGCTGGCGTCGTGACCGTACGGAATGGGTCGACGTTCCGTAGGTTGCCAGCAGAACTGACCGGTGTGACCCCCTGTTCAGCAGCCCAGTTGACCGCATCGACGATCGGGTCATCCTCGACAGGCGGTGCACCGATGCTGAGGTTGATAACATCTGCATCCTGGAAAACTGCATCCTCGATGGCTGAGACGATATCTGAGATAAACCCAGCACCGAGTTGATTCATCGCCTTCACGTTCAACAACTCAGCACCGGGGGCGACACCGACATACTGACCTTCACTCTCAACTCCTGAACCAGCAGCTATCCCAGCGACGTGTGTCCCGTGTCCGTTGAGGTCTTCCACCGTCTCATCATCCGAGTAATCAACCTCGTACACGACGCGATCATCGAAATCTGGGTGTGACGCATCGATCCCCGTGTCCACCACGGCGATACGCATCCCCGACCCGTCGACATCGAATGCTCGACGAGACTGTGGTGCCCGAACCCTGCCGCTCGATTGATCGAGTTCGATGACAGCCTTCCTGTCAAGTAGTAACTGGTCAACACCGGTGGTCAGGGTACCGACATCCTGGGTGGAGAGTTGTACCTTCGCGAGGGACGCACTGTGCGCATCCGTTGAGGCGAACTGTCGGTCGGCAGAGAACGCCCCAGGCCCATCTTGGTCGATGCGAGCGAAGACAGGTATCTCATCCATCTGTTCATCAGTGTAACCGAAATCGACAAGATAGTCGATATTGAAAAACTCACGATCGAGCACGTCGAGATTAGCCTCATCCGGGATCATATACGTCCCATCCGATTGCTCGATAATCTCGAACGCCCCGGCATCCTCCTCGGTCACCGCATAGGTGCGTTCGACAGATCCAGCAGGGTCTATCGTCCCGTCGCCTGTCGACGTCGTCGGGATACGTCGTTCGGTGACGATCACCGTATGACCTGTGATGAGCGTGACCGTGTGTGTAATCCGATCTGGGCCATCATCACTCGGGGGATCGCCATCACCACCATCACCACCGCCGTCACCGGCGGAGGCGAGACCGGTTGAAGTAACGCCGAGACCAAATAGCGAGAGACCAACCGTCGACCCCATGAACTGTCGCTTCGTCAGCGTGACGTGTGATACACCATCCTCAGATGTTCGTGTAGGATATTCCGACATTTTGTCACATGCCGCAAAGGGCGAGCGGTGGTAGACACGGTGGGGGCATGACGATACGCCAAGGTTCAAAAATTTTTGTAGTGTGCCGTATGTTTAACACCCGTCCGTTCGAATGCAACCGTTCGGTATTCCGGTTGGGAAGATCGAGTGAAGGCTTGCGACCTCGGTGTGTCAACCACAGTTTTTTTGCCCTGACTTGGTATGCTCAGATCGATCGTGTGATGAACCTCCGTCACAAGTGCTGTGAGTCTCATGTCGGTACACGTAACGCGAACTGATGAGAGGGTGTGTCGAGCCCCCATTCTATCAGATAATCTTCATATCTGGCGAGCCCCTCACGTGTGCTTTTCTATTGGTTCCAGTCTCCGTGTAAACTCGGACATCGCCAGCACGACGATCAATAACAAAGCGGCCATGGCGATGAGCGCCAGACCGGTGAATGCCACGAGGAAGGTGAACTGGTCAGCGATGAAGCCGACCAGGCCCGGAGAAACCGCCCCAGCCATCATCAACAAGGTCCGGACCACGCCGAGTGAACCACCGGTAGTAGCCTGTGGAACAAGCGAGACAATGTAGACATCGCGGGCTGGACGGTAACCATGAGCACCGATACCAATAGCCAACACAGCACCACCGAGTAACATGAGGCCCCGTGAGGTATCGAAATCGGTGCCGACCGTCAACATCCAGACCAAGCCGATCAGACCTGCTGTAGCACATACAACACAGACTGCCGCCGTTGGAAGGGGACCGAACCGGTCGGTGGCCTCGCCGGTCACCAACTGCGTCACACTCGCGATGAACAAGACACTGTAGAGTAAGCTGGCCACAGCAGGTGTGAGTCCACCCTCAATGACGAGCATGAGCGGGAGAAAGGCGACAAGCCCGTTATAGGCGAATGCAATGAGGACGGTCACGCCGATAAAGCCCATGAGCTTCCAGCTGCTGAACGTGTCTCGATAGATATCCCACTGGAGAACACTCCCGGTGTTCGCTGTTGTCTGCTGTGTCACCCGTGACCGAGCAGTGCGGTGTAAGAACCAGAATCCGGCCGAGAGAAACGCAACCGCGGTCATGGCAAACAGGAGTTGCCAGTTCAACACTGCGAGACCGAGGATACCAGCGACCACCAGCGGGGCTGCGACACCCCCAGATGCACCGATCGTATCGAAGATACCCAACGTCCTGCCGAACCGACTTGGATAGACGTTCGAGAGCAGGCGGACGGCGACGGTCTTGTGTGCACCTGTCCCTGCACCGATGACGGCCATTGCGACCACCAAGAGGAGGAAGGGTGGTCTGATGAGTATCAACAAACCACCAAGCGCCGCCACCATAGCCCCACCAGTGATGACACGACTGGCACCGAATCGGTCGGCCAATACCCCAGATGGGAACTGCAAGAGTGCGTAAAGTACCATGAACGCGGAGAAGGCGAAGCCTATCTCGCTGGTCGATACGGTGTACTCCTCCTGTAATGTCTCGAAAAGCGGTGGGAATGCGTATCGGATGAACTTACCGAGAAACCACAATATCGCAGCCAGGATAAGCACCTCGTAGAAGGCGCCGATAGAGCGAAGTCGGCCAAAGATTCGCCCGTGACGCGATGGATTTTCAGCCACTGTATCGTGGTGTTACAGCCTCGATGTAGGAAAACCGGACTCTTCCGGCAACATCAGAATGTTATACGTTAGTGGGTTCGGGCAAATCCAACCGCATCCTCGCAGGTTTTTTGCCTAGCTTTCCATGTAGACATACATGTCAGCGTGGGCAGGACAAACTTTCACTAGCGACACTGGTTGGGAATATCTCGAGAATCTCGTCGATATCGGCGATCGTATGGCAGGAAGCGAAGGCGAGCGAGCGGCGGCGGAACTCACCCGCGACGTACTCAGCGAAGTCGGAGCCCGGGATGTCAGCCTCGACTCATTCGAAGTACAGGGATGGACCAGAGGCTCATCAACGATTCATGCAGGTGACACCACTCAGGCATGCATCGCGCTCCCCCGGAGTCCTTCGGGGTCTGTGCGTGGCGAGCTGGTCGATGTCGGCTTCGGGCTACCGGAGGATTTCGATACCGATCTCGAAGGGAAGATCGTGATGGCAGCCTCAAACGTCCCAGACTGGTACGATCGATTTATCCACCGGACGGAAAAGTACTACTACGCAGTCGAGTCTGGTGCCTCGGCGTTCATCTTCCGAAACCACATCGAAGGCTGTCTCGCACCGACGGGGAGTGTCGGGAACAAGGATGAACCAATCGGTGACATACCTGCCATTGGTGTGTCCAAGGAGGTCGGTTCACGGTTGGGGCGACGGTTCGCCGGGGAGGAGGTGACCGTTGAGGTAGATGCTGACATCTACGATGCAACCAGTTACAATGTTCATGCACACCTCGGCCCCGCGACCGAGAGTGAGATACTCGTGACAAGCCACATCGATGCCCACGATATCGCCGAGGGTGCCTGGGATAATGGTGCTGGGACGGCGATCGTGGTGGAACTCGCCAAGGCACTCGCTGCGCGAGAAGAAGCGCTGGAGACAGGTGTACGTTTCATCGCATACGGTTCAGAGGAGGTCGGCCTTTGCGGATCGGAATATGATGCGAACGTACGCGATCACGAGAGCATCAAGGCGATCGTCAACAATGATGGGGTCGTCCGAGGTCGAACCCTCAAGTTCTACACCCATGGCTTTGACGAACTGGAGGAACGGATTTCGACTATCTCAGAACGTACTGGCCACGAGGTGTGGATGTCTCCGAGGCTCGGGCCACACAGCGATCACTGGCCATATGTCACGTGGGGTGTCCCTGGCTGTCACGTGATGAGCGAGACAGGCGAGGAGGGTCGTGGTTGGGGTCACACAGCTGCGGACACGCTCGACAAACTCGATATTCGAGACCTCCGTGAGCAGTCGTACTTCCTTACGGAGCTGGTGGTCGATCTCGCTGATGCTTCGGTCACCATCGACCATCGCGAGCCTGCTTCGATAGCCGCACAGCTCGAGGAGGAGAACCTTGCGAAGGGAATGAAGGTCATCGGATCCTGGCCATACGACGAATAGGTCGGCGAACGGAGATGCCTTGAGTATTGTAATCAAGCAGCTTCAACAGTGGCGAGTCTCATCGCAGAAGGGTACCAATCTTACATGCTTCGTCGGTGAATCCCCGATATGGACCAACAGGCGGAGGATATCGATACACATCTCAAGGAACGTGCCCTCGATGAGGCACCCGTTGGGATCGTCATCTCGAACCCGGACATGGAAGATAATCCACTGATCTATGCCAATGCCACATTCGAGCAGTTGACTGGATACCCTCGAGATGAGATCATCGGTCGAAATTGTAGATTCCTCCAGGGGGAAGATTCATCACAGGATGTCATCGACCAGATGCGTCACTCGATCGACGACGGTCAACCGATTTCGGTCGAACTCATCAATTACACACGAGAGGGCGATCCGTTCTGGAACGAGGTCACCATCGCTCCGATACGAGACGAACACGGTTCGATCACGAACTTCGTCGGGTTTCAGTCTGATGTCACGACCCGGAAGGAGGCTGAGTTGGAGATCGAACGGCGTCGCGAAGAGCTCGAATATCTTATCGGCCGTATCGACGGTCTCATCCACGATATTACGGAGGCGTTGATGCGGGCAACCGGTCGAGAGGAGACCGAGCAACAGATCTGTGAACTGATCGTCGACGAGGATCCGTATACTGTCGCCTGGGTCGGTGAACTCGACATCGTATCGGAAACCATCGAGGTCACTTCGATTGCAAGCCAGGATGGACCCATCGAACCGAGCCCGGTTCCACTCACTGATGAGCATCCAGTCTCGAGTGCCATCATTGACCAGCGTGCCGTCTCGTTCACCGAGGAGACCTATCTCGCCGCCCTCGGGGTGGACGAGATAGCCACCGCAGGTGCTGCCGCACCACTGGCGTATGGCAATCGCACGTATGGTGTACTTGTGATCCTTTCCGATGCGATCGGTTCCTTCGATGGACCGGAGTCGGTGGTGATTCGGACACTCGGGAGGACCATCTCGACAGCGATCAACGCAGCTGAGAGTCGACGTATACTGACAGACGATACGGTATCTGTGATCGAAATCACGATCACTGATTCCACCTTCCCGTTGGTCTCCGAGGGATTAGCGACCACCAGTACGTTAGAGGGGGTGGTTTCACATGAGGACGGTTCACTCGGTATGTTCCTCTCTGTGGAGCAAGCTGGCGAGTGGTTGCAGACGGTGCTCGGTGAGCATGATACAGTTGCATCAGTGCGCACGGTGAGCAGCATTGGTGAGGACGGATTGTTTGATATCCGGTTCACGCATGACTCGATACTCTCGCAAGTGGCGTCACAGGGCGTTCGTATCACCGATGTGATTGCCGGGGATGAACAAGTTACCCTCCGACTAGACGTGCCAGCGACGATCGACCCACGGGAGGTGGTCGACCTGATCAAACAGCGTCACCCAACGAGTGACCTCATCGCGCTTCGTCAGGAGCAACGGCCGCCGATGACACGATCTGAGTTCATGGCTGAGATTGAGGGATTGCTCACGCACCGACAACTGATGGCGTTACAGACCGCTTATTTCGGTGGATACTTCGACCCATCTCGAAAGACGACCGGGGATGAACTCGCCCAATCGATGAGTATCTCCCGTGCCACCTTCCATCAGCATCTCAGGGCTGCTGAGCGCAAGCTGGTTGGCTCATTCCTCGATGCGTTGATCGACGCGAGTTGATGGAGATTTTGCAGAGAGAACACTTACTAGTAAGGTAAGCAGCTCAACCGTATCGAGTTGTTATGCACGCTTACCCGGGTTCACGGGGCTATAACAATCGCAACTCCGGCGTGAAGTACGCCCTACATCGGCGCAGGGTTTCAACCCAGCACCCCCTGTCCCGGGAACCCGGTTTACGCCATCCATGGTCAGTCGCCACGAACTCACCGTTACGAAATCCATCCAACGCTCTACTGGCCCGACGTTTCACCTTGCAACGAGGTTCCTGCCACGTCGGATCAGGCATCAGACATACGTACTGTACGGTTTCTTCCGTGTTGCTGACGAGATAGTCGACGATCCAGATCCCCCGTCCCCGAGCGAACAGCGTGTCGCTCTGAATCACCTCCAGGAGATGGTACTCGGGGGTCGACCACCAGCCAACCCGGTACTCTCTGCCTTCGCAACCGTGTATCGAGAGACCGACATCACCGAGACCGAGATAGAATACTTCCTCGATTCGATGCGGATGGATATCGACACAAGTGAGTACGAGACGATCGAGGAACTCGACGGATATCTTCGTGGCTCATCCGTCGCGGTGGCGAACATGATGCTCGCGATTATGAATCCGAGTGAGCCGGAGGTGGCGAGACCGCATGCCAAAGCCCTGGGTGAAGCGTTCCAGCTGACCAACTTCCTCCGAGATGTCCGGGAAGACATCATCGAGTACAATCGCGTGTATCTACCGAAGGCGATGATGCGACGAAACGGTGTCTTCAGACGTGAGCTCGCCGAGGGGGAAATGTCACCTCGGTTCGCCGCCGTCATGGGTGAATTACTCGAGGAAACAGAAACTCGATACCGGGCCGGGGTCGCCGGGATCAAGTACCTGCCAGATGATTGTCAATTTCCTGTGCTCATCGCCTCGGTGTTCTATGCCGAGTACCACCGATTGATCCGCGCACAGCAGTTTGATGTGCTCACATCCCGGCCACATATCCCCCACCACCGGTACCTGTCGCTGTTGGTGCAAGCAGCCATCCACTGGTGGCGTTCTGGTGATCCCGAGGCGGTGTTCTACCGGGTGAGTGCTGTCGACCCATCGTCAGAGGTTACTGCTCATGAAGACGTGCGAAGGCTCGTCTCCCTCGGTGATATCGTCCACCGGGTGAAACGTGTGATCCCCTCTGGGTATACGAGATAATCCCATGGCAGAGATCGTCGTCATCGGTGCCGGTATCGGGGGGATTGCATCAGCGACCTATCTGGCCGATGCCGGGCACGAAGTAACCGTCCTCGAGAAGAACGAACAACTCGGAGGTCGTGCGAGTGTCCTCGAACGCGATGGATTCAGGTTCGACATGGGGCCATCTTGGTACCTGATGCCCGATGTATTCGAGCGGTACTTTGGTCACTTCGATTCACATCCAGGTGAGTGGTACGACCTCGAACCTCTCGATCCACACTACCGTCTGTTCTTCAAAGACGGTGACCGAATTGATATCGCCGATGAGCTCGATTCGGTGAAATCGACGTTCGAACGCTATCAAACCGGTGCCGGTGAGAAACTCGATGACTACCTCCGTCACGCAGAGATGTCGTACGATGTCGGTATGGAACACTTCGTCTATACCGACCGCTCACGGTTCCGCGATTATCTCGATTGGACGGTCGCCAAACAGGCACGGGGACTGGGTCTGCTCGGATCGATGCAGGGTCACGTTGAGGAGTACTTCACCGAGCCAAAACTGCAGCAGATCATCCAACATAGCTTGGTGTTCCTCGGTGGGTCACCCTCGAACACGCCTGCACTTTACAACCTGATGGCGCACGTCGACCTCAACCTCGGCGTGTTCTATCCCGAGGGTGGCATCGCGAGTGTGATCGACGGGCTCGTCGGGCTGGCTCAGTCGAAGGGTGTCCGCTTCATCACCGAGACGACCGTTGAGCATATCGACGGTGAACGAGGAGCGTTCGAGGTGGTTACCCGCGAGCGGGGACCGGTTTCAGCAGATATCGTGGTCAGCAACGCCGATTATGCACATACCGAACAAGAGCTTCTCCCGCCAACTCGGCGCCGGTACGGCTCGGGGTACTGGTCGTCTCGGACACTCGTTCCATCGGCATTCTTGCTCTATCTCGGTGTGGAAGGTTCACTTGACCCGATCTATCACCATACACTAGTGTTACCCACCGACTGGTCTGCTCACTTCGATTCGATCTTCAACGGCCGGACTTGGCCGGCTGATCCGGCATATTATATCTGCCACCCATCGATGACCGACCCAGATGTTGCGCCTGCGGGTCACGAGGCACTGTTCGTCCTCGTACCGATCGCACCAGGTCTGGAGGACGACCTCGAGACCAGACACGCATTTCGTGACAAGATACTCGATGATATCGAGAGACACACAGGTGTTCGACTCCGAGATAGGATCGTCCTTGAGGAGCACTTCGCCGTCTCCGATTTCGCATCGAGATACAACGCCCAGGAGGGGACCGCACTCGGACTGGCACATACCCTCAGACAGACTGGTCCACTCAGACCGGATCACCGGTCGAGTCGGGTCGACGGGCTGTATTTTACCGGCGGAGATACAAGGCCAGGTATCGGCATGCCAATGTGCCTGATAAGTGCTGAACACGTCGCTCAGGCGATTGAAGAGGACAGATGAGCACACTCGGGACGGTCATCATACGGTCACGTCCTCGCTTTTGGCTGTATCTGGCAGGACCGGTTCTCGTCGGGTTGGTATTTGGCAGTACTGGTCTCGACGACCTCGTCTCACCGTTGCATCTGGTGCTTTGCTTGTACTTCCTCCTCCCCGCCAACCTGTATCTATATGGCGTCAATGATATCTTCGATGCTGATATCGATCATCTTAACCCGAAGAAAACAGGGCGCGAACGGCGGTATCGAGGTGACCGAGTCACGCTCCTCGTCACGATCGGTGGGCTCATCCTCGGCATCGCCATCTTGCCGTTCGTACCTGCCCAGGCGATGGTGTGGTTCGTCGGTTTTTTCATACTCGCCGGGGCATACAGCATCCCACCGTTGCGATTGAAGCGGCGTCCATTCCTCGATTCACTCTCGAACGGTCTGTACATCCTCCCCGGTGTAGGGGCGTACGTGACGGTGGCAGGCGACCTCCCTCCTGTAGCGATCATCATCGGAGCATGGATGTGGACGATGGCGATGCATACGTTCTCCGCTATCCCTGACATCCAGCCCGACCGACGAGGAGGTATCCAGACCACGGCGACGGTCCTCGGTGAACAAGGGGCGATGGTCTACTGTGGTGTGTGCTGGATGATCGCGGCAATCGCCTTCATGTTGGTCGATATCCGAGGTGGGTTGCTCCTTGGCGTGTATCCACTCTTGCTGAGTGGATGGTCGATCGGAGCTATCGATATCGATCGAGCCTACTGGTGGTATCCTGCGATCAATGCAGGTATCGGGATGGTGCTCACCATCTACGGCCTCTGGGTGATCACATATGGATAGCCATCCACCGGAGGATCCCCCCTCAATCAGTTCCCGTGCTCAAGCATCGGAGTGGGAGTTCGATAGGCCGGAGGTACAACACCGACTCGAACGTACCATCCGTGCGAACCGATTCACGATTGCCGTGGTCTTTCCGATGGTCGGCGGTGTGGTGCTCATCCTAAGCGCTTATGGCATTTTGCCCGCACCGCTGGCATTCAATCCGGGGTTGATCCTGCTTGGTACACTCGTGATGCGTTCACCACTGTTGGTCGGACTCGCCCCACTCTTCGACAGACGTGCGATCGCCGCTATCGCTCTACTCGTCGGATACACGTATGTCATCGAGTTCATCGGCGTCACCACGGGATACCCATATGGACACTTCCAGTATGAGGTCACCCTCGGACCGATGGTACAAGGTGTGCCACTGGGCCTGCCCCTGTTCTTCATACCACTCGTCGCGAACGCCTATCTGTTGACGATACTTATCGCACCAAGACTAGCCCGGTATCGGCGGTATCGATTGCCGTTGGCGTTGGGTCTCGTCATGGCCATCGATCTTGTGCTCGATCCTGGTGCGGTCGCACTCGGGTTTTGGACGTACCTGGATGGGGGTGTCTACTATGACGTCCCAATCTCGAACTATATGGGTTGGGTGTTGAGTGGTCTCATCGCGATTGGACTACTCGAGCTAGCGTTCGACTTTAGCGAGTTACTCGATCGGGTGGCTGAGTGTGAGTTCATCCTGGATGACCTCATCAGTTTCATCATCCTCTGGGGAGGTATCAACCTCATATTCGGCCACGTTACACCAGTACTGATCGCACTGGGGATGTTGATCGGATTGCTATCGACTTGGAGATATATCGATGTCCGACGAAGCATCTGGTGAGTGTGGCTGTGACTCAGTGGTCTGGACTGGGGTTGATCCCAGATGCATGGCGGGTGAGGAGGTAAAGCGCGAATGAAGAGAGCCAGTGCGAGCCAGCATACTCCTCGACGAATGCCTGCTCGAGACCGACAGAAGCGTGACTCAGTGCTGCGTCGAGAAAGACCGATTCATACCGATGACCAGTGAGCATGTCTGCGAGCGTAGCCAGGCACCAAGCCCTCGAGAGGTTCAGGCCGACGAAGTGTAGCTCGAGGCCACCAGCACCCTCAAGGTCGATGACGGTGGGATCAAGCATGGACGATTGTAGTTCCTCTGTCACCTCGGGGAGGAATCCATCAAACCAGTCTACGAAGGCATCAGGCTCCATGACCCTCACCATCACCTCGGCCTCGACCAATGCAGGTGAGAGGAAGTCCCACCCAAGTGGCTCGAATTGGACTGGGTAGGCTCGGTCATCGATGAAGAACCGGTTGGTGGTCTCCTCGGCTGCGGCGATGAGGTCGTTTTCACCGGTGATGCGTGCGTAATCGATGATGCAACTGAGCGCAAATGCGGAGTTACCGTGTGTACCGACCCGGAACGGTCGTTCCTGTGGGAGGAAGCGCTCGGTGACGAGCTCGATGACGGTCTCCTCGAGTGGTTCGAGCGTTCGTCGCCACCCGATGCCTTGTTCATCATCCCAGAGGTGTAGTTCGGCCATCAGTCTGAGGAACCATGCCCACCCATACGGCCGTTCGAAGTCTTGGTGTGCATCGAGATAAGCCACCTCAGCCTCAACGTTATCCGACGTTAACCGGCGGTCGATCGAAGAGCGGATCGCTGATTCCTCAGGATGCGAGTCGAAGAGTCTGAGCTGTCGGATGAGACACCAGTGACTGTGAACCGCTGAATGCCAATCGAAGCAACCATAGAAGATCGGGTGTTGCTCAGCCGGCTGTACATTCGCCCGTGGTGAATCGACCGATCCCACATAATGTGGAAACTCAATCTCGATGCAGGCAAGGGGATGTGCTGTGAGTCTGTTCAACCACGTCTCACCAATCTCCTCCCAGTCACCTGCGACTATCTCCTCAATGCGCACGTCACCGAATCCAGACATGATGTCCACCACAGTCCCACCATCCTTAAAGCAGGATAATAGCGCCTGAACTGGTTGATATCCTGTGAGCTCCACATTAGCACACCGAGCCAAGGAATATAGCATTGGTACCCGTTGATAGACGCCATGAGTGTGAGCGAAACGATCGATGAGCTCGAACGTGAGATTCGTGAGAAAAAAGCCCAACTCAATGAGTTGTATCGATCGAAAGCGCCCGAGCCTGTCGATGACTATCAGTTTGTGACTCACGACGGACGACAGATCAGCATCGAGGAGATGTTCGGACACCACGATGACCTCATCCTCGTGCACAACATGGGTCGAGATTGTCCCTATTGCACCATGTGGGCAGACGGGTTCAATGGGCTGGTGTCCCACATCGAAGATCGTGCCGCATTTGCTGTGTGCTCGCCCGACGGGCCTGAGGTTCAACGTCGATTCGCAACAGCACGTGCGTGGTCATTCGAGATGGTCTCACCAGTGGATGGAACATTCATCGAGGACATGGGGTTCGTTGATGGTGATCGATACCTGCCCGGGATGTCAACGTTCTATCGAGACGATGAGACGATTTATCGTGTCGCCCGACGCCGATTCGGTCCACATGATGAGTTCTGTGCAGCTTGGAACATGTTCGAGGTGTTGCGTGACGGTGTCGACGGATGGGCACCTCGATTCTGGTATGATGAGGAAGGCACCCAAGCAACACAGTTCAGTCCGAACATCGCGCTCGATGTCACTGATCGTGAGGGGGCTGTCCGGCTGTTGCGTGAGGTTCTGGGTATGTCAGTCATCGATACCGATGACACTGAGACCGTCGTACAAAGCGGTCATCACCGATTCTATATCCAGGAGGAGCAGCAACCGATGGTCTATCTGGAGTTCGAGGTGGAAGACCTCATATCGGTAAGCGACAAGTTGCGAGAGATCGGTTGTGAGCTCGAAGAGACTACCATACCTGAGGGGGACGTGAGCTACATGGTACGCGACCCATTCGGGATGAGGTATCACCTCTTCGAACGTCCCGGGGAATAGGTAACACAAGCACTGAGATACCACCGGCAAATCACACTTTGACAAAGAGCTCGATTAGCTCAAACATATCCCCTATAGGAGGTGCTTAATTTTCCCTCTGAATCTCCTCACCGTAGGATGTGATGAAGTTGCGATTCAACGAACTCCTGAACGAGCTCGCCTATCCTCTCAGCTCCGAACAACTCGTCAGTGCAATCGGATCGCGAGAGGTTGAGTATCCAACGGGAAAAGTCGAATCGTTGGAGACCGTGTGTCGACGCATAGAGATCGATGAATACACATCACAAGATGAGGTCGAATTGATACTCCTCAGTGCGTTACATGGAGATGCCGTCGGTCGACAGGGATACTCCGACCGAGACCCGCCAATCCCGGAGATCGACAGGTACGACCCGATCTCATATTAGCCTGTCAACCATGTGTCGACTGCGGGTATCAGTATCGCCCGGCAGCGGTAACGGTATTACGCAACCTTCAACAACATTCATGATAGATTCTTGCGATAAGAATCGTGTCACCCATGCAGTCCCATCTGGCAGTCGAGTACCCATCTGGTTTCCCACACGATTAATCAGGTAGAAGCACCGATCGATCGTTCAGAAAGTCGGTGCCGTTTGTCATTCTCTGGTGCCTGTGTTACAGGTTCACAAAACTATATACCCGCAACGGTTGAACGTTGAATCATGGCTCCATCGGAGCATCTAGCTATCGACATAGGCGGTACTTTTGTCGATTCAATTACATTCGATCGGGCGACGGGTGCGATCAACGTCGAAAAGGCATCGACGACACCGGCTGATCCGACAATCGGTGTGGTGAACGCGCTTGAGAAGGTCGGGGCTGACCTCGAGTCAACCAGTGCGTTCGTGCATGGGACAACACTCGCTGTCAACGCATTGCTCGAGCGTGAAGGTGCCCGGACGGGCATCATCACAAACGAGGGATTCCGGGATATCTATGAGATAGCACGCACGAACCTGCCGAGGGAATCGATGTACGATATCAGGTACGACAAACCTGAGACACTCGTACCTCGCCGGCGGCGATATGGGGTTGGTGGGCGTATCGATGCTAAGGGGGAAGAGATCGAACCACTCGATGAGGACGCGGTGAGACAGGCTGCACGCGAACTCGTCGAAGAATGGGGTGTTGAGGCAATCGCTGTGTGTTTCTTACACTCATACCAGAATCCAGCACACGAGCAACGAGCTGGCCAGATTATCACCGACGAATTCGGCGAGATCAGCCTCTCGCTGTCGAGCGATATCACCGGTGAATACCGCGAGTACGAGCGGACCAGTACAGCTGTCCTGGACGCATATATCAAACCGATCTTCGATAACTACGTCGAGCAACTCGATGGGACGCTCAGGGACCGAGGGTTCGGTGGGTCGTTCTTCATCACCCGTTCAGGTGGGGGGGCACTGACCGCTGACAACGCTACCACCGCCCCGGTGCATACGATTCTCTCCGGACCTGCAGGTGGGTTGATCGGTGCCTCCTACGTTGGCGATGTGATCGACCGTGGTGATCTCATCGCAGTCGACTTCGGAGGGACGAGTATGGATGCGTGTGTCATCGAAGACGGTGCACCGGCTGTCGAGTACGAATCAGCGCTCGAGGACATGCCGATGATGATACCGGTATTCGATATCCGAACGATCGGTGCTGGTGGTGGGAGTATCGCCTGGCTTGACGGTGATCTCCTCAAGGTGGGTCCGCAAAGTGCCGGTGCTGACCCCGGTCCGATCTGTTACGGCCAGGGTGGGACCGATCCGACGGTGACTGATGCTGCACTGGCACTAGGCTATCTCAAACCTGAAGACTTCCTCGGCGGTGAGATGGGACTCGACGCAGATGGTGCGCTCGAGGGTCTGGAGAATGATCTGGCGAGGCCACTTGACCTCTCTGTGCGGGAGGTCAGTACGGGGATATTCGAGGTCACACTCGCGAACACAGTCGGTGCGATCAGAGAGATCACAGTCGAGAAGGGGCTCGACCCGCGTGACTTCACGATGGTCGCCTACGGCGGAGCCGGACCGATGTTCGTTCCACTGGTGGCACATGAGATGGGGGTTGAGGAGGTACTGGTCCCTCAGGCACCATCTGTCTTCTCCGCATGGGGTATGCTCATGGCCGATGTCGTCTACGACGAGGCGCAGACGTTCATCAGTGTCCTCGATGAGGTAGACTACGCAGACTTCGAGCAGCAGTTCGTAAATCTCGAGGGGGATCTGAGTGAGCAGCTCACAAGTGAGGGATTCGATGGCGGGCAACAACGACTCGAACGATATGTCGAGATGCGTTACCTCGGTCAGGAGCACACCGTCTCCGTACCTGCCGATGGGTTGAGCGATCTCGACGAACTTGGTGAGCGGTTTGAGAAGAGCCACGAATCACGCTACGGTCATACGATGGAAGATCCACCGCAGGTCGTCCACCTCCGTGTCAGAGCGATCGGCGAGGCGGAGAAACCATCACTCGAGGCGAGCGACGATGTCGCCTCCGGTGAGCCACAGCCAGCTGATCACCGTGAGGCATACTGCTTCACAGAGGATGCCATGGTCGACTTCGCCGTCTATGACCGTGCAGATCTCGCTCCGGGACATGAGGTACCCGGACCAGCGATCGTCCGTGAGCCGACCACCACGATCGTCTTTCACTCCGACCAGACAGCGGCCGTGGACGACTATGAGCATCTCCTGATAAGCGGAGGTGATGGCCGATGAGTTCGACACAGCCGGATGCCGCGACCATCGAGGTGATCCGTAACTACCTGACCTCGGCTGCAGCTGAGATGCAACGTACCCTCATCAGAACTGCATACAACACCATCATCTACGAGATCCTCGACTTCGGGATATCGGTCTACGATGCAGACCGGAACCTCATCGCGGACTCGCCAGGCCTGACGATGTTCCTCGGTGCCAACGACTACGGCATCGACAAGGCCGTCGAGTACGTCGG
The DNA here is from genome assembly GCA_007118145.1 of Halobacteriales archaeon. Classification (GTDB taxonomy): domain Archaea; phylum Halobacteriota; class Halobacteria; order Halobacteriales; family SKSH01; genus SKSH01. Next base: position 23,292 of record SKSD01000083.1, read on the forward strand.
GGAGGAGAATCTCAACCCCGGAGACGTCGTCTTGCTCAACTATCCCTACTGGAGTTCGACACACATCCTCGACGTGATGGTGTTCATGCCGGTATTCCACGATGACGAACTCGTCGGATACACGACGAGCAGAGCCCACTGGCTCGATCTCGGTGCGAAAGACCCCGGTTACGTCCTCGACTCGACTGATGTCCACCAGGAGGGTGTCATCTTCCCAGGGACGAAGGTGTACAAACAGGGCGAACCCGACCAGGAGATCATCGATCTCATCAAGTATAACTCCAGATTGCCCAACAAGGTCATCGGCGACCTCAATGCGCAGATTGCCGCCCTCCGGACCGGTGCCGATCGCCTCGAGGAACTACATGGTAAGTATGGAAGCGAGACGGTCGATGCTAGTATCGATGCCATCATCGGTCATGGTGAGCGAACAGCTCGGCGTGCCATCGAGGAGTTACCTGATGGACAGTGGTCGGCCACAGGCTACGCAGACAGTGTGACACCTGGCAAGGACGACAAGGTGAAGATCAAACCCGTCGTGACGATCGAGGGCGATGAGATGACGATCGATTTCTCCGAGTCGTCAGATCAGATCGATGCACCGCGGAACATCCCCTTCGGGATGACGCAGACCATCTCGAAGCTATGTTTCAAGAGCATCACGACACCGGAGGAGGATTCGAACGAGGGACAGTACCGCCCGCTGCACGTCACCGCCCCCGAGGGTAACCTGTTCAACGCACAGTATCCTGCCCCGACATTCACACTTTGGCCTGCCATCATCGCTGTCGACATCATCTACGAGGCACTCGCCAAGGCCGTCCCGGAGAAGGTCGCCGCCTGTTCCGGTGGTGACCTCTGTGACATCATGCTCTACGGGCAGAACCCAGAAACAGGTCGTCAGTTCGTCGAGGCGAACAACGAGGGAGTCGGCTGGGGTGCGACTGAACAACGCGATGGCCCGAACGCGTTGATGCATATCACCGAAACGATGGTACGTAACATCCCCATCGAGGTGTTCGAGAACAAGGCACCGATCATGTTCGACTCACTGCGCCTCAGGGAGGACTCCGGTGGGCCGGGTAAGCTTCGCGGTGGGCTCGGTATCGAACGTAACTACCGCTTTACACACCCGTGCGGTGCACTCTCGATCATCCAAAAGACCGAGACCGAGGGGTGGGGGATGGAAGGAGGACAGGCAGGCGCCAAGAACGTGGTCGTCCTCGACCTCGATGACGACTGGGAGGAGCGACTTGAGGTGTATGTCGATCTCGACGACCTGTACGACGCACAAGATGCGGATGTCAAGTACGCGGGGATGTTCCGAGGGACGTTCCACCCGGATGAGGTCATCTCGAACCGATCTGGCGGTGGTGGTGGATATGGCGATCCATTCGAGCGCGATCCAGCGCTCGTCCTCGAGGATGTGATCGAGGGATACGTCACACGTGACGGTGCTCGCAGGGATTACGGTGTGGTCATCACAGATAGTCTCGAGATCGACCACGAGGCGACACAGCAACGCCGGGGCTGAACATGGACCAGGAGATCTTCCACGGTCGTCTCGTGAGTGCCCAAGGGCTCACCACGGCCAGAGACGTGGCTGGGTTGATCCTCTTTCCGAGCCCGAACCTCTACTACCTGAGTGGGTTCGAGGAGGAGCCTGCCGAGCGACACCTGCTGTTCATCGTCACCCCGACTGGTCATGCGATGGTGGCCCCGGCGATGTACGAAGAGCAGATCATCGAGGAGACCTACCTCGACCAGGTGTACGCTTGGGATGACGGGGATGACCCTATGGAGATTGTCGAGGTGGCGTTCGACGACGTGGGGCTTTCGGGGACGGATGGAACCGTGCTCATCGATGATACCATGTTCGCACGGTTCACACTGGACCTCCGTGAGGCACTTCCAGCCGCATCGTTCCGTCTCGTCAGCGAGTTACTCGGTGAGCTACGCATCACAAAGGATGATTCCGAGATCGACGCGCTTCGAGAGGCAGCACGACTCTCCGATGAGGTTTGTGCCGAGATTCGAGCGCTGGGGAGTGATGCCGTTGGTATGACCGAACGTGAGGTGGTTGCCCTGATGCGATCTCGGTTCGATGAGCTCGGCGGACATGGCTTCTCGTTCGATCCCATCGTCGGTTCCGGACCGAACGGTGCCAAACCACACTATCGACACGGTGATCGAACCATCCGTGCAGGAGAACCGGTAGTCTTGGACTTCGGGACGGTCGTTGATGGTTACCCAGGTGATCAGACGCGGACGGTCGTGTTCGAAGGTGAGCCACCGGCTGAGTTCGCCCAGATTCACGAAATCGTTCGAGCTGCGTTTGATGCAGCTATCGAGACGGTGGAACCGGGTATTGAAGCACAGGAGGTAGACCGCGCCGCGAGAGCGGTCATCGAGGAGGCAGGCTACGGTGAACAGTTCCTGCATCGAACCGGACACGGCCTCGGCCTGGAGGTGCACGAGGAACCGTATATCGTTGAGGGAAACGATAGACTGCTGGAGCCGGGAATGGTCCATAGCGTCGAACCAGGTATCTACCTCGACGGTCACTTCGGGGCTCGTGTCGAAGATATCGTGGTCGTCACCGAGGATGGCTGTGAGCAGTTGAATCAGAGCCCGCGTACCTGGCAACCGTTGTGACCATCTCTCAGTCGCGGTCGCGTCGATGGGCACTCCATTGTGACCGGGGGAATCGATGAGCACACCAGACGCCGCCACGACAGAGGTCGTGAGAAACTATCTTACCTCGGCGGCAACAGAGATGCAACGGACCCTGACACGGACTGCGTATAATACGGTCGTCTACGAGATATTCGATTTCGGGCTATCGATGTACGACCGCGATGTCCGCCTGATCGCCGATGCCCCCGGATTGTCGCTCTTCCTCGGTGCGAACGATTACAGCGTTGACAAGGGGGTGGAATATGTCGGTGAGGAGAACCTCGATCCCGGGGATATCATCCTTCTGAATTACCCGTACTGGAACTCCTCACATATCCTCGATGTCTGTCTCTTTGCACCGGTACATCTCGATGGCGAACTCATCGGCTATACGGCGAGCCGTGCCCACTGGCTCGACCTCGGTGCGAAAGACCCCGGTTACGTCCTCGACTCGACAGATATGCACCAAGAGGGTCTGGTGTTCCCTGGAACGAAGGTGTATAGACAGGGCGAGGCTAACGAGGAGATACTCGACCTGATACGCTTCAATTCTCGCATCCCTGATAAGGTCATCGGCGACCTCAATGCGCAGATCGCCGCCTTACGTACCGGCGGCAAGCGGTTGCGTGAATTACACGAGAAGTACGGGAGTACGATGGTCGATGCGTGTATCGATACCATCGTCGATCACGGTGAGGCAGCTGCACGTGCTGGCATCGAGGACCTCCAAGACGGGGTGTGGTCGGCGACCGATTATGTCGATAACGATGGGGTGAGTGACGAACTGGTCCCGATCGGTGTCGAGGTGACGATCGATGGTGATCGCATCCGGTTCGATTTCACCGACTCAGCCGACGAGACCGCAGGTCCAATCAACGTACCGATCGGTCGGACACAGGCAATGTGTAAGTTCGTCCTCAAGGCGTTGACGATCCCTGGTGAGACGACCAATGCAGGTCACTACCGACCGATCGAACTCGTGGTTCCCGAGGGTAACCTGTTCAACGCTCGATATCCGTCATCGACGTACACGCTCTGGTCATCGATCCTCGGTGTTGACGTCATCTTCAAGGCGCTTGCCAAGGGTATGCCTAATCTGATCCCGGCGAGTACGGGTGGTGATATCTGTTCGATCATGCTCCACGAGACCGACCCATCATCGGGTCGACGCTTCGTCGAGGCGAACAACGAGGGGGTCGGCTGGGGTGCGACAGATACACATGACGGTCCGAACGCGCAGATGCATTACGTTCAGACAATGGTCCGAAACATACCCGTAGAGGTGTTCGAAACGAAGGCACCGGTCAGATTCGACCGACTCGAACTCAGGAAAGACTCAGGTGGTGCAGGTAGGTACCGTGGTGGTCTCGGTATCAGGCGTGATTACCGCCTCACCCGGCCGACAAACGTACTGTCGATCATCAAGAAGACGCGCACCGAGGGGTGGGGTATCGACGGTGGTGAGCCAGGCGCGAGGAACGTCGTCGTCCTCAGCCTTACGACATCGGCTGACGACAGGATTCAGATTTTCGTCGATAACGATACTGAGGCAATGGCTGGCGATGAGCGTTGGGTCGGTATGATGCGTGGACGTTTCCAAGCTGGTGAGGTCGTCTCGAACAGATCGGGTGGGGGTGGAGGATACGGCGATCCGCTCGCCCGCGATCCCGAGTCGGTGAGAGAGGATGTCATCGACGGGTACGTATCGCGAGCCAGAGCCGTCGGTGACTATGGTGTAGCCGTAAATCCTGACGGTGAAATCAACTGGGTGCACACCCGTAGCCTCAGAGGTGACTCAGAATCATGAATCCCGATCACCGGCAAATGACTCACCTGACGACAGCACTAATTGATAGCCACCACAGGGGACTCTCATGGACCCGGTGACAATCCACGACCTTGTTGATCTCTGGCCGGACAGCCACGGTGAACCGTACACACTCATCGAGCAAGACGACCCGACCGGACAGGTGGGCTCGTACGTGATCGAACCCGGCGAGCGTGTCCCACCCTCAGGGACGACCAGTCATGAAGGTGCTGAGATCTCGGTTATCCTTGAGGGAGAATTGAAGCTCGTCACCGATGAAGAGTATCGCCTTGGAGCAGGGTCTGTCGTCATCCTCCAACCCGGGGTGGAGCATTGGTCTGAGAACGTCGGTGACGAACCTGCCAGATTGATCTACACCATCCTCGGTGAGATCTGAGACAGATGTATCGTGTGCCAGGGTGGGTGACCGATGGCCGTACGTGACGTATCAGATGAGATAGATCCCACGACGGTCTCTGTCATACAGCACTACCTCACCGCCGCTGCGAGGGAGATGCACAGGACGCTGGTACGCACCGCCTACAACTCCATCATCTACGAGATCCTCGACTTTGGTATCTCCATCTACGATGCTGAGTGTCGCCTCATCAGCGATTCACCTGGGCTCGCCATCTTCCTCGGGGCGAATGATACAGGGATTCGAAATGGGGTGGAGCAGATCGGTATCGATGCGTTCGAACCAGGTGATATCGCCCTATTGAACTATCCCTACTGGAGTCATGCACACACGTTGGATGTCCTCGTCTTCGCCCCGATTTTCCACGGGGACTCGCTTCGGGGCTTTACGGCGTGTCGTGCGCACTGGCTCGACCTCGGTGCGAAGGATCCCGGGTACGTCCTCGACTCGACCGATGTCCACCAGGAGGGTGTCATCTTCCCGGGGACGAAGGTGTACAAACAGGGCGAACCCGACCAGGAGATCATCGATCTCATCAAGTATAACTCCAGATTGCCCAACAAGGTCATCGGCGACCTCAACGCGCAGATTGCAGCGTTGCGCACAGGGAATCAACGGGTGATAGAACTGTACGAACGGTATGGTCAGTCAACGGTCGATCATGCTATCGACGCCATCCTGGCACACGGCGAGGCACAGGCCGAAGAGGCAGTCCGTGCACTCCCCGATGGGACATGGTCTGCAACGGGTGAAGCAGACCCGGTCGCCGGGGTCGATCAACCAATCACGATCGACGTGACCGTCACGATCGATGGGTCGAGCTTCGATGTCGACTTCTCCGAATCGGCAGATCAACTCGAGCTCCCATACAACGACCCCGGAGCATCGAGTGTGGCGAAGCTCTGTTTCAAGACCGTCACGACACCAGATGAGACGACAAATGCTGGGCACTATGCACCGCTTAGCGTGACCACCCGCGAGGGGAGTATCTTTGAACCGACCTATCCGGCACCGACATTCGTTGGATGGACGGGGATCCTCGCCGTCGATGTCGTGTATCAAGCGCTGGCCGATGCCATGCCCGAACTCGTCTCGGCGAGTTCGGGGGGTGACCTGTGTAGCATCATGTTCTTCGGACATGACGACACGACCGACCGCGGATTCGTCGAGGCGAACAACGACGGCGTAGGGTGGGGTGCGACACACGACCACGATGGCCAGAATGCGTTGATGCATATCACGGAGACCATGGTGCGTAACATCCCCATCGAGGTGTTCGAGCATCGAGCGCCAGTCCGCATCGAGCGTTTGGCACTTCGAGAGGATTCAGGTGGACACGGTCGATACCGAGGTGGACTGGGTATCCGTCGCGACTATCGCGTCACTGACGAGATCGGCGCACTCTCGATCGTGCAAAAGACCCGTTCAGCTGGCTGGGGGATTGACGGTGGTCAACCCGGGGTTAAAAACGTCGTCGTCCTTGATGTTGCCGATGATGGACCGATACAGGTACTCGTCGATAACGCAGATCTCTACGGCAAAGAAGGCCACGTTGGTATGATGCGTGGTGCGTTTCAGTCGGGAGATCTCATCTCAAACCGTTCAGGTGGGGGTGGAGGTGTTGGTGAACCATTCAACAGGGATGCCAAGGCAGTCCTTCAGGATGTGATCGATGGGTACGTCTCACGTGATGGTGCACGTGAAGCATACGGTGTGATAATCACACCGGATTACGAAATCGACTGGGGTGGTACGCGGCGGCAACGGGATGTTTAACCGCTGAACTCGATGTTCTGGAACTGGTGAGTGTACCCCATGATACCGTTGTCCTGAAATCCAGAGACTGCAGTACTGATGCTGTATCGGGTCATATCGTTAGCGACGAAGATGGCGGGTGCATCGGCCGAGATGATCTGTTGCAACTCGGTATAGATCTGTTCTCGCTGCGCATCGTCGATCGTCCGGCGACCGTCGACAAGCAATTGGTCGACGTGCTCGTTGTCGTACTTACCACCGTTGAGGAAGGTGTTGATCTGACTGCTGTGGTAGTGCGACCACATGTACGCATCCGGATCGGCATACTCGATGAGCCCCCAGAGTGGGAACGAGTCTGGTGCGGTCTCGAGACTCGTCGAGTTCTCGACCATCGCCGTCCAGGTCATCTCCTCTAGGTTGACCGTGATACCGACATCACCGAGCTCGTCCTGCATCATCAACCCCATGTCGGAGTTTGCCTCGATGGCTGGTTGGTATGCGTAATTGAACTCGATATCCTCTAAGTCGTACTCTGACTGTTCCAGTTCAGCCTCTGCTGCCTCGAGATCTTGCTCATAGACGGTTACGCCGTCTGTCGTGTGATACTCCATCCCCTCCGGAAGTGGTGAGAGGAACGGGTCGTCGGTTCCGAGGATGTCCATCGCAGTCTCATAATTGAACGCATACGAGATGGCGCGACGGACGTGGACATCGTCGAGCGGTGGCCGTTGGGAATGCAGGAAGACGTAGTACGTGTTGAACGTGGCCGTCTCGAGTGTCTCGACGATATCAGATTCATCGAGATCTTCATAAAGCGTCACAGGCAGCCAGCGATCGGTGAGATGGGCATCTCCAGCTTCCATCAAGCCCACTGTGGTCGAGACCTCACGTCCGATCTCGATGTCCACCTGCTCGAAGGTATCCCCTGCGAACTCACCCCACCAGTCGTCATGTCGACCGAGTTCGATCGTCTGGCCACGATCGTATTCGTTGAGTCTGTACGGTCCACTCCCGGCATCGTTATCCTCAAGCCAACCACCGCCCAGATCGCCATCCTCCTCATGTTCGAGTACCTGATCTTTGTTCACGATGAACAGCCAAGGGAGAGTCGCCTCGAATGGAGCGTAGGTGTGATTCAACTCGATCTCAACCTGGTAATCACCTAGGGCCGTTGCGGCATCAGGTTCCATAGTGCCATCCCACATCCAGGACGGTCCTGCTCGAATCTCCATCATCCGCTCGACGGAGAAGACCACGTCCTCGGCGGTCAGCTCATCACCGTTGTGGAAGACTACGTCGTCACGAAGATCGAAGGTGAATATCTCACCACCCTCATCGATCTCCCAATCGGTGGCGATAGCAGGCACCACTTCGGGTGGGAAGTCTGCACTGTACCGGGCCAGTGAGTCGTATACGTTCGTTGCGATGATCCCCTCTAGTTCGTCCAGCGATCGAGCGGGATCGATCGATGCAGGAGATTGTGATGTTGCGTACACGAAACTGTCAGGTTTTTGATCTGGTGTCGGTGTACCGTCGGTATCATCGTCACCAAGACATCCAGCGAAGATGCCCCCCATGCCAAGCGCCCCACCGTATTTGATCACGTCACGGCGTGCAAGCCGTTCCCGTTTTCGGGACATGCTATCAAGTACCATAAGCGAGGACTTAGTTTTTTACCTTCGTATCTACGTTCAAATTTATCAGCCAAAGACAATAATGAATTAGTATGATTAATTAGGGAGGTCGAACCCCTTTTCCCTACACGGTGGCCTTATTCATTCATGTTTGTTTATTGGAATAAAAGCCGATAGTTTTACCTCATGGTATGGTAATCCTTAGAGTGAATTAGGTGTGGTTTCACACGGCATGCTGACGGAGGTGTTCCCTCCATTGAATCCAGCCCGAACGAGGAACACATTGCGTAGACACAGATCGACATAGTCGATTGTATCAGTACTCCCAATGCGATACACAACGTTCCTTATTCGGCGCTTCTTGCAGGTCATTCCGGTACTGTTCGGTCTGTCGGTGCTTATCTTCGTCCTTGCACGCGTTGTACCTGGAAACCCCGCCAGGATGGCATTGGGTCCTCGAGCCTCTGACGAGGCAGTCGCACAGCTGGAAGCCGAGATGCGTCTGGATGAACCGATTTGGTATCAATACCTCGCGTATCTCGAGGGGATCACACGGGGCGAACTTGGTCACTCAATCACGACCGGTCGTGACGTGGCCGCAGACATCGTGATCTTCTTTCCCGCGACACTCGAGTTGGTAATCCTCGCGATGCTCATCGCGCTCGTGCTGGGCATCCCGTTAGGTATTATCTCAGCGCTGAACAAGGACAAATGGGAGGACAACCTCAGTCGTGGAATCGCCTTTATCGGCGTCTCGATGCCGGTATTCTGGGCTGCCATCCTCCTGCAATTGTTCTTTGCATTCAATCTAGGGCTGTTCCCAAGCACCGGCCGCTATGGCGATATTGAGTACACGAGAATCACCGGAATGTTGCTCCTCGACTCAATCTTGACACTGAATGTTGATGCGTTCAGGAACGTCCTTTGGCACCTCTGGCTCCCGGCGTTCTCACTCTCACTCGCACCCCTTGCTGACATCACTCGTATGACCAGGTCGAGCTTCATCGAGGAGTACAACAAGGAGTACGTTGATGGGCTACGCTCTCATAGCATCCCCGAAAAGCTTCTCGTGTCGAAGTACGTCTTCAAACGCTCATCAACCTCGACCCTGACAATCGCCGGCCTCGATTTCGGCTTCCTCATCGGCGGTGCATTCCTCGTCGAGATCGTCTTCAGCTATCCCGGAATGGCGAGATACGGTGTAAACGCCATCCTCAACAACGATATCAATGCCGTCGTCGGTGTCACCCTCTTCATCGGACTGGTGTACCTGTTGGCGAACTTCTTCGTCGACGTGATGTACGGCTACCTGGACCCGCGGGTCCGCAAGCAAGGTGATGCACAATGACCGAGGGCACGGTTGAGGAAGTTGATCCGATCGAGTCCGATGGTCGGTTCGATCGGTTCCTCGAGGATGCTCGTCGTCTGTTGTACCGCTTCAGGCAGAATCCGATGTCCATCATCGGTCTCGGGATCATCATCTTCTTCATACTCATGGCCATTTTCGCCCCCTGGATCGCACCCTACCCGGGTGATGCTGGGTACAAGACCACCGACACGCACTTCGATCAGCGGTTTGAGGCACCCTCACTTGACCACCCGATGGGGACCGATCAGGCTGGGAGAGACTTGTTGTCCCGAGTCATCTTCGGGAGTCGGCTCTCATTGCAACTCGGACTCTTCGTGCTGGTCGTAGCCATGGGAATCGGTATTCCGGTCGGGCTCGTCGCTGGTTACTACGGGGGTAAGATCGGGACGGTGTTGATGCGCACCGCTGATGTCTTCCTCTCTGTGCCGGCACTCGTCCTCGCGCTGGCTGTAATCGTCGCACTCGAACCGGGACTGCGTAACGCGATGATAGCCATCTCGATCGTCTGGTGGCCGTGGTATGCGAGACTTGTCTATGGTGAGGTATTATCAGTCAAAGAGGAGACATATGTCCAGGCCGCGCGTGGTATCGGCTCGGGGACCCGACGTATCCTGTTCCGTGAGATCTTCCCGAATATCCTCTCCCCAATCACGGTGAAGTTTAGTCTGGACATGGGATACGCCATCCTCGTTGGTGCCGGGCTAGGCTTCCTCGGCCTCGGGGCACAGCCACCGGCACCCGAGTGGGGGACGATGACCGCACAGGGGCGTGACTACCTCCCACGGCGTTGGTGGTTGACCACCTTCCCTGGATTAGCCATCTTCCTCATCGTCCTCGGGTTTAATTTCCTCGGTGACGGACTGCGGGATATGTTCGACGTGGAGGTCGACTGATGACGAAAGAGACCATCATCGACGTGTCTGACCTCTCCGTACACTTCAGTTCCTACGAGGGCCGTCATCGAGTCCTCAACGGTGTCGACCTCACCATCGGGGATGGTGAGACCGTCGCCCTAGTCGGTGAGACGGGCTGTGGCAAGTCAGTCACCGCCAAGACCATCATGGGGACGCTCAGACGCCCACCTGCTGAGGTCGTCGAGGGGACTGTGTCATTTCGTGGGCAGAACCTGCTCGATGACCCCTCGTTACACACTGAGATTCAGTCGAACCACATGAGCATGATCTTCCAGGATCCGATGAGCCATCTCAGCCCGGTCTTCACCATTGGCGAAATGATGACCGACGTCTTGCACTACCATCGCGAGGAGGGGCTCAGTTGGCGACGGCTCCTCACCGGTGCGTTCCGGAGGAAGAAACCGGTCAACAACGAGGCCTACCGTGAGCAGTGCATCGAGATGCTCGAGCGGCTGCAGATTCCCGACCCAGCTGGTGTCATGAACCGGTATCCCGACGAGCTGTCAGGTGGGATGCGCCAGCGTGTACTCATCGCGATGGCACTGCTCAACGAGCCAGACTTCCTCGTCGCAGACGAGCCCACGACAGCCCTCGATGTGACCGTCCAGGAACAGATCCTCGAACTGCTCGAATCGAGGATCGTCGAAGAGGATCTGTCCATGCTCTACATCACCCACAACCTCGGTGTCGCTCGCAAACTGGCTGATCGGATTTACGTCATGTATGCGGGTACGATCGTCGAGACTGGCGAAACACAGGAGGTGTTCGATGACCCACTGCACCCATACTCACGCGGCCTCATCGAGAGCATCCCAAAGCTGACCGGATTCGGTAGCTCGGGGATTCCCGGTGGTATCCCCGATTACACGCAACCGCCCCGTGGCTGTCGTTTCTATCCGAGGTGCCCAGCATATATCGAGGGGACGTGTGATAGCGAACCACCTCGTGGGTTCGAGGTCGATGGTCGGGAGGTTCATTGCTATCTCTATGATGACGAACCAGACCTGGAAACCGCGATCGAGATAGCCGAGGATGAGGTCGATTATCTCGATTACGGTGCCACACAGGGGGACACGTCCTTTGCGACCGGTTCAGAGGAGTCATCATGAGCGCACCACAGCAACAACAGACAGAGCAGGAACCGCTTCTTGAGGTATCCAACCTGAAAAAGCACTTTCCCATCAAGGGTGGGATTCTCAACCGCACGCAGGCACACGTCAAGGCCGTCGATGGGGTTGATTTCACATTAGAACCCGGAGAGACCTTTGCGATCGTCGGTGAGAGTGGCTGTGGAAAGACCACCCTCGGCAAGGTCGTTGCCAGGTTGCTCAAGCCGACATCGGGTGAGATCGTCTTCGATGGTCGCGATATCTCATCCCTCGGCTCGAAACAGCTCAAATCAATCAGACGCGAGCTTCAAGTAGTCTACCAGGACCCATCATCATCGTTGAACCCCCGCCGGAGGGTGAAGAACATCGTCGCCGACCCTCTCGTCGTCCACGGGATCGGCTCAAAGCGTGAGCGGCGACGTCGAATCGCCGAGATGCTCGAACTCGTCGACCTTCCCGAGGAGTTCCTGTATCGATATCCGAACGAACTCTCCGGCGGACAGAAACAACGTGTGGCGATCGTCAGGGCGTTGATCCTCAACCCGCAGGTCGTCATCCTCGACGAACCAACAAGTGCTCTCGACGTCAGCGTTCAGGTGAAGGTCATCTCGCTACTCGACCGCCTCCAGGAGGAGCTCGACCTCACCTATATTGTGATCAGTCACGACCTGAGCCTGGTCAAGAATATCGCCGACCGCATCGCGGTTATGTACCTCGGTGAATTCATGGAGGTTGCTCCAACCGACCAAATATTCGAGAATCCACACAACCCCTACACTGAACAGTTGTTGTCGGCGATCCCGATCATCGAGAGTGAGGAGCAGTCGATGCGTCCCGATGCGGCCAAGGCGACGGGTGAGCCACCAGATCCGGTCAACCCACCGGCCGGGTGTTCATTCCATCCACGTTGCCACAAACGCTTCGGAGCATGTGACAAGGTCGACCCGGTGCTCTCCCAGGTCGATGATGATCATCAGGTACGTTGTCTGCTCTATCCAGGTGAGCAACGTGAGCAGGTCGAGGAGTTCAGCGACGCATCAGAACGTGCTGAGCTCAGGGCTGGGACGTTCGATGCGGACTCCGCATCAACGACGTAGGATCGATCAATCGAGGATCGTACGCTCGGTGAGCTGGTCACCACGTTCGAATCGACCTGCATCGAGCTTGGCGAGGTCGACGATTGAAGTCTCACCTCGCTCGACGAGATCTGCCACCACCTGACCTGTTGCAGGGCTGTGCATGAAGCCGTGTCCTGAGAAGCCAACGACGTTGATGAAGCCTGGACTGGCCTCCTCGATAATGGGATGATGATCAGGCGTGACCGCATACAGACCCGCCCAGCCGCGGCGATAAAGGGTATCTTCACCGAAGTAATCAGCACAGGTGGAGAGGCGTTCGATCAGCGTTGCAGCCCAGTCGAGTGAGACACTCTCAGACCACCGGTCTGGATCTTGATCGGGATCGGTCTCGTCGAAGAAGCCACCGGCGACGACGTTTCCATCTCGTTCGGGTCGAAAGTGTGTATCCTGATCGACATCCACCGTGAGCGGGACCGAATCGGGTACCTCAACCTCTGGTTCGAGTACGGCGAGGGCTCGTCTCCGTGGTGACACCGGAATGGTCTGACCGATGAATCTCGCCACCTGCGTGGCCCATGGACCAGCCGCATTGATGGCGAAATCAGCCGCATGAGTCCCATGCGAGGTCTCGATAGCACGGACAACCCCATCACCGTCCGTGACGATATCGGTGACAGCGGTCTTCCCGCAGATGTCAACCCCGAGGTCTGTGGCTTGAGCGAGATATCCCTGTAAGGCGAGATGAGGATCGGCAAAGCCATCCTCCGGCGAGTAGGTGGCCCCAACGAAGTGCTCTGCGGATAATCCGGGACAAATATCGGTCGCGTCAGCTGGGTCGAGATACGTGCTTGGCACATCGAATGCACGCTGTGTCTCGACGTTCTCCTGAAATCGCCTCGCTGTGGTGGTCTCTCGGGCGAGGAAGAGATATCCCGGTCGCCGATACGCGATATCGGTCTCGAACACGTCTTCGAACGTCTCCCATACCTCGATACTACGTTGTGAGAGCGCGACGTTGATCGGTGAGGTGAACTGCGCACGGATGCCACCGTTGGCACGTCCGGTACTGCCCATCCCAGGTCTGCCCTTATCGAAGACGGTCACCTCCATCCCACGGTCGGCCAGGTGGTAGGCCACGGAGATTCCGATAATCCCAGCTCCGATCACACCAATGTGCATGCCTCTATCCTACAGTCTTTGCTCGAGACAGGATCGACAATGTTGCTACTACGATCGCCGTCATCACATCGGTACCGAGGGCTCATGCGTCTGATCCGAGCCGTCACTGAGCACCCCACTCGCTGCAGCGACCCCAGCATCGACATCTACCTTGGCACCCTCGTCGGCAAGGAGTTGTCCAAGCGCAGATATGAGGTGAAGGACATTCGCCGATCGTGCGGAGTACCCCATGCAGCCGATTCTGAATATCTCACCGGCGAGGTTACCCAGCCCACCGGCGATCTCGATCCCGTACTCAGCGAGTAAGCGACTGATGACCGTATCTGGATCGACACCGTCTGGTACGTGCACTGTCGTGAGTGATGGTGACCAATGTGCCTCGTCAGTGGCGAGATCCAACCCAAGTGCCTCGAGACCCACCTGCAATCCCGAGGCGACCCGTTCGTGTCGTTCCCACCGCTGTTCGAGACCTTCCTCTGCAACGATTCGGAGTGACTCACGAAGCGCATATACGTTCGATATCGGCGCCGTGTGGTGATACGTGCGTTCGTCTCCCCAGTACTCCGCGAGCAAGGCAAGATCGAGATACCACGACCGAGGTGTATCAGTCCGATCAAGGAGACGATCACGTGCTGTATCAGATAGCGTCACCGGGCTCACACCAGGTGGGCACGAGAGGCACTTTTGCGCACCGGAGTACACAACGTCAACATCCCAGTCGTCGGTTCGGAACTCGACCCCACCGAGTGAGGCGACCGTATCGATGATGGTGAGCGCACCTGCCTCGTGGGCAAGCTCAGTGAGGGTGGCCACCTCGGGTTGCAACACCCCTGTACTTGTCTCCATATGGACGAATCCGAATAGATCGGGGTCTACCTGCTTGAGTGCACGTTCTGCCGATCCGGTGTCGAGAGGCTCGCCCCATGGTGCTGAGATGCGGCTCACCTCGCCACCTGCTCGGGCTGCCATCTCCGCCATGCGATCACCGAAATAACCGTTCTCTGCGATGAGGACGACATCACCCGGGCTGACCAGACTCGTGATGACTGATTCCATCGCTGCCGAACCGGTCCCACTGACTGGGATGGTGAACTCGTTCGATGTCTGGAACACGTACCTGAGCAGTTCCTGTACCTCGTCCATGACCTCGAGGAAGGCTGTATCGAGGTGGCCGAGCAACGGTTTGTTCATGGCGCCAAGTACGCGTGGATGCACGTCACTTGGCCCTGGACCCATGAGTGTACGATTGGGAGGTTGTAGCTCATCAACGACTGGCGGCCCCTGCATAGATTCACATGACGCTGGTTGCATGAAAACCTTACTGGTTCCGGAATCGAATTCTGGTCATAGGACGCCTGTAACTGCTGAATTATCACGATTAAATGGTGTATTCGATGGTAATTTATCCTGATTTTTCACGTGGGATTAGCCCCTGAGCACAACCTGATCCAGCGCTCTCAGGCCGTGATAGCGAACACGCGGTCGAGGTGAGATTTATACCCCGCTGCTGAGGTGGTGAGCGATCGGTGACTCCAGCAACGTTGCAAGTATGTACAGTCCCCGCCAGTGATTCTCACCATCGAGATGCGCCTGATAGTAGGTATCGATGGCGTCTCTATCGAGGAATGAGAGCCCATCGATCACGTCAGCATTTCGCTCGATCGAACGTTCGATGAAGTCATGTTCCCTGATCAGTGCAGCCTCGTCCATCCATGGCCCGTGACCGAGATACGCTGCAGGCGGTCGGGGTGACCTGAGCTGTCGATGGAGGATACCTTTAGCTGCAGATATGACAAATCTGGGATGCAGACCGGTTGAGGTAGCGAGCGGCATGCGAGTCGTCGCGTGTGGGATGCTGGCCAGCTCGGGTGATACCTTCGTCACGGCGTGTTCGATCAAGTTCGAACGAATCCTAGTGTCGACAGGCACGGTAAGGTGCAAGTCGAGTAGCCTGATGTCGAAAAACGGTGACCAGTGTTCGGTGATCCGACGGATACTGTCCGTGTTCGATGAGGCGGACTGGTTCGTGAGGGGATAGTACTCAAACAGCTGTAACTCCCGGAGAGAGTCATATCGGATACCGTGATGGACGACCGACGACCCAGCTTGTTCGATATGGCGCTTGAGGACCTGGTCGACCGGCGGTGTATCGAGGAACTCGGGGACGGTCGCGGGGGTGGCATACCGGTCGAGATATCGGGCGATGTACTCAGACACCGAGCCCACCTGTTGCTCGAATCGTGCAGGGACAGGATATGTCGGTGTCGGGAGATAGAGTGGATACCGACCGAACAGCGTATCTCCCAGGTAACCAGTAACGACCACATCGACATCGGCGAGTGCCGAAGCGAAGCCGGCGGCTATCGACTGGTCGAACGCACCCACGAAATTTGTTGTCTCTGGTACAGATGAGAGTAGCCGTTCGTGATAGTCACGGTCACGTTCGAGGAGTTTTAGCTCAACCGCTGCCTCATCGGCGACACGCTCGGTGATGCGGGTTTCCATACTCCGCCAATTGGTCAGGTGGTGGGTGGTTGGTGCTCGATTTGCACCCAACATCGACGCTAGAACTAGTCGTGAGTCACTCCCTCCACTCAACATGAGACCGTATGATCGGTCGTCTCGGAGCCGCTCTGCGACGATGGTCTGGAAGGTATCAGCGATATCCGCTGCGATCGCAGACGGTGACCGATCAACGGGGCGATATCGTGGCCGCCAATA